>CACHTK010000016.1 GCA_902582765.1 uncultured Pelagibacteraceae bacterium
TGGCAAATCTACATTAATGAATATTGTATCTGGTTTAATTGAAATAAAAGAAACAAATTTATTTATCGATGAAAAAAATATTAGATTTCCATTTAGGATCTCAAATTTGGGTTATTTAACGCAAAAACCTTTTTTCATAGCAGATACTATTAAACAAAATATTTGTCTTGGAATGTCAAAAGATCAACAAAATGAAAAAAAAATTTTTGAACACCTTCAAGACTTACAAATTTATGATGATGTAAAAAAAATGAAAAAAGGTTTAGATACTTTTATATCGAATGATGGAGAAGGATTATCCGGAGGCCAGTTACAACGAATAGCATTAGCTCGATTGTTATATACAAATCCAGACTTAATAATTTTAGATGAGTCAACAAATGCAGTCGACCAAGAAACTGAGAATTTGATTATGAATAATCTATTTAAAAAATATAGTGATAAAACAATTATTATAATTTCACATAGAAATTTTGATAATTTAAACTTTGATAAATATTACTCCATTATTAATAATAAAATAATAATTAACAAAAATTAATTTAACCTTTTAAATGTTTTTTTTGAAACAGGACCCTTCAGAAGAGATTTTATAACTTTTGCTTTATTATTTTTAATTAAATAAAAAACTTTATCTAATGCTTGAATATAGTTATCTATAATTTTTTTAGTATGTTTAGTGCTTATATAAATTAAATTTGATGCTAAATAACCTTTTTTTAGCATTTCCTGTGATATAAATGTTTTGTAAATTTGATTATTTTTTGGGAATTCAAAAGAGGTAATACAATCAAATCCTTTTATTTTAAGATTTAAATTGTATTTTTTAGATAGTTCTAGCCATTTCTTATTAATATACTTTCCATTACTTATAATTTGATTGAAGCTTTTTGTTCTCTCCATTTCCTTTAATGTTGCCAATGCAGCTACAAAACCGACTCTTTCACTCCACATTGTGCTACTTATGAAAGAATTCTTTGCTTTTTCCATTACTTTTTTTTTTCCTACTACTGCTGTAATAGCGTAACCATTTCCAAGTGCTTTTCCAAACATTGCAATATCTGGATATACTTTTGCCAAAAGGTGAATTCCTCCAAGATTACGACGAAATCCGCTCGTACATTCATCAAAGATTAATACTATCTTTTTTTTGTTACAAAATTCCCTAACAGATTTTAAATAAGTTTCATTTGGCATATGATTTCTAGCAATTTCTATTATAAGTGAACCAATTTTATGTTTGTGATAAATTTTTTTTAAAGCATATAAATCATTATTATTAAAAGCATAAACGTTATTTCTTAACGATTTTGGAACACCATCAGTTTCTAGACCAGGCAATAAATGAGTGTTTAAATTTTTTTTTGATCTTAAATTAACAGATAGATACCAATCATGCCAACCATGGTAACCACATATTCCAACATTATCTCTTTTGCTTGCTGCCCTTGCAATCCTTATCGCTATAGAATTAGCTTCTCCACCAGATCTTGCAAATTTTACCATATCTGACCAGGGATGAAGTTTAACTAACTTTTTTGCTAGCAAATATTCTTCCGGGCAATTAAGAGTTGTCATAGTTCCTTTAGAAATAATTTTTTTTAACTACTTTATCTATCTTGGGATTAGAATATCCTAGAGTATTCTGTCCTACAGCAAAAATCATATCAATATATTTTTGTTTTTTTTCATCCCACAAATTGACACCTGACGCCTTCGAATAATAAGTTGGCCAATAATCTGGTAAAAATAAATCTGGTCTTTTAGATAATAAAGAATTACCTCCAATTATTATTTTTTTTGCTTTAGACCAGGTTTTATTTTTTTTTAATTGCATTGATTTTTTTTTCTATAAGTATTGATATATTCTCAATATTTTTAAACTTTCCTGAAAATAGTTCGTTATCACTAATTTTTATTTTATATTTAGATTCTAAAGTAACAATTAATTTAAAGATTACCATAGAATCAATTTTATCAGTTTTTAAAAGGTCTGTGGTCAAATAATTTTTTGGTGTATATTTTTTAAATAATATTTTTTTTAAATATAATTTAATATTACTTAATTTATTTATTTTTTTTTTCAATTTTTATTCAGTTTACTTGTTATTATTTTATTAATTTCAGTCATATTTAATTTATTCATTTTATTTTTAGGTATTTTATCAACTTTTAAATAGTAAGTTGGAATTTGATAAACATGAAGATTTTTTAAGCAAAACTTTTTAATTTTATTTGTATCAAATATATTTTTAACAAATAGAAGGCAAATTCTTGGATTTATATTACCTTCTCTTTCAATAGGTATAGCAATGCAATCTTTCACGCATTGATCTACTTTTAATATATTAACTATGTCATCTAGAAATATTGATACTCCATTAATTTTTATCATATTCTTGCTTCTTCCTTTAAAATATAAAAATCTATTTTTTAAGTAACCTAAATCTCCAGTTCTAAAATATTTCTCCTTGTTTAAGTATTTGATTTTGTTATTAAAATAATATCCTGTACATAAATAATTAGACTTAATTAAAATTTCACCAAATTCTTTTTTCTTCAAGTAATCAATTTTAATTTTTACTCCTGGGATCGCTCTCCCAACAGAATCTGTGTATCTATTGTTTTTTTTTAAATCTAAATTTGACACTACTGCAGCCTCAGAAAGACCATATATCTCAAAGATTTTTTTTTTAAAAAGTTTAACAAGTTTAGTTTTTACATCTAAGTTAAGTTTAGAAGATGATGATACAATGCAATTTAAACTTTTTAATCTAGATAAATTTTTTCTATTTTCTACTATTTCGCTTAATTGATTAGATACAAAGTACGTAAATTTAGATTTTGTTTTTTTTAAACATTTCAAAAAAATTTCTAAATTATATTTTTCTAAGTAAAATATTTCTGATCCTAAAATTATCCCTATAGTCATAAGTCTTATAGCAAGAGTATGATGAAGGGGTGTTGATATAATTAAACTATCTTTATTTTTTAATTTAAAGACGTTTATATTAGATTTAGCTCTTAAAATTTTGGTATCTTCCGATAAAATTATTGGTTTTGGTCTACTGCTTGAGCCAGATGAAAAAGTTAAAAGAAACTGCCTACACTTCAAATACTTTTTATAATTATTTTCTAAACCTCCCTCTTTAATATTTGATATAAAATTTAACTTTGGATTACTTAGAATTAGTTTTTTTTTTATATCATTGTTACAGAAAATATTATTTAATTTGAACTCATTGATTTGTTTCTCAATCACTTTATAATTATTATTGTGATCAATTGTAACTAACGTTTTATTTATTTTTGAGCACAAAATGTATAATACAAAATAGAAAACTGAATTTTTATCGATAATTGTTATAAATTTTCCTTTAAACTTATTTTTTTCAAAATTATTTACAAGATTGCTTACTTCGAAATATTTGAATGAAGTTTTCTCGCTTTTAAGAAAAGTTTTATTTGGATTTTTTAAAACATTATTTTGGAAATAATCGTAAATCTTCATTTAATTTTTAAGTTTTGAGGCTAATATCAAATCTTCTTTTGTATCTATATCAACTGTTTCCCACATTGGTATTTTATATGGTTTATAATTTAAACTATTTTTATTTTTTAGATAATTATTTTGATAAATAATAAACATTCCTGCCTCACAATAAATTTTCCTTTTATTTAATTTAAAATTTTTCTTAAAAAGAGGTTTTAATAACGAATTTTTATTTTCTGTAAGAGCCCAATCAATAGGATAATTGTATTCAGAGACACTCATGATCGAATATTTTTTTTTGTCAGCCAGGTATAATTTGTAAGCATTTTTTATATGCGTTGTATTTAAGAAGGGGTTAGAAATAAAAAATAACCAAACTTCATCAAAGTTAATATTATTATTCAAATATTTTTTTAATGTAAAATTTACTACATCTTTTAAAGGTGTCTTATCATCTGCTAATTTTTTTGGCCTTAAAAAATCAGTTTTAAAATTTTTTTTTTCAACAATTTTTTTAATTTTAAAGCTTTCAGTGGATACATGTATTTTCTTAAACATATTAGTTTTTTTAATTTGATCTAAAGTGTGAAAAATTAATTTTTTTCCATTAAAATTAATCAGATTTTTATTCTTAATTCTCTTTGACCCGGATCTTGCTGGTATAATTGCAATTCTACTAGGCATTATATAAATAAATTATTTTCAAGATTTAGCTTTAATAAATTTTCATATTCCTTATATGTTGAACCGTTATCTATATAAATGATTTCAACTGGGATATTTTTACATATTAGATTTAAATTAATAGCATATTTTTTCAATAAGTTTTTATTATAATAAAAAGGAATAATAAAACTTATTAATGTTTTATTATGTTTCATTTAAACTTCTCTATAATATTTTTCCATATATCATACTGTCATATCTTCTATTTTTAAACAGAATACTTGACTTGAGAATACCTTCACACTTGAATTTATTTTTTATTAAAACTCTTCTTGATGCCTTATTCATTGAATACACTCCAGCAAATAGTTTTTTTAACTTAAATTTTTTTTTTGCAATATCAATTATTAAGTAAATTGCTTGAGTAGCAATTCCTTGATTTGTAAATTGTTTGCTTCCTATTAAATAAGAAATATATGAACTTTTATGATTAAAATTAATTGGTCCAATTTTAATATTTCCCACATGTTCCTCCTTATTGTTTTTTTCTATATAAATTCCGTATAAGAAAGAGTCCTTTGATTTATTTATATTATTGACGAACTTTTCAATATCTTTCCTAGAATTTTTTTTGTATCTTTGCTCAGTGTATTTTACAGTTTCTGGATTATTCAACCACATAATATATTCGTTTGAAAAATCTGAAACTTTTAATTTTTTAAGCTTTATCTTTTTTTTAGCTCTATTTTTTATTTTTTGCATTGAGTTAGTAATAATAAATTTTATTATTAAAAAATATATAAAGAATATAAATAAAATAAGAATTAATAAAATAAAAAATTATGACTTTTAATAAGATAATAAAATTTAGTTATAAGCAAATTAAAAAAGGAAGATGTTTTATAGTTTCAGAGATATCAGCTAATCATTCCGGTAATTTTTCAAATTTAAAATTATTGATTAATAAATTATCAAAAGCTGGTGTTGATGCAATTAAAATTCAAGCATATGAGGCAAAAACAATTACAATAGAGAGCTCAAAAAGAGATTTTAAAATATCAAGAAACAATACATGGGCAAAATATAAAACATTATATGACTTATATAAAAAAGCTGAAACACCTTTTTCATGGTATAAAAAAATCTTTCATTATTGCAAAAAAAAAAATGTAATAATATTTGCATCTGTTTTTGATAAAACCAGTTTAAAATTATTAGAAAAAATAAATTGTCCAGCATATAAGATCGCCTCGCCAGAAATAACAGATGTTCCACTAATATCTGCAGTTGCAAAAACAAAAAAACCAATAATTATCTCAAATGGATTAGCAAATATAAAAGATCTTAATTTGGCTGTAAAAACAGTAAAAAAGGAAAAGAATAAAAATTTAATTTTATTACAATGCACATCATCTTATCCAACACCGCTGAATGAAGTGAATTTAATAACAATGAGAGCTTTAGAAAAAAAATATAAATGTTTGACAGGTTTTTCTGACCACACTTTAGGAAGTTCTACTTCAATACACGCAGCTTCTTTAGGCGCATGCATGATTGAAAAACATGTTGGATTAAAAGAAAATGATTCTGTAGATAGTTTTTTTTCCATAAATGACGAAGAACTTAAAAAAATGATCAAAACTATAAGGAAGAATGAAATATCATCGGGACAAGTAAAATTTGGTGTTTCAAAATCTTCTAAAATGAATTTAAATGGCAGAAGATCCCTTTACGTTGTGAAAAATATTAAAAAAGGTGAGAAATTTACTGAAGAAAATATTCGGTCAATTAGACCGACATACGGACTTCATCCAAAGTTTTTAAAAAATTTTTTAAATAAAAATTCTAATAATGAATTAAAAAAAGGCACAAGACTATCGTGGAAATTTATCAAAAAAAAATAAAAAAAAATGCTGTATTTAGATTGAATGTAGATAATAGTATTGGGCTTGGTCATTTATTTAGATGTTTAAAAATTATAAATAAAATAAAAAAAAAATATAAAATTTATATAGTTCTTGATAATCAAATAACAAACTTAAAAATTCAAAATTTGATTAAACCTTTTAATATTATATATTTATATAATAAGCATACGTATCAAAACCAATCTATTGATGCGTCCATATTTTTAAAAAATACAGCTAACCTAAAAAAAGCAGTCATATTTGTTGATGACTATAGGTTTAATTCAATTTGGCATAAAAAAGTTTATAATTTTACAAATAAATTAGTTGTTATCGACGATCTAGTCAAAAAAGTTTATTGCGATTACCTTTTAAATTATAAGCATCAAACAGACAAAAAACAAAAAAAAATAATCCAAAGAAATACTAACCCAAAATGTAGATTACTTTTGGGAACTGAATATGTACTTTTGGATGACAGTATATTTAAAAAAAAAAGAAATTTTATAAATAAAAAGTTTAACATTATGATTAACTTTGGAAATAGCTTTGATTTTAATAAAATAAAATTATTTATAAAAAATTTTTTAAAAACAGGTCTTAATAAAAATTATAATTTATTTATTTGTGTTGGAGTACTAGCAAAAAACTACAAATATTTATTAAATATTTCAAAGTTAAATAAAAATGTAAATATTATTTTTCAAAAATTATCTTTGTCAAATTATATTAATAAAATTGATTTGTTTATGGGTTCATCGGGGAATTCAATTTATGAAAATTCTTTCTTAAATATACCAAGTATATTTATAGCATTAAACAAAAATCAAAAAAATCAACTAAAAGATTTAGTTCATCTTGGTCATTATTTTTCTTTTGAAATCAAAGATATTTCTAATCCAAATTTTTTAATTTTGGTTAAAATCTTATTAGATAAATTAAAAAGAGTCTCGAAATTGAATAAAAGTAAGACTGTAAAAATTAAAAAAAATAATATTACAAATGTTTTAGAACATTTAAAATTAGTATAATGAAGAAGAAAGTTAATAAAATTAATGATAGCCATATTTGGACATACCTTTTTTCAAGAAATTTAAAATTTAATAGACAAAAAATGATAAATTCAAAAAAAATTAGCATGTTAGATCATGCTATATGGTGGTTCTCAAATGAACGAGAAATTTTTTATTATAAACCTGATAAATTACAAATAATATATTTTTGGCAACAAATTATTTTAATAAACAAAAAAAAATATATAGTAGGTGGTTGGCATTCCAATACAAAAAAAATTAATATTATTTACGTATTATTTGTTCTTAAATGGTTATTTTCTTATAATGTTAAAAAAAATCAAAAATATGATTGGATTGCAGTTGTTAAAAAAAATAATAAATGGATTTTAAAATTAATTATTTATTTAGGCTATAGATACGTGAATAAAAATGATAAAACCTATAATGTAATTAAAAAATTTTTTAAGGTTAGTAATAAAAAATATTACTATCTCAAATACATTCACTAATATCTTTAAGATAAAATACTACTTATTTTTAAAATTTTAATTTCTTTTACCACTTCTTCAATACTAATACTCAATATATCAGCAATTTCAAAAATAGATCTTTTACCATTCGCAAATGCAATAATATCCTTCCGTAACTTTAGTTTTTTAGACATCGTATTATGCTTTGATGTTGTGGGATATAAATTACGTTTTGAGAGATTTGGCTCACATAAAATTCTTGTTTTTGGAAATAAAGATAATTCACATATATCAACTAATTTTTTTAAGATATCTAATGACTGATTTAATGATTTATCAGAAATAATATTAAGATCGTCTTTACTTGTATGATATTCTTTATATTTACCATACTTTGATCTGCAAAAACCAATCACAGGTAAATCTATTCGAGGTGCACAATACTGTCTTTCATCACTTCCTCTCTCAGTAAAGTCATAAATTTTGTAATTTTTTTTCTTTCTTAATAATGCATTTAACGCATAAAAAGATAAATTCTTTCCATCTGGTCCTTTTATAATACTATAAGCTCTATTATCTCCGAGACATGATAAATTAAATCCCATAATCATATTTTTTTTTAGTATATCTTTGTATCTACTTAGGTACGCTATCGAACCTATAGTCTCAGGCAATAAAACGAACCTATAAGTAAAATTTGCAGTCTTATATGTTTTTTTTATATATTTTATCAATCCATTTAAAACTACAGGTCCTGACAATTCATTATTAGCCATTGATGGATGACATACATAACTACTAAAAAAAATTTCTTTCTTATATTTCCCTTTTAAAATTGCATGACTGATATCAAGATTTCCTTTTATGAACTTACTATTAATAAATACTTTGTATTTTCCCTCTGGTAACTTTTTTTTGTCATTTTCAGATAAGCAGAAACCCCAGTCTTTTTTGTAGTAAGATGTAACATATGGAATTGCATCTTTATATTTAGGATGATAGTGAATTTTTTTAATTAATTTATTTTTATCTAATTCTAATTTGATAGGTTTAGAATAATTGACCACATGCAAATTATTTTTTTTAAATTCTGCAAATCTTTTTCCTGATGAATGCTCAATATACGCATCTTTAATTTTCCACTCTAATGGTATAGTCCAGTCAAAAACCTTTTTTCCTGATCGAAATTTTAATCTCTTAAGAGATGGATTAATTTTTTCAAAATAACTTAATGTTTTTTTAAGGCCATCTCCAGTTATTGATCTACAAATTGGAAATAAATCCTTACACCAACTATACATACTAAATTTAATTCTATTTTTAGATTTCATTATGATATTTTTACTTATGATAATATATAAATAAATACTATGCTGAAAAAATTAATCGAGAAGTACCTTAATGGCAATAACAAAATTATATTTACTGATAAGGATAGTTCATATAATAGGTTAGAACTTAGAGAAAGAGTAAACTCTTATAAAAATATAATAAAAAAAAAAAAAATTCAAAATAGACATTTAAGGGGTTTTGCTATTTACCTAGATAGAGATATAGATTATTTCGCGCTTATTTTAGCTTGTTGGCTTTCTAATATATTTTACCTTCCGTTCTCTAAAAATATTAACAAGCGAGATTTAAATTATCAGTTAAAGGCTTCTGGAGTAAATTACTTTGTATTCAAAAAAAATAATACTATTCATTTTAAAAAACTTAATCCAAATAAAATCATAAAACGAAACTTATCATATTTAATATTTACATCTGGAAGTACAGGTGAAAAAAAAGGAGTAAAAATCACTGTTGATAACTTTACCTCTTATATAAAATCTTTGAAAAGAAAATTTAATGGTAATTTCAAAGCTAAATCTATATTAATTAACGGTGAAATTTCATTTGATATTGTCAATGCAGATATAGCTTTTGCCCTTTTATATGATTGTGAAATTTGTATTACAGAAGATAGTAAAAATTTATTATCATTTTTTGAAATACTCGAAAATAGAAAAGTCGAGTCTATTTATGCCGTACCAAGTATGTGGGAAAATATTTGTTTTTTCACTGCTACACAAGGTAAAAAATATAATTTTATCAAACAAATTAATAGCGGAGGAGAAATTTTTACCTACCAGTTATATAAAAAAATAAAGCAGATAGCACCTAGGGCAAAAATATTTAACTTTTATGGTCCTACTGAATTTACTATAAATTCAACTTGTTGTGAATTGATTGTTAAAAAATCTATTAAAAATAAACTCCTTGATGAAAGTTTAAATTTTACAATAGGCAAACCTTTACCAGGTGTTAAGATAAAAATCTTAGAGAATGGAGAGCTTCTCCTTTCAGGAAAACAGCATATGCAAGGATATATAAATTCCAAATATAATTATAATTATATAAATGGAAGAAAATATTATCCAACAGGTGATATTGTAAAACAAGATAAAAATAAAAATATTTTCTTTTTAGGTAGGTTAAAGGATTATGTAAAACATAAAGGATATAGATTAAATTTACAAAATATTTCTAATACTATATCTAATGAAATAAGCAGTACTGTAATTGTAAAAATTATAAACAATTCATTAATTGCTTTTATTAAAAAAAGAAAAAAAAAATTAATACTTGAACAAATTAAACAAAAGCTAGCAAAAAAATTAGATTTTAATGAATTACCAAATAATTATGTGTTCTTGAACGAATTTCCAAAATTAACTAACGGAAAGATTGATATTAATAAGTTAAAAATATGAAAAAAAACTTTACTTTTATCCATACTAATTTTTATAGTTATTACTCACACATTTCCAAAAATAAAGAAGTATCTGTAACTAAAGCAATAGATCTAATGTTGAAAGAATTAAAAATTCTGAGTGATAATAGATTAATAATTCCAACCTATAACTATGGTTTTCCAAAAAGTAAAATTTATGATTATTATAATGATCATAGCCAAGTTGGTTATTTCTCTGAATTATTCAGAGAAAAATTTAAAAATAATAGATCATATGTTCCTATTTTTTCAGATTGCTCAAATCTCAAGGATATTAAAAAATTCAAACCGATTAACCCAATGGCAAAAAACTCCACTTTTGACTTTTTATCTAAGAATAACGGTAAAATTGCCACTTTTGGATCTAATTTTGCTCCCAGTTTTATAATGTATGTTGAAAATTGTATTCCAGGCGGACCTAGATATAGATATATAAAAAAATTTACTGGTGTATTAAAAAAGAAAAATGTTAAAAAAACAACATCAACAAGATTTTATTGCAGACCAAAAAATATATATTTTAAATATGATTTAAACAAAATTGAAAAAGACATTACAAATAATAAGATATTAAAATATTGTAAAACAGATAATCAATTTAAATACTCTTTATTTAATGCAAAAAAATTTAAAGAATATACTTTATTAAAATTACAGAAGGACCATTTTTACTTTTTAGATAAAAAAACAAAATTTATTATGAAGAAATTTCTAAAAAATAAATCAAGAATCGAAATTAAGGATTTTGAGATAAATGTTTGATCAAGCTTGGGAAAAATTAATTTATAAAAAAAATAAACAAATAAATAAATATCCTTATGATTGGGTTGTTTCATCAACAAACAAATATATTTTAAAAAAACCTAATTTAATAGCTCTTGATTTGGGTTCTGGTATAGGAAATAATGTAAGTTTTTTATATGATTATGGATTTAAAAAAATTCATGCCATTGAAGGTTCAAAAACCGCTGTCAATCTTTTAAAAAAAAAATTTAAAAACAATAAAAAAATTAAAATAATTTACAAAGATTTTAATCTCTATAATTTTAAATATTACAATTATGATTTAATACTAGACAGAGGTTCAATAACTCACAATAAAATTGAAAATATAAAATCTATATTAAACAATATAAACCATTCATTAAAAAAAAATGGGTACTTATTCTCAGTTTTATTTAATAAAAAAGGTGAATTTAAAAAAATAAAAAAAAATAGTTACACATTTAAAAATGTTACCCAAAATAATAGAGGGCTTCTTGCTAATTTTTTTTCAAAAAAAGAAATTTTGCAACTATTCAAAAATTTTTATATTGTTGACTTGACTGAGGTCACTTCTATCTCATATCTTCCAAAAAAAAAAGTTTTTTCAACTTGGAATATTATTTGTAAAAAAAAAAGATAAAATTTAATTGATATTTTCTTTTATCCAATTTTTTAAATCTTCTTTATTATTAATAATTCTTATTCCATGTGATTGAATTTTTTCATCTAAATCGATAAGCAATTTAGACGGATCGTAGAACACAGTTGGTGTGTTAAGTTTGTCACTAATTATTGAAGTTGATGAATATGGAAATGATATTGTACAAGAACAATTATTAATTAAATTTTCAAGAGAAACATCTTGACTTACTTCTTTGTAATTCTCATGATATTTTAATTTTTCAACCGTCCTTACATAATTTGTTGCAATCATTTTTTTATCCTTAAATCTTTTCGTTTTATGAAGAATATTTAAATCTAGTTCTTGAGCAACTTTAAGTATGTCGGTTAAAAACTCTATAATATATTTAGACTCTATAATTGAAAAAGAATTGAAGTATTCATAAACCAATCTGTTTGGAATTATGTCGAAAATTGCAATATTTTTTTTCTTAACTTTTTTAAGACTTTTTATCCAAGATAATCCTACACCACCAAGTATCGGACCAATTCTTACAATTTTAGGATCTTTGATTTTTAAATTTTTTTTTAGTATTTCATATTGATAATTATCCCATACTAAATAGTGTTTATATTCTAACTCGCCCCAATTACTTGTATCATTTGGAGTATGGAGTTTTGTTTTGTACCCATCTCCATTTGTAGAGTAGAAAAAAAGATAAGATCTTTTTATTTGCTTTTCAAAATCAATTGTCCACAATGATCTAGTTAATCCTCCAAAATAAGGTGTGATAAATATTTGTGGAATTTCAATATCACTAGACAAATAAAATAATCTCGATTTGGAAGCTTCAAAAAATAAAAACGAGTTATACCATCGATTAAAAAATATAAGATCTTTTAAACAAATTAAAAAACTAAAAATCAACCAAAAGAAATATTTAAAATAACTTTTTATATTTTTTAAATGTGGGTATGGATTTGATTTAAATATATATTTATATCCCTGAAAAAAATATTCTTTGTTATAAAGATTTTTTACTCCACTTTTTGGCTTAACATGAATTGTAATATTTTTGCTCATTTTAAATTTTTTCAAGAATTTATTTACTAAAAAAAAATTATTATCTTTTTCCACATTCTTGAATTCACTTGGATTTACTTCCAAATCAAAAAAAATATAATTTTTAGATAATTTTTCTTTTTTGATAATTATATACTTCAGAGAAATAATTAAAATTTTTAATCCAAAAAAAAATCCCTTTAAAAGATTTTTTAGAATTAAAAGTAAAAAAAAAAATTTACATTTCCATACTGATATATTTATATTTGAATTATTTTTAATAAAACTAATTTGTTTATCATATAATGGTAAAAAAAATTCTGTTTTATATTTTTCTCTTGCAAAAGTTGCATATATTTGATTCAGAAAGCTATATGAGACAGTATTTCGATCGGAAAAAAATATATTTCTAAGTTTTCCACTTAAATTGAAAGCAGCATTGTCTATATTTAGAAAAATAAACTTTGAAAAATGATCTTTACTAAAATTATAATCAATACTTAAGAATTTTTTTTTTAAAAAATCTATTTTTTCCATTTCTTTTGGATGTTTTTTTAAAAATAATTTTCCTGAAATAATTGATTTCAGATATTTTCTTAAAATTACATGTTGAAAAAAAAAATTTAACTTTTTCATATATAATTAAAATAATTTTAAAATTTAAATTTTAATCTTGATTTGCATCAATATTTTTAAATTCACCAAACTTTTCTTTTAAAATAACTGTATTATTTATATTGCTGCTAAAGTTTTCTAATGAATGTTTTAATAAGAATTCATCTATTTTAAAATTATTTTTATTTTTGCTATTTTTTCTAAATGTGTATCTTAAAGATATTCTTGGCAAATCACTACTTTTAAAAGGTTTAGTCCTGTGCATTGTTAAGGATGACCATATGAACACTGAACCTGTATTACCAACTAAAATTTCTTTATTAAACTTTTTTTTATTTTTTGAATCTTCACCTAAAATAATTGATTTGTCTGTTTCATTTTCGTAGTAATGAGGAAAAACAGTATGACAATACTCATGACTTTTTTTTATGACATGCAGTGGTGACATTTTTTCCGTTACGTTATTTAAATACACATAAACTGTTATCATATCTGCTTTAGTACCAATCTGGTCCATGTAATCCATGTGATAATCTATTCCTCTAAAATAAGTAACATCCCTGTATTCTTCTTTAATATAAGCATTTACATTATCAATATATTTTTGCTTCATTTTTATCTTAAGCCACTCGGGTATCCAGTCAGCTGGCACTGCTACAACAAATTTTTTTAATAATAATTCAGGGTCATTACCACAAATATCATTTACAGCTTTTATAAAATTTTCATTTTTTTCCAAAAAATCTAAATTTAATTCCTCTGCAAAATTACATTTACCTTTTCCAGGATTTGTTCCACCTCTTGGGTTTTCAGCTGTTTTATCTGGGAGTAGTTTTTTTTCTACTTCTTCCTTTGATCTAAAAAGATTAGACGACCAATCTCTTGATTTTAATAATTTATCGTAGAGTTTATCACATTCATTTTCTGGTATTATCTGGCCAAGACTCATATAACCATCATTGATAAAATTTTCGTAACTCATAATTTTAATCTATAATATTATTAGAAATATTAAACATACATTTCATTTTTTATTAATTTTAAAAGTGACAACTATTGTGTCTCTGTATCCTTTGCTTTTACTATTACTTATAATTATTGGGTCTGTAAAATGATAAAACTCTTTATCTGAAAAAAACAAAAATTCACCAGATTTTAAAAAGCAAGAATAATTATCTATACCTCTGTTGTCTTTAATAGAGTTTCTTATCCTGGAAATCCCACCTTCTATATTTTTTGAGGCAATATTTATTAATGCAACATAATCAAAACCGTCTTTGTGCCAACCTTCAGGTACTGGATAGCCAATGAAGTTTTCTCCACAAGTTATTCTAATTTGATGATACCCAAATTCCATTTCTCTAGAATTTAGTATTTTAACAAAATTTTTAAGTACAATTTTATTAATTTTATTTATAATTTTTAAATTAATTGGTTGAAATTGTCTTCTTACTCCACCAAGGTATCTATTTTGAAGTTTATTTTGTTTAAAATTCGTATTTTTAATTTTGTAAAATTTATTTTCTTTAAAAAGCACTTTTGCAAAACGTCTATTTCTAAAGTTCTTATCTACAAATTTTAGATATTTGTCTTCTGGTAAATTTTTAAAACTGGACTTTATATTATCAATATATTTATTTTCAATAGTTCCTTTAAAAAATTTTATCATTTTTTCTTAGAAAAAAAATTTATCCAATCTTTTACGGTTTTTACATTACCAAGATTTTTTAAACTTCCATTATATTTAAATTTTTTTTTTAATTCAATATATATTGTTATATGTGCGAGGGAATCCCAATTCTCATCTTTGCCTAATCCTAAATTTAATTTTATATCACCAGGCTTTCTTTTAATAATTTTTGCAATTGTATTAATTATAATTTTTTTCATTAAAAATTTTTATTGAATTATAAATTTTGAC
Organism: uncultured Pelagibacteraceae bacterium; assembly: GCA_902582765.1. Lineage (GTDB taxonomy): Bacteria > Pseudomonadota > Alphaproteobacteria > Pelagibacterales > Pelagibacteraceae > Pelagibacter. The sequence goes on from CACHTK010000016.1 coordinate 15,311, forward strand.
AATATTGTCTTCCTGAGATATTCCATCAAACAAAGAATTATTAAATATTTTCAAATTAGAAATATTACTGGATTTATTTTTTCCAATACTTAAAGGCAATTTTGTTTTAAAAAAACTAAAAACTTCTATATTAAAATTTCTATCAATTAATTTAATTTTTAACAACAAGTCATTTATAATTTTGAAAGAAACTTTTTTATTCTTATAACCTACAAACTCAATAGTTGCCCTGTATTTTTTTTTAGTTTTGGCATTTTGTATATTGTCATAAAAGGTAATTCTATAGGCATTTGTTTTTGGATCATGTATATTAATATAATAGCAATCTGTTTTAAATTTTTTGTTAGAAAGAACATTTATTACTCCCCAATCTATAGATCTTTTATTTTTTTTTATTTCTTTATCTTTTTTTTTATCAGTAATTTTATTTAAAGGAACTGTTGAAAATAAATAATCTGCATTAATCTTTTTGTTATCTAAGACTAAATTTTTTATCTTATTATTCAAAAAATCTATCTTCACAATTTTTTGACCTTTTATTATTTTAATATTTTTATCTAAAAAAAAATTCTTAAATTTTTCGATACCACCGCTTTTAGGATAAAAATTATACAGTCCTGCATTTCCATTATTAAAAGAGTTATAAGCAATTACTTTGTCATAAAATCTATTTTTTTTCTTTAAGCTAATCGTATTTTCATTTGATGCAAGAACATATCTTCCTAATGCAAATTTATCTATTGTATAAGGTTTAATATTTTTAAGTTTTAAATTGCAATATTTAAAAATTATTGGTTCAATAATATCCTTTGTTATTGTGTTTCCAAAGTCATATAAACATCTTTCAAGTTCACTACGAAAATTAAATTTTAATTTTTTATTATTAAGAATTTCATTTAAAATTTTATGATATTTTTTATTGTACCTTAAATCTATAAACTGATTAGAATTGATTAAATTATTATTATAATAACATCCAGAAGGTATAACTTTAAATTTATGCCATTTTAACCTAATTTTATTAAATAAAATTTTATCTATTTCTTTTTTACCTGTTTCTCTTAAAAAATGTGTGCCGAAATCAAAATTATATTTATTATGTTTTATAGAGCTCAAATAGCCCCCAAGATTTTTACTTGATTCGACTAAAGTTACATCAAATTTTTTTTTATTTAAAAACTTTGATATCAGTATTCCAGTCAACCCACCGCCAATTATTATAATTTTTTTTTTCATTGGGAATGTTTAAGTAAAATAAATATAAAAAAAATAATTAAATTTGTATATCTATTTAGCCTTCAGTACTTCACACTTCTTATAATATCTCTTATTTCTGAACTATTAAACCAATCATTATTTTTATCTGATGTATATTCAAAATTCTCACCTACTGGTTTTCCACCTTTTTTAATTTTTTTATAAAAATCATCTCCAAAAATTATTGGAACTATTTTATAATATTCACCAAAGTCAAATGTATTTTTGGACTCATTTTTATCAATCATTATTTCATTTATTTTTTCTCCAGGCCGAGCACCAATTATTTTTATTTTTTTACTTATCATTTGTGCCAAATTAAAAATATTTACAGATTTACATTTCTTGACAAATATTTCACCACCCTCCATATTATTTAATGCAACTAAACAACTATTTATTGCCTCTTGCAATGATATCAAGAATCTTGTCATTTTTTTATCAGTAACAGGTATTTCCTTTTTAAATTTGTTCATTTCTAAAAAAAAAGGTATTACAGAGCCTCTTGAAGCAATAACGTTTCCATATCTCATTACAGAAAATTTAGTTTTTACATTTGCAGAATAATGATTTGACGAAATAAAAAGTTTATCCGATGCCAATTTTGTTGAACCATATAAATTAATAGGGTTACATGCTTTATCTGTAGATAGGGCTAATACATTAGCAACTTCTCTGTTTATACAAGCATCTATTACATTCATTGCTCCAATAACATTAGTTTTTACTGTTTCAAACGGATCGTATTCTGCAGTAGAAACTATTTTTGTTGCAGCTGCATGTATAACTATATCCACATCTGTTAAAGATTTTTCTAATCTCTTGTAGTCCCGCACATCCCCAATAAAAAATCTTAATTTTTCGATATGTTTTTTATATTTTTCTTTCATAAACCACTGTTTCATTTCATCTCTTGAAAAAACTATTATTTTTTTAAATAATTTTTTTTTGATACAATAATCTATAAAAGCATTACCAAATGACCCAGTTCCACCAGTAACAAGAATGGTTTTATTTTTAAAGTTCATTAATTTGTGTAATATTTAATTTTATTAATAATTTTCATCTGATCTGTATAATTTAGATCATAATGTATTGGAATTGATAAACAAGAATTATAATATTTTGATGAATTTATATATTTTTTTTCATAATTTTTTTCATAGTAAAGTGGTTGCATTGGTAGTGGAATATAATGTACTTGAGTTCCAATATTAAATTTTTTAAGATTTTTCATTAAATCTTCCCTTGAAATCCCTAGACTATCAAAATTTATTCTTAGAATGTATAAATGATTGCTACTAAACTCTCTAAATTTTTTTTGCGGCAATTCAATAGATTTAATATTTGAAAAATGCTTATCGTAAATTTTTGCAATGGTACGTCTTTTTTTTATAAATTTATTTATTCTATCAAGTTGAGAGATTGCAAGTGCACTTTGAACATCAGTAATTCTATAGTTAAAGCCAAGTTTTTGCATTTCATATGCAAATTCACTCTTTTTTAACTGAGCATTTATAAATTTCTTTTTATCTCTTTCAATTCCATGAGATCTTAAAGAAACAAGTTTTTCATAAAAGTCTTTGTTATTTGTTGTTATTATTCCTCCTTCCCCCGAAGCAACTATTTTAACAGGATGAAATGAAAAAACAGTTGCCAGCGAATATTTACAACAACCAACTTTTTCACCTGACAAATATTTAGCACCTAAGGCATGCGATGCATCTTCAATAATATCAAAATTATATTTTTTCTTATAATTATTAATTTTTTTCATTTCACATGGTAGGCCAGCAAAATGCACTGGCATAACAAGACTGTTTGGTTTAATTTTTTTTAATTTTATCTCAAGATTTTTTTCATCAATATTAATTGTATCTAAATTGATGTCTGAAAAAATCACTTTTGATCCACAATGTTTTGCAGAATTCGCTGACGATATAAAAGTTATTGGCGAGGTAATGAGATTGTTTTTTTTATTTAGTTTATATGCTAAACAAGAAAGATGTAGACCTGCTGAAGCACTTGAAACTGCAACAGCAAATTTTGAACCCACAAACTTTGCAACTTTTCTTTCAAATTCTTGAATTTTTGGTCCCTGAGTTAGATAATTACTCTTCAGAACTTCATTAACAGATTTAATATCAGAATTGTTAATTGATTGTTTTCCATATGGAATAAAATTTTCTATTCTTGGCTTATAATCAAGTTTTTTAATTTGATCTTTAATTGAAAAATTTTCTTTATAAAGAATTTTTTTCAATTTGGAATTATCTAGACACATGTTATGTGGTCTTTTGGCTAAGTGTTTTTTAGAATTTAATTTAATTGGAATTATCAATTTTCTATTTAACTTAAATTCTTTAGCTAATAATAATCCAAATTTGTATTTACTTATTTTTTCATCTGAAGATATATTAATTATCCCTTTATAATTTTTTTTTATTAGAAGTAATATTATTTGAGATAATTTAGAAATAGAGACTGGATTAAAGTATACATCATTAAACAACGATATTTCTATTCCACTACTTAATTTGTCTATAATTTCATCGCTAAAAGACTTTCGATAATATAGCCCTTCTCCAAAAAAATTAGTTCTTATAACAAGACTATTATCTGAGTTATTCAAAATTATTTTTTCACTAATTATTTTTGTATGAGCGTAGTAATTAATTGCAAAAGTCTGATCAGTTTCTAAAAATTTATTCTTACTGCTAACTCCAAATAAATGGTCTGATGAAATAGAAACAAATTTAAAATTATACTTATTTGATAAAGATGAAAATAAATTATTTATTTCAACATTTGTTTTATAGGCTTTTGACTTGTTTCTTTCACATTGTTCCACATTAGTAATGCCAGACGTATTTATTATAACTTTAGGTTTATTTTTAATTAAAAATTCACGTACTTTTTTTATATTAAATAGATTTATATGGGTCTTTTTAATACCATTAGCAAAAAAATCTTTTTTATGAATATGACCGAATATGTCAAAATCTTTTTTT
>CACHTK010000017.1 GCA_902582765.1 uncultured Pelagibacteraceae bacterium
TGGATTGAAAAACTTAGTAAGGGATTTCAAAAAGTATTAAATAAACCAAGTTCACATGGAAGAGAAAATGTTTCAAAACAACATGGAGGAAGATTTTTTGAGGACTATTGTAATTGGCAAAGAATAGATGAATTTAAAGATTTTATTTTTAATTCACCAGCCGCAGAAATTGTTGCTCAATCAACTCAATCTAATAAAATTCAGGTATTCCATGAGCACATTTTCTTAAAGGAACCTGGCACAAAAAAAGAAACTCCATGGCATCAAGATCTTCCATATTATTGCGTAGACGGAAATGATACAGGAAGTTTCTGGATACCATTAGATAGTGTATCAAAAGATAACTCTCTAAAAGTTTTAAAAGGATCCCACAAGTTACAAATGTTAGTAAGACCTACTAAATGGTCAAATGACACCTTTTGGTATAAAAATAACAAGAGTTTTATGGACATGCCAAATATAGATAAAAATAAAATTTTTAGTACAGAGATGAATATAGGAGATGCAATATTATTTAATTTTAAAGTTTTACATTCATCTTCAGGAAATAGTGACAAAAAAAGTCGTAAAGCTTTCTCTGCAAGATTTATTGGAGATGATGTAAGATACATTGATAGAAAAGGAGAAACTTCCCCACCATTTGAAGGAATAGATTTAAATTCAGGAGATAAAATGAGAAAGGATTGGTTTCCTGTGGTTTGGAGTAATTAAATGAGAATAAATGGAAAAAAATATAGAACAATTTGGTATGAAAATAATGTAGTAAAAATAATTGATCAAACCAAACTTCCACATCATTTTATTATTAAAGATTTAAAGACAATAAAAGATGCAGTAAAAGCAATAAAAACTATGGAGGTAAGAGGTGCACCTCTTATTGGTGGAGCTGCTGCTTATGGAATAGTATTGGCAATACAAGAAAATAAAAATTTAGATTTCATTAAAAAAAGTTCAGAAGAATTAGTTAATTCAAGACCTACAGCTATAAACTTGCAATGGGCAATTCATAGAATGAATAATAAATTATCATTTGTGAAATCTGATGAATTATTAGATGTGGCATTAAAAGAAGCAAAATCAATATGTGATGAGGATGTAAAATTTTGTGAGAATATAGGATTTAATGGACTTAAAATTATTGAAGAAATTTATAATAAAAATAATAAAACTGTAAATATCCTTACTCACTGTAATGCAGGGTGGTTAGCAACTATAGATTGGGGGACAGCCACCTCACCAATTTATCATGCACATAAAAAAGGAATTCCCATTCATGTTTGGGTTGACGAAACTAGACCAAGAAATCAAGGGGCAAATCTAACTTCGTTTGAATTAAATGAAGAGGGTATACCAAATACAATTATTACAGATAATACTGGTGGTATTTTAATGCAAAGAGGAGAGGTTGATATGTGCATTGTTGGAACAGATAGAACTCTATCAACTGGAGATGTATGCAATAAAATTGGTACATATTTGAAAGCATTAGCAGCACATGATAATAATGTGCCCTTTTATGTGGCTTTACCAAGCTCCACAATTGATTGGGAAACTAAAGATTATAATAAGATACCTATTGAAGAAAGAAATTCTGAGGAACTATCCCATATAGAAGGAAAAGACGAAAAAAATAATGTCAAGAAAGTTTTAATTTATCCTGAAAAAAGTAAATCGATGAATTTAGCGTTTGACATAACCCCAGCAAAATATGTAACAGGTTTAATTACAGAGAAAGGTATATGCCAGGCATCAGCTGTCGGTTTAAAACAAATGTTTAATAGATAATGAATAAAGTTAAAAATATTTTATTTATAATGGCTGATCAACTAAGATTTGATTATCTTTCTTGTTATGGTCATCCGCACCTTAAAACACCTCACATAGACGGTTTAGCAAAAAAAGGAGTTTTGTTTGAGTCTGCTTATGTCCAAGCCCCTGTTTGTGGCCCATCAAGAGCGTCCTATTATACTGGAAGAACAGTATTTAGTCATGGATCAACTTGGAACCAAATACCTTTGCCAATCGGTGAACTAACAATTGGAGATTATTTAAGGCAATCTGGAATTAGGACTGGTGTTGTAGGCAAAACACATATGAGACCCGATACAGATGGAATGAATAGACTTGGAATTTCAAAAGATACAGAAATAGGTCTGACGGTTAGTGAACCAGGTTTTGAGCCTTATGAAAGAGATGATGGTCTTCACCCAAATAACCATATTAAAAACTCAAACAAAAAATTATCTTACAATGAGTGGCTAAATAAACTTGGATATGAGGGTGATAATCCTTGGGATAGTTGGGCAAATTCATCAGAGGATGAAAGTGGAAATATTTTGAGTGGATGGAGGTTAAGAAATTCAAATAAACCAGCAAGAGTTAAAGAAGAACATTCCGAAACTGCATTTATGACAAATAGATCAATGGAGTTTATTCAGGAAAGTGGAGAAAAGCCTTGGTTTTTACATTTATCATATATTAAACCTCATTGGCCATACATTGCTCCTGCACCTTATCATAATATGTACTCCTCAAATCAATTTTACCCAGTTCATCGAAGTAATGCTGAAAAAGAAATAGATCATCCAGTCTACAAAGCTTTCATGGAAAATAATATTTCAAAGACTTTTTCAAGAGAGGAAGTGAGAAACACTGTTCTTTCAGGATACATGGGATTGATAAAGCAAATAGATGATAATCTTGGGAGACTATTTAATTTTCTTGAAGAAAAAAATTATATGAAGAATACAATAATAGTTTTTACATCAGATCATGGTGACTATCAGGGCGATCATTGGCTAGGAGAAAAAGAGCTTTTTCATGAACAAATTGTTAAAGTTCCAATGATAATTTATGATCCAAGTAATTTGTCAGATAATAATAGGGGAGTAAGAGAAAAAAGATTTGTAGAGGCTATTGATCTGCTTCCAACTTTTTTAGAATCTGTAGATAGTAGAGTAAGTAAACATCGTCTTGAGGGTCAATCATTGTTACCAATTATAAGAGGAAATGAAGTCCCTAATTGGAAAAACAGTGTATTTAGTGAAATAGATTATTCATTTAATGAAGCAAGAAAAATTCTTAATATTGGAGCATCAGATGCAAGAGCATATATGATAAGAAATGATAGATGGAAGTATATTTATTACAAAGGTTTTCCACCTCAATTATTTGATTTAAAAAATGATCCAGATGAATTCAATGATTTAGGACAATCATCAGATCATAAAAAAATTATTGATGAAATGAAGGATATATTGCTTCAAAGAATTACAAATAGAAAAAATAGGGTTGCAGCAACAGATGAATTTGTTTTAAAAGAAAGAGATTATACAAAAGATGATGGAATTATGATAGGAGTTTGGTAATGAACCCTTTAATATTGTCGCTAATTTGTTTAGTTTCAGTAGGGGTATCTGCAAATTTAATAAAATTAATTCGTGGAAATAGAATTTTATTAATTATTTCTTTATTGCCCTGTATTTATATATTTATCTTTGGTTTATATGCAACTTTAGGTCCAATGGATTTATATAAAGATGGTACAGATAATTTTTATGCTCGGAATCCAGGTAAAGAATTACCAATAGTGTTTGTATTATTAAAATTTTATCAATATATTTTAATGATTGTAGGTGCAGTTTTTGGCTTTATTTATTTTAATTATATAAAAAAAATAAAAGATACTAGTGAGCCATCAGACTAGGCAAATATAAACAAATTGCAGGAAAAGCAATAATTAAAGCAAGCCTAATTACGTCAGTCATTAAGAATGGAAGAGTGCCAAACCATATAGTTTGCAAAGGTGTTTTTTGCATTACACCTTTAATAACGAATAAATTCATTCCAACAGGAGGTGAAATTAATCCAAATTCAACAACTATTACTGCAAATATACCAAACCAAACAGGATCAATTCCAGCATCAATAATCACTGGATAAAATACTGGAATAGTTAAAAATAACATTGCCAAAGAGTCCATTACAGTTCCAAGAACTAAATAAATTGCACAAATTACTAAAATTATTCCTAATGGAGTAAGCTCAAGATAATTTATAAAATCAACAACCGCAAAAGGTAACTGTGTGACAGTTATAAGATAATTAAATATACTTGCACCAATAACAATTAAATATAAAGAACCAACAGTTTTTATAGTGGCCCATAAAGCATCTTTCAATAAACTTAATTTTAATTGACCTCTAAAAAAAATAAAAATTAAAACTAAAATTACACCTACTGCAGCACTTTCTGTTGCTGTAAAAAAACCTAAATAAAGTCCACCCATCATGATTGCAAATATTAAAAAAATTGGAAAAACTTTTGATAATGCAGAAATTCTTTCCTTCAAAGGCATTTTTGTTCCATAACCACCTTGTGAGGGGTAAATTAAAAGATAAATCCTAATAGCAATCATATACAGTACCACTGCTATTATTCCTGGTATCAGTGCAGCAAAAAATAATTCTTGAACAGACTGTTCAGTTAAATAAGCATATATTACTAAAATTACACTCGGAGGAATTATGATTCCAAGCGTTCCACCAGATGCAATAGATCCACTTATTAGGGCATCACTGTAACCATGTCTTCTCATTTCAGGGCCTGCCATTTGAGACATTGTTGCAGCTGTTGCAATCGATGATCCACAAATCATTCCAAATCCAGCGCATGCCCCTACAGTAGACATCGCTAAACCACCTTTGTAATGGCCCACTATCGCATAAGCTGCATCATATAAATTTCTTGATAAATTTGAACTGTTGGCAAGATTTCCCATTAGAACAAATAAAGGCAATACTGATAATGTGTATTTTGAGACAGCATCAAAAGGAGCAGTTCCCAAAACAAATATTGCAGGGTCAAATCCTGAAATTATTGCAAAGCCAGTAAAACCAACAACCAACATTGCAATTCCTATTGGTACGTTTAATACCATCAAAATTAATACAGCAGCAAAAGACAATCCACCATTAATTACAGCCTCTAATCCCATTACAAATTCTCAGCTTTTGAATTAATTTTAAAAATAGTTTTGATAAACCATATGATTATAGCAAAAACACTTAACCACATCCCAATTGAGCATATGAAATAAAAAGGATAAAAATAAAGCTCTAGATCAATCGTTACTCTTTGATTGTTCATAAATTTGTATGATGTCAAAGTTGTAGAGTATGCCATTAAGGACATAATCGATATCATTAAAACAAATTTTAAAATTACCAAATAGGTTTTAAATGTACCCAAATTTAAATTATTTATAAAATCTGCTGAAACATTAGCATTTAAATAAAAAGCTCTTGGCATTGCAAGGAAAGCTACTAATGCCATTCCTATTTCAACTAACTCTATTGTGCCTGTAACTGGTGAATTTAAAAACCTTCTTCCAAATACATCACAAAAAGTTAATACAGCTAATAAAAACAAAACAATACCTGAAGCTATCGCAGAATAATCAAAAACTTTACTGACTTTAGAAATCATAAAAATGTTGCTTCAAATTATTTAAACATTAACATATAAGTAGTTTCAAAAATAGAAAGTATTAATCATGAAGTTTATTTCTTTTAAACATAATAAACAAAATAAGTTCGGTATTATAAATAATAATAAAATTACAGATCTAACTGGAAAAGTATCTAATTCTAATACACTTAAAGATTTAATTCAAAATCAAGGAATTGAAGAAGCAAAATCTTATGCAACAAATAATCCAGGCAATATTAATGATTCAGATATTGAATATTTGCCATTAATTCCAAATCCAGGAAAAATTATTTGTGTTGGTTTAAATTATAGTGAACATGTTAAAGAAACAAACAGAACAGTTGAAGAGAACCCGGTAATTTTTCATCGATTTCCAGAAAGTCAAACTGCACACTTACAGCCAATTCAAAGACCTGTTGTTTCACAAAGTTTAGATTTTGAAGGTGAGATGGCAGTAATTATGGGTGAAGGCGGCAAACACATAAAACCTGAGGATGCCTTAAAGCATATAATTGGTTATTCATGTTATAATGAAAGTACTGTAAGAGAGTGGCAGAGACATACTAGACAATTTGGGATGGGTAAAAACTTTGAAAAAACAGGGAGTTTTGGTCCACATATGGTTTTAGCTGAAGACATTAATGATTATAAAAATTTAACAATTGAAACTAGATTAAATGGCGAAGTCATGCAAAACGCAAAATTAAGTCAACTTATTTTCGATATTCCAATTTTAATTTCGTATGTTTCTAAAGCTATGGCTTGGAGAGCTGGGGATGTATTAGTCACTGGTACGCCTGGAGGTGTAGGGTTTAAAAGAAATCCTCCAATATTTATGAAGCCTGGAGATAATGTTGAAATAGAAATCACAGAAATTGGCACTTTATCTAATACAATTAAGGATGAAATTATCTAATTTTCAAGTTAAACTTTCTAATAATTATTTAATAATTAAGAGGGGATTAATATGAAAAAAAAAATAATTGGTTTTGTTATAGGAATTTTTTCCTTAAGCATTATTAGTACAGCATCAGCTACAGAATTAAAGTTAGCAACTTTTGAACCACCAAAAGCATTTATAGCAAGTAAGATTTTAGCCGCTTGGGCAGATAAAGTTAATAAATGTTCAAATGGTGCTTTAAACGTAAAAATGTATGCAGGAGGAGTGCTAGGAAGTCCTCCCAAGCAATACGATATAGTAACTTCAGGAGTTGCAGATATATCTTGGACAGTTCTTGGGTATATTGGTGGTCAATTTCCTTTAAGTTCAGTTGTAGAACTACCATTTTTAACTAAAACTTCAAAAGCTGGATCCAGAGCTTTAAATACTCTTTTTGAAGAAGGTTACCTAGATAAAGAAATGGCAGGAATTAAACTAATAGGACTTCATTCAAATCCTGGATACCAAATCCATATGAAAGATACTAAAGTAGTTAAGCCTGCAGACTTTAAAGGAAAAAAAATGAGAGTTCCAAGCAAAATAGCTGGAACTATTCTTAAAACTTTAGGAGCAACCGGAGTTAAAGTACCAGCGCCAGGAACTTCAGAAGCCTTAAATAAAGGCGTTATAGATGGAACACCTTTCCCATACACAGCAATTGGTTCATTTAGATTATTCGATGTAACTAAATATCATACAGAAGTTAACATCACTAATGCTACTTTTGGATTAATAATGAATGAGGGGAAATATAACGGTCTTTCTTCAGCAGCAAAAGGTTGTGTTGATAAACATTCAGGTCAATGGTTTGGCGATTGGGCATCTAATTTAATTGATACTCAAAATGCCAAAATGAGAGTTCAAGTGGAAAATACTCCAGGACACGAAATAACTGTTGCATCAGAATCAGTTTTAGCTGAATACAAAAAAATATTAGCTCCAATTGAATCAGACTGGTTAGCAGAAATGAAAGGCAAAGGTCTTGATGGAGATGCTGTATTAAAAAGAGCAAGAGAAGTAATATCTAAAATAGACGGTTAATAGTTAAATTCGAGCCCGCTAATTTCATAGCGGGCTCATTCAAAATTAACTATAATAATGAAATGGCAGTAAAAGCTTTAAGTTATATTGGAGTTAATTCAGATAAATTTGAGGATTGGTCAGAGTATTCTCAAAAATACCTCGGTATGCAACAGATGGACCGTGGAAAAGAAATTCTATCTTTTAGAATGGATGACCAAAAACAAAGATTAACAATAACAGGTGATAAAGGAGATGGATTAGGATTTTTAGGATGGGAAGTTGAGACTAAGGAAGATCTTCAAACCTTTGCAAATAAATTAGAAGAAAATAAAATAGTAGTAAATTATGGAAAGACTTCTTTTGCTGACAAACGTTTTGTTGAGGATTTAATATATTTTAATGACCCACAAGGAAATCGTATTGAATTAGTGTATAAGCCTATGTTAGACACAGATCCTTTTAAACCAGGTAGACCAATTTCAGGATTTAAGACTGGGGCACTAGGGATGGGACATGCAGTTGTACATGTTAAAAATATTGATGATTTAATTCCCTTTTACAGAGATGTAATGGGATTCAAGATAAGTGATTATAGCCATACTCCAATATCTTTATGTTTTTTTCATGTTAATGGTAGACATCATAGTTTAGCTTTATTTGGCTCAGGTGGAACTGGTTTCCATCATTTTATGGTTGAATACAATAACTTAGACGATGTAGGTCAAGGTTATGACTTATTGCAATACAAGGATAATGCAATTGCATATACAATGGGACGGCATACCAATGATTATATGACTTCGTTTTATTCAATTACACCTTCAGGATTTTTTATTGAAAATGGATGGGGTGGGAGGATTATTAATCCAGATACATGGGAGCCAATTGAAACATTTGAGGGGCCAAGTTTCTGGGGGCACGAGAGACTTTATTTACCTGATGATGAGAGAATGAAATTTAGAAATAAAAGACTCGAAACTGCTTCTCAAGGAAAACAAGCTCCATTGTTAATTGATTGTCCTTGGTTATATTCAAAATTAAAAAAATAATAATTTTTAAAAATATCAATGAAAAAATTTGATGTCACAATAGTAGGATTAGGACCTGCGGGAGGAACTTTAGCAAACCTTCTGGCAATGCATGACTTTTCAATATTAATTCTTGATAGAGAAAAAAGCTTTTATCCACTACCTAGAGCGGTTCATTTTGATGACGAAATAATGAGAGTATTTCAAACAATAGGAATTACAAAAGAATTTTTGAAACACACTATAATTAATAAAGGCACTAAATTCGTTAATTCTGAGAATAAAGTGATATTAGATTGGCCAAGACCAAAAAAAATTACAGAAAATGGATGGTATCCAAGTTATAGATTCCATCAACCAGACCTAGAAAAAAAACTTAGAAAAAAATTAAAAAATTATAAAAAAGTCTCAATAGAACAAAATTCTGAAGTAATAAAAATTAAAAATTCAAAAAATCATGTCGATATAACTTATTTAAATTTAAATAATCACAAAGAGTATCTCGTAAGGTCAAAATATGTAATTGGTTGTGATGGCGCCAACTCTATAACTAGAAAACAAATGAAAACAAAAATGGATAATTTAGGTTTTACTCAAAAATGGGCAGTAGTTGATTTAATTTTAAAAAAGAAAAAAAATAATTTACCAGATAGAACAATTCAATATTCAAATCCAAAACAACCAGCAACATATTGTAGAAATGTTGGCAGACGTAGAAGATGGGAATTTGCAATTAAGGAAAAACATAGTGATAAAAAAGTTTTATCAGAAAATTATATTTGGAATTTTCTAAAACCTTGGCTGAATAAAAGTGAGGCAATTATTGAGAGAAAAACAATTTATACATTTGAATCTGCTATTGCGAGAAAATGGCGAAAAGGTAGAGTTTTTATAGCAGGTGATGCCGCTCATTTAATGCCACCATTTATGGGGCAAGGAATGTGTGCTGGGATTAGAGATGCTTCAAATTTGGCATGGAAAATTGCCAACTGTATAAGAAATAAGTTTGATGAAACACTTTTAAACACATATCAATCAGAAAGATCTCTTAATGTTAAAGAATATATTGAAACCACTATGAGGATGGGAGAATTTGTAAATGCTGTTGAGTCTATTCAAATAACAGACAATATAAAATCTGATAAAAAAGGTATTAAAAGTATGCAGTCAATTAAACCTAAACTAGGAAAAGGCCTAGGTAACCTAAAGGATAGAAATAGAGGAAAAATTTTTCCTCAATTCAAGATTAAAAATAATAAAACCCTAGATGAATATTTTTCAAAAAAAGGAATGATAATTTTATCTTCAGATATAAAGCCTAAAAACTCAAAAAATTACATCATATTGAAAGCAAATAATTTAAGCGATGTATCAAAATATTTAAGAAATATTAATTCAAAAGCTATTTTAGTAAGACCTGATAGATTTATTTTAGCTTCAGCAAGATCAAATAAAGATGTTAGTTTTCTTTTTAAAAAATATTCAGCATTTTTAAGCTAAATTAAAGATTTCATTTACTGCTTTTATCTTTGAATGGTTATTTGGTGCAATCTCACCATTAGGCATATACAAAGAATTTTCAAATCCAACTCTTATTTTGCCTCCTAAGTTTATTGCTTTTTCTAGACAGGATATTTCTTCTCTCGCAAAAGCACATATTGCCCAGTCTAAATTAATATTATTCTCTCTCATTTTTTCTAGAAATATTGGAATGTTTTCTGGGTAACTAATTTTACCTGAGTAATGTCCAATTACAAAGAGACACCAAGCTCCCTCAACATTAATTTTAGCTTTGTTCAATAAATTAACTAATAAATCTATGTCATTTGGATTATATAAAAGATGTTGTATTTTAGTCCCAGCTTCTGTCAAATATTTATATAACTTTACATCGTCATCAGTTGGATTTCTTGAGGGTATCATTTCAGCTATACCAATTGATGTTCCAGGCGGTGTAACATCATAAGCAAGTTTTCTCATATCCTCTGGAGAATATTTTCCAACTGCCTCTGTTGTAACTTGGATATGCATTTTTGGAACTTTAAACTCTAATTCCTTTAAAGCTTCTTTATACAAACCTGCATCAAGAACGTGTTCTCCTTTTTCATTCCTTACATGCAGATGTATTGCACCAGCTCCTGCTTTAAAACAATTCTTTGCGACTTCAACAGTTTCTTGGATGGTTAAGGGTACTTCAGGATGATCTTTCTTGACTTTTCTTGCTCCATTTGGAGCTACCATTAATTTAGGTAATTCATTTGGTTGATAAAAAGGCATAAATTATCTTAAAGATGCAGCGATATTTCCTCCATCGACTGTTAAAATAGCTCCAGTGGTTTTTTTTGAAATTGAAAGATGAAAGAATGCTTTGGCTACATCTTCGGCTTTAACTTCATTTAAAAGTAAATTACCTTTCATATAATTTTCTGTCGTAACATCTCTAGCTTTAGCTCTTGATTTTATCATTTTATCATTTAGGAGTCCGGTTCTAATTCTATCTGCATTCACTCCATTAGATCTTATCCCGTAAGAACCGTAATCAACAGCATATTGTTTACAAAGATTTAATAATGCAGATTTTGGCAAACCGTAGGGTCCAAAATTTTTACCTGGATTTACAGATTGTTTGGAAATGTTAAATAATAAACATCCTTCATTTTTCTGAAGTTTCATAATTCTTGTAGCTTCAGAAGCACAGTATTGATGTGAAAAAAAGTTATCTTCAAAACTTTTTCTTAAAATTTTATCACTAACCTCAGCAATAGAACCTCCGGTAGCAGTACCCGCATTTGATATTAAAATATCTATTCCTCCAAATTGAGATGAAATTAAATTAAATGCTTTTTTAACACTTTCTTTGTTTGTTACATCACAATAAATGCAAAGATCATTTAATTTCTTACTCATTTTATCAACCTTTTTTTTATTATTATCTATTAAAATTACTTCTGCGCCGTATTTTTTGAATAATTTATATGTTGCTGTTCCTATTCCACCAAAAGCACCAGTAATGACAACAATACTCCCTTCTAATTCCTTTTTTTCTTTTTTCAATTTTGCTTGCTCAAGAGACCAATATTCAACATCGAAAATATCTTTTTTTGTTATAAATTTATACTTAGAGGTTTCTTCAACAGACGAAATTACTCTTGCGTTAGTCTCTGTCAAATCAACAGCAATATTTGCAGCTTTAAGACTGTTACCTACACAAAATATACCAATATTTTGTACTATTATTACTCTTGGTGAAGTATCTAGCATTGTCTTTTTTTCTTTAACCTTTTTTTGGTTTCGTTCAAAATATTGCAAATATTTTTTCCTATAATTTATAAATGCTTTTTTTGCAGTTTTTTCAAATTCACTAATTGTGGATTTAGGTTTAGGTTTTATAATTAAAGGAAAGGGTTTAACTCTTATTACATGATCTGGTGTTGCAGTTCCTTCTGTAGAATATCTTGACACCTCTTTTCCATCAATAAAATACTTCAATATTTTATTGTTTCTAAAAGTAAGAATAAATTTCTTATTTGCACCATTGGATGTTAGTCCTCGAAGTATTGGTGCTATTTGTGCAGGAGTAATTTTAGTATTTAAACTTTTTATTTGTTTGATTTTTTTTCTTTTTAATTTTTTTATAGCCTTTTCAGCATCACTCACATATTTGATCATTAGATCATATGATTCTTTTGGATCGTTAGAGAACGTGAAAATTCCATGATTAAGCAAAATAAGACAGTTTATATTTGGATTTTTTAAGTAAACCTCTTTAATCTTTTGAGCTAATCCATATCCTGGCATTACATAAGGAATAATACTTACTTTTTTTCCAAATATCTTTTTGCAAAAAGAAATACCATTTGGCCTGTTAGTTACGTTCATAATCGCATCAGAATGTGTATGGTCAACAAACTTAAATGGTAAAAAAGCATGAAGAAAAGTTTCAACTGACGGATTTGGAGATTTAATATTAATTAAATTCCTTTTTTGATATGCTACCATTTCTTCATCTGATAATTTTTTTTTATTCTTTAATGCCAAAAGAGGGTTTAGTTTTACAGCTGGCAAACCTTCTGGCTCGATTTCTGCCATATCCCATCCACTCCCTTTTACACACAAAACATCATAGTTTTTTCCATCTAAATCTTTAACTGTAGTTTTAACAGAGGTATTACCACCTCCATGTAAAACCAATTCACTATTTCTTCCTAGTAATCTAGTTGTATAAACTCTCAGCGCCATATCCCTAGAATGACCCAGTTTCTTGTATTTTGATATATATTTTTTAGCTTCTATATTTGACCAATTATTTTTCAAAGTAATATCCTCAAATAAATTATTATCGTAGTTTTTTATTTGAAAGAAGCAAAAAATTAAATTAGTAAAGTTATCAAATATTCATATGACTAAAGTTGGAGAACATATTACGCTTGATATAATAGGCACAAAAAAGGAATACGATCCTGTTTTCTTTGAGAAATTAGTTTATAAAATCGCGAAAATAGCGAAGGTTACAGTGCTTGAAATTTCTAAATATAAATTTGAACCACAAGGATTTACTTTAGTTGCATTGTTGGCTGAAAGTCATATTAGTTTTCATACATTTCCAGAAAAGGGAATTATAAGTTTTGACTTTTTTACATGTGCGAAGATTTCACCCTCTGTTGCTTTAGATATCATTAAAGATGAGATAGAACATTCACAAATAATTATAAAAGAATTTAATAGAGACACAGTAGATCTCTATCATGATAATTATAGTTCACCTGGTTTAAAAAAATCATATGTAGTTAATAATGTTTTTGAAAATTTTAAGTCAAAGGTAGGCCAACATATTGAGATTCTAGAACTAGAACAATTTGGAAAAGCTTTGTTTATAGATAATGAAATTCAAGTAGCAGAAAAAGATGAATATCTTTATAGCTCTACTTTTGTAAATTCAGGACTTGAATTAAATTCAAGTAAAGAAAAAGCAGCTATCATAGGTGGTGGAGATGGTGGTGTAGCAAGAGAATGTATATCTAAAAATTTTAGTTTTATTGATTGGTATGAGTTAGACCCTGAAGTAGTTGAAGTATGTGATAAGCATCTAGGTAAAATAGGTGAGAAAGCGACAGAGAAAAATTCAGTAAAATGTGTTTGGGGAGATGCTTTTGAAAGCATTAAAACAGTCAAAGATGATACATATGATCAGATATATGTTGATTTAAATGATGACCAATACTGTATAGATTTAGCTGCTAAAAATATGAATTCACTTGTAAGAATTTTAAAGCCAAAAGGAGTCATTACAGCTCAGGTCGGAAGCCAAGATAAAAAACCTAAACAAGTAGAGAATTGGCTAAACATATTTAATGAAAATTTTGGTAATACTAAATTATCTAGAGTTTATATACCAAGTTTTGATTGTTCTTGGAATTTTTCTTCATCGATAAATCACTAGAAACTTCTTTTTAAATCTCAAAAATTATGAAATAATTATTCTTTTAATGGAGGAAATAATGAATGTTATAAAAAATATATTTTTAACAGTTCTGTTATCTTTATTTTTAATTAGTAATTCTAATGCTGATAAAATTAAGATTGGAACGGAGGGAGCATACCCACCCTGGAATTCAAAAGATGCTTCAGGTAAACTTATTGGATTTGAAGTAGAACTTGCATGGACACTTTGCAGATACATAGGACAGCAATGTGAAATCGTTGAGCAAGATTGGGATGGTATGATACCAGCTTTAACATCAAAAAAATTTGATGCTATAATGGCTGGAATGTCAATCACTGATGAAAGAATGAAAACAATTAATTTTTCACAAGGATATGCTGATGAAGTAGCATCCTTGGCTGTCATGAAAGGTTCAGACTTAGAGGGAATCGATACTCCAGAAGCTGTGAATTTAAATTTAGGTGGTTCGTCTGTAAATAAAGCTATGAAAACTTTAACATCAGCTTTATCAGGCAAAACAGTTTGTACTCAAATTGGAACAATCCACCAAAATTTCTTAGAGTCTGGTGATGTTGGAAAAATAAATTTGAAAACTTATAAAACTCAAGATGAGGTTAATCTCGATTTAAGTAATGGCAGATGTGATGTTGCTTTAGCTGCTGCGGTAGCATTTACTGACTATGCAGAAAAATCTGGCGAAGCCGTTGTACTTGTGGGACCAACTTTTTCTGGTGGTGCATTTGGTAATGGTGTAGGGGTAGGTATTAGAAAAGACGATACTAAACTCTTAAAAGCTTTTAACAAAGCAATCGATAAAGCAAGAAAAGATGGCCACATTAGCAGAATTGCTATTAAATGGTTCGGCTTTGACGCTTCTATGTAATTAATTTTAGATATGGCGACTATAATATATAGTCGCCAATCTATATGGAACTTCTATCATTTGGAGATACTGGTTGGGGAGACGAACTGTTTTTCGCAACCCTAATGACAATTGCTGTATCTATTGCTGCAATGGCAATGGGATTTGTATTTGCTTTAATATTTACTCCTTTAAAATTATCTAAAAATAAAACACTAAATGTAATTGGAAATTGTTACACTACTATAATTAGAGGTGTTCCAGAATTATTAGTAATATACTTGTTATTTTTTGGTGGAACAGGAGCTGCTATGTATGTGGCTTCAATTTTTGGGTATAATGGTTATATTGAAATAAATGCATTTATAACTGGTGCTCTTGCAATTGGGATTATTTCTGGAGCCTATTCTACTGAAGTTTTTAGGGGTGCAATTTTATCTATTGATAAAGGTCAATTTGAAGCTTCAAAAGTTTTGGGTATTAAAAAAAATATTCAATTTTACAAAATTATTTTACCGCAAATGTTGAGGCTATCAATTCCTAACTTAAGTAATGTTTGGCAAATAACTTTAAAAGATACTTCTTTGATTTCTGTAACAGGATTAGTAGAAATAATGAGGCAATCTTATATTGCTGCTGGTTCAACTAGAGATCCTTTATTTTTTTATTCAGTAGCAGCTGTATTATACTTAATGCTTACTTTCCTAAGTATGAAATTAATTAATAAATTAGAAATAAAATATAGCAAAGGATACTGATGGATATAACATTAATGATTAGTATTGTTCCCAGCTTATTAAATGGTGCAGTTATCACTCTTCAACTTTTAGTATCATCAATGTTTTTTGGATTAATAATAGGTTTAATTTTTGCAATTTTAAGAATTAATAAAAATCCAATAATTAATAAGTTTTCTTATGGTTATTCGTATTTTTTTAGAGGAACACCATTACTAGTTCAATTATATTTAATTTATTATGGATTAGCTAATATAGAGTTTTTAAGAAATTCATTTTTTTGGGTAATAATAAAGGAACCATATTGGTGTGCAATAATTGCATTTTCTTTAAATACAGGAGCTTATACGTCCGAGATACTAAGATCAGCATTTCAGACAATTAAAAAAGGTTACATTGAAGCCGCACAAAGTTTAGGTGTAACCAAAAAAATAACTTTTTACAGAATTCAATTACCTATAGCGATAAAACAATCGCTTCCAGCATATGGGAATGAAATAATATTAATGCTTAAAGGCACCTCTCTTGCAAGTGTTATAACAATTATGGATTTAATGGGTGAAGCTAGAAAAGTAAATGTTTTAACTTTTAAACCTTTTGAGGCTTTTATTACAGCAGGAATAATTTATTTATTTATTACATTTATAATTCACAATATTATAAAGTATTTAGAAAAAAAATACGGATTTCAAACATGAAAGTAGCTTGTATTCAATTATCTAGTGGGGAAGATTATAATAAAAATTTTAAAGATATTGTAAAATATATAAATCAAGCAATTGTAAATAAAGCAGACTTAATAATTACTCCAGAAACTTCTTCATTGATGTCTGCTGACAAAAATAATTTATTTAAATATTCATATGAAATGAAACATGATCCAATAATAAAAAAAGTAAAAATTATAGCTAAAACAAAGAAGAAATGGATACTTCTTGGCTCAATGTGCATTAAAGAAAAAAGCAAATTAAGAAATAGATCTATTCTTATTGGACCCAAGGGTAAAATAAATACTTATTATGATAAAATAAATATGTTCGATGTTAAAGTTTCAAAAAAAGAACAACATAAAGAAAGTAAAGTATTTAAGGCAGGTAAAAAATTAGTATCAGCTAAATTACCCTGGGGAAATATAGGTCTTTCAATTTGTTATGATTTAAGATTTCCAGAACTTTATAGAAACTTATCAAAAAGAAATCTAAGTTTTATCACTGTTCCATCTGCATTTACTAAAACAACTGGTCAAAGACATTGGTTAACTTTATTACAAGCAAGAGCAATTGAAAACTTTTGTTATATTTTTGCACCTAATCAAACAGGAAAAAATACGATTAAAAGAGAAACTTTTGGGCATACAGTTATTATTTCACCCGATGGTAAAATAATAGCTCTTAAGAAAGTTGGTAAAGGAATTATATATTCAAATATAATTCCAAAAATAGCTATGGATTTAAGAAAAGTTATTCCAAGTTTGCTTTAATAGTTTGTGTATTGTTTAATCTCTTTTATCTTTGAACCAGTTTTATTGTTTATTGCTAATTTAATTTTAGCTCTATCATCATTTAGAAAATGAACATCTCTAGATAATTTTATAAAATTTTCACCAAAATCACTATTTTTTTCACACATTCTTTTATTATCTTCAATATCCCAAAGTTTTGTATTTATTGCCTTTAATTCTTCATAAAGTTTTTTTAATTCATCATTTAAAGTTATGTTTTCATCTAATTGTTTTGCTAAAACCAGATATTCATCATTAATAAATATTAATTTATCTGAGTCTTTAATTTTTTCTTTTTTGATTTCTAAAATTGAAATTTTATCTAAAAGTTCACCTACAGATACTTCAACTAAAATTTTATTCATATATAAACATAGTGTGTTAAGTTGTTAAAAATATGTCTAATATTCTTATAATTAAACATGGTTCATTAGGAGATATAGCTCAGGCTAGTGGTGCAATTCAAGATATTTTTGATTTTCACAAAGGTGATAACATCTATTTATTAACAACTAAACCTTACTTTAATCTTTTTAAAAAAAATCCACATTTAAAGGACACTATTTTAGATAAAAGGTTATCAAGGTTTAATCTAATTTATCTGTTTAGCCTGATGCGTGAATTGAAAAAGTATAAATTTCAAAAAGTTTTTGATTTACAAAATTCCTCAAGAACAAGCTTTTATAAAAGAATACTATTTCCAAGTGCAGATAGCACAATTTGGTCATCATCGGAAACCACTCTACCAAAGGATCAGTCAAAAGTGGAATTTGATAAAAAACCAGTATTAGATCGATTTAAACATCAATTAGACACTTCAGGACTTACAACAAATAAAACAATGTTGCCTGATTTTAAATGGGCTTGCTCTAATATAGATAGTATAAAAAAAAAATTTGGTTTAAATAAATATATAATTTTATTCCCTTTTTGCTCACCACATTTACAAATAAAAAAATGGCGTAATTACAACGAACTTATAAATTTAATTAAGAATAAATTTAAAGATGAATATAAAATCATAGTAGCCCCTGGTCCTAATGAAATTGATAAGACAAATGAAATTAACGCTATTTCAATCTTAAAAGAAAACAAATCTTTAGATATCTCTGAGCTTGCTGCACTTATAAAAGATAGTTCTTTTGTTGTCGCAAATGATACTGGTCCCGCACACATGGCTGCACATTTGGGAGCTAAAGGTTTAGCTTTATTCGGTTCTCATACTACCGCATACAAAGTAAGTATAGAGAGGGAAAATTTTAAAGCAATTCAAGTAACAGACTTAAATAAATTATCTCCCGAAAAAGTATTTGAATATTTTATAAAATCTTTAAATTAATGGAAATCAACTTTCTTTTTTTCATAAGTGTTGTTCCAGCAATTATTTTGTATGGCATTGCAAAATCTGGTTTAGGTGGCTCTATATCATTAATATCAGTCCCATTGATGACAGTTGTAATGCCATTACAGCAGGCATTAGCAATTATTCTACCAATTTTAATTTTTTCAGACATGATTGCTGTTTACAGATTTAGAAGAGAGTTTAATTTTAGTGTATTGAAAGTAATTGTCCCGTTTGCGGCAATAGGGATTGTAATTGGTTCCTTCACATTCAATCATTTTTCCGAGGATTTACTTAAATTAATAGTTGGAATAATGGGATTTTTATTTGCTGGGCACTACTTTCTGTTTAAAAAAGAAAAAACAGTTCCAGCCAAACAAAACTTTTTGAAGGGTGCAATTTGCTCGTCTATTGCAGGATTTTCTAGCTTTTGTGTTCATGCTGGTGGAACACCCACAAGTCTTTATTTACTTCCATTGAGGTTAAAAAAAGAAATATATGTAGGAACGAGAATTATCTTTTTTAGTTGTGTTAACTTAATAAAGCTACCTTTGTATATTTATCTATCAATGATGAACTTTGATACTTTATTTCAATCTGTCTCGCTTTTCCCACTAGCTTTAATCGGAATATTTATTGGTTATCAGTTGCTCAAAATTATAGAGGAAAATTTATTTTATAATATTATCTATGGATTAATTCTCTTAAGTAGCACAAAATTAATATTTGACTTTATCTGAGTTTTTTTTAATCGAGTTATTACCGAATTTTTTAAGCAAAAATGGAAGAAAAGCTACAATTATTAATATCCTTAAAAAATGATGATAACTTACAAAAATAGGATCAATATTATAAGCAACGCTAATAACAACCATTTCGTGAATTCCTCCCGGGGCAAAACTTAAAAAAGTTGGAATAAAGTCAAAACCTAAATACT
>CACHTK010000018.1 GCA_902582765.1 uncultured Pelagibacteraceae bacterium
GATAAATATTCTGCATAGTTTTCTTTAATGTGTGAAAATATAAAATTTGATCCTGCAATAATTAAATCTGATCTAACCATAACAGAGTTATAAAATTTTTTTATATTACTTTTGAAATTATATGTTCCATGAAAAGTAGTAACAAATTTTCTTCTAGTAATCTTTGATGCTATTAAACATGACCAAGCTGGAGCTCTACTTCTCGCATGGACGATGTTTATCCCATTAATTATAATAATAACTGAAATAATTATAGAGTTTAGAAAAATAAGTATTGGATTTTTAGATTGAACTGGGAGTCTGATTACTTTAACTTTTTTTTTATCAATAAATTTTAATAATTCACCACCACTTGTTATCAAATAAGATCCAATATTATTTTCTGGTAAATAATGGGCAATATCATAGCAACCAGTTTCGGCTCCACCATAACCTAGTTTGGGAATTACTTGAAGGACTTTTAATTTAGACCGCATGTGGTAATAATATTATATACTTAGTCAATATGATTACTTTATATGAAAAAATATAAATTTCTAAGAATTTCTAAATATAAAAAACTAAGATATATTGCAAATAATTATAAAAAAAATCTTTACGTAGTTTTTTTACCTGGTTTTGCATCTGATATTGATGGCGATAAGCCAAAGAAATTTTTAAAATTTGCTATTCAAAATAAACTTGGATTTCTAGCTCTGGAATACTTTGGTCATGGAAGATCATCAGGAGAATTTACAAGAGGTAACATCACTAAATGGTCAAATGATGCGAGAATTACAATAAGTAAAATAGTTAAAAAGAATGACTTTATACTAATAGGATCTAGTATGGGTGGGTGGATTTCTTTATTAATGCATAGATATTTTAGTTCGCAAATCAAAGGTTTTTTAGGAATTGGATCTGCTCCAGAATTTCTTACAAGAATTATGTGGAAAAAATTTCCAAAAAAGACGAAAAGAGAAATTTTGAAAAAAGGTATCTCTAAAATTAAAAATGGTGATTATGAATATTTAATAACAAAACAGCTAATTTTAGATGGAAAAAAAACCACTAATAAAGTCCTTGATAGAAAATTATACAATTCAAATCCTGTGACGATGGTTCATGGGCAAAAAGATGAGGTAGTTCCAGTAATGTATTCAAGAAAAGTTTTAAAAATTTTTCCTAAAGCAGAAAAAAAATTACTAGTGATAAAAAATGGAGATCATAGCCTCTCTTCAAAAAAAAATTTAAATATTATTTGCAAAGAGTTAAAAACTATAATCAAAAAAGTTAACTAGCTTTTCCAACTAAACTTTTATTTGAAATAGGATTTTCTAACTTATTTAACATTTCTTTAGGACAAACTTGTAAGAAATTTATAATTTCACTTTCAAAATTTTCGATAATCTGTGCTGATAAATTAGAGTTAGTTTCATGATTGTGTTTTAAAACTAAATCTTTTAGATAGTTTTTCCAATATTCTGTCTCGGGCGTTTGCCAAACTATTGTTTCAGGATTAGCTTTTTTAGCGAACTGGCTTTTTGGATCATATATAAATGCCATACCACCAGTCATGCCAGCTCCAAAATTATCACCTACCTCTCCCAATATTACTATTGACCCACCTGTCATGTACTCACAACCATTTGAATCACATCCTTCTATGACTGCAGTAGCACCCGAGTTTCTAACAGCAAATCTTTCACCTGCCTGTCCAGCTGCAAAAAGATATCCTGATGTTGCTCCGTATAAGACTGTATTTCCTATAATAGTATTTTCATTTGAAATTAAATTACTTTCATCTCGAAGTTTAATCACGATAGATGCTCCCGAAAGACCCTTTGCAACATAATCATTTGCATCACCCTTTAATATTAGTTTAAGCCCTTTTACACCGAAGGCACCAAAAGATTGACCAGCAGAACCTTTAAAGTTAATAGCAAAAGTATTTTCCCCTAATTTATTATTTCCAAATTTTTTATAAAGATTGTATGAAATTCTTGTTCCAACAGCTCTATCTGTATTTTCAATTGTATAAACATTTTCTAACGGCAATTTTCTGTTAATTAAACTTTCTATCTCAGGCCAAATTTTTTGGTCTAAGGTATCTGGAACTTCATTTATTATAGGAGTTTCACAATATCTTTTGTTTGTACCTGGATCAGCTTGAACAAATAAAGGATTTAAATCTAGGTCATCTAAATTTGGTGATCCTTTACTGACTTGTCTTAGTAAATCTGTTCTTCCAATTACTTCATTTAAATTTTTAAATCCTAAACTTGATAAAATTTCCCTAACTTCTTGAGCTATAAAAGAAAATAGATTTACTATTTTATCCGGAGTACCAGTAAATTTTTTTCTTAATTCATCATCTTGGGTACAAACTCCAACTGGACATGTATTAGAATGACATTGTCTCACCATAATACAACCCATTGCGACTAGCGCTGTTGTTGCTACACCAAATTCTTCGGCTCCCATCATTGCAGCTATTACAACGTCTCTTCCTGTTTTAATTCCTCCATCTGTTCTTAATGTAACTAGGTGTCTTAATTTGTTTAAAGTTAATACTTGGTTTGCCTCTGTTAGTCCCATTTCCCAGGGAATACCAACATATTTAACACTTGTTTGTGGAGTGGCGCCTGTCCCACCATTATGACCTGAAATTAAAATTATATCTGCTTTCGCTTTAGCAACACCTGCAGCAATTGTTCCTATACCTGAAGAGGCAACTAATTTTACACCAACTCTTGCCTTTGGATTAATCTGCTTTAAGTCGTAAATAAGTTGAGCTAAGTCTTCAATTGAGTAAATATCGTGATGTGGTGGTGGCGATATTAAGGTTACGCCAGGCGTAGAATGTCTTAGTCTTGCAATTTCCTCTGTTACTTTAAATCCTGGTAATTGACCACCTTCTCCAGGTTTTGCTCCTTGAGCAATTTTGATTTCAATCTCATTACAATTATTTAAATAGTTAATAGTTACTCCGAATCTTGCAGAAGCAATTTGTTTTACTCTAGAATTTGCGCTATCTCCATTATCTAATACTTTAAATCTCTCTTCATCTTCACCACCTTCTCCACTACATGAAGCTCCTTTAATTCTGTTCATTCCCATGGCAAGTGTTTCGTGTGCTTCTTTTGATAAGGCTCCATGAGACATACTTCCACTTCCAAATCTTTTCATGATTTCAGTTATTGGCTCAACTTGATCGATATCAATTGCCTGTTGATTTTTAAAATCAATTAAATCTCTTAAACTAATTGGTTTTAAACCATAAATACCATTAGTATATTTTTTATAAGTTTCATATGAATTTGAGCCTACAGCTGCTTGTAAAAGATGAATTAATTTTCCTTGATATTGATGGGTTTCACCATTTTTTCTATATCTGTAAATTCCACCAATTGGTAAAATATTAGAGTGAATATCAAATGCATCTTTATGTATAGATCTTATTTTTTTTTCAATACCAGTTAAACCTATTCCAGAAATTTTAGATAATACTCCTGGAAAATAATCTTTTACAATTGTTCTGCTCAATCCAACAGTTTCAAAATTACATCCACCTCTATATGAACTTAAAACTGATATACCCATCTTCGACATTATTTTTAATAGTCCAAGGTTTACTGATTTTATATATCTACCCACGCACTCATCAAATGAGAAATTCCCAAAAAGCTTTTTTGAGTATCTTTGATGTAAACTATCAAATGCTAGGTAAGGATTAACCGTTGTAGCTCCAACACCTATTAATGTTGCAAATGAATGGGTGTCTAAGGCATCCCCTGTTTGAACATTAATTGATGCATAGCCTCTTAAGCCTAATTTTATTAAATGAGTATTTATTGCACCAATACATAAAAGCATTGGCATTGGTAATTTTGTTTCAGATATATTTTTATCAGATAAAATAAGTTGAGTATTACCCTCTCTAACTGCTTTTTCAGCGTTATTCTTTAATAATTCAATAGCCTCTTCTAAAGTTTGATCAGTATTAAATGTGCAATCTAAAATTTTATAGTTATCTCCGAAATACTTTATAAATTTTTCAAACTGAGTGTTTGATAAAATTGGACTATCTAAAACATAAATATTTTCCTCGGTAAGATTAGAAAAATCTAGTATGTTTCCTAAATTTCCAAATCTAGTTTTCAAGCTCATCACCTTATTCTCCCTAAGAGAGTCGATTGGGGGATTGGTCACCTGACTAAAATTCTGTCTAAAATAATGATAAAGAGGCCTGTATTTATCAGATAAAACTGCAAGGGGCGTGTCATCTCCCATTGACCCGGTTGCTTCTTTAGCATCCTCTGCCATTGGATGCAAAATTAACTCCAAGTCTTCAAGGCTATAACCAAAACAATGTTGTATCTTTTTTAAATCAGAGCCTGAAAACTCACTTTTTTCATTTTCTATAGTTAATGATTTATCTAATTCAATTATTTGATTATTGAAATGTTTGTATTCTTTAGACAAATAATTCTTTATTTGATTATTTGTATAAACTTTTCCTTTTTCAATTCTCACACCCAAAATTTCTCCTGGTCCTAGTCTTCCCTTTGAAACAATTTTCTTCTCATTTAGGTCAATCATTCCTGTCTCAGATCCTGCAAACAGAAGTTTATCTCTTGTAATTGTATATCTAAGAGGTCTAAGTCCATTTCTGTCACTACCTACAATAACCCACTCATTGTCAGTTGCAGCTATAGCAGCAGGTCCATCCCAAGGTTCCATTGTGCTATTTAAAAAGTTAAAAAGTTGTTGATGATCTTTTGGAAGAACTTTACTTTTTTTTGACCAAGCATCTGGTATTAGCATAAGTTTTGCTAAAGGTGCTGAATGTCCAGAAATATTTAATAATTCAAACACATTATCTAATGATGCAGAATCAGAATTACCAGCAGGGATAACCGGTTTTAAATTTTCCATATCATCAAACAAAGGACTAAACATTTCCTCTTCGTGAATTCTCATCCAATTAATATTTCCTTTTAAAGTGTTTATCTCCCCATTGTGAGCAATTGATCTAAAAGGTTGAGCTAAATCCCAACTTGGAGCGGTGTTAGTAGAAAATCTTTGATGGAAAATTGCATAACGTGAAATGAAACGCTCGTCTTTTAAATCTGGATAAAAATCAGATAAAGACTCCGCTAAAAACATTCCTTTATAAATTATTGATTTCGAGCTGAATGAACAAATATAAAAATTATTTAATTGATTTCTTAAAGCTTCTTTTTCAATTTTTCTTCGAGTTTCATAAAGAGCTCTTTCTAAATCTTTACCATGAATTGACTTATCATTATGAGTAAAAAGAACTTGTGTAATCTCAGGTCTAGTTTGTTCTGCCTTTTCTCCTAAAACAGAAGGATCCACTGGTACTTGTCTCCATCCATAAATATTAAAATTCTTTTTTGTTAATTCACTTTCTACAATTGATCTGCATTGCTCCTGTCCCCCAAAGTCATTTCTTGGCAAGAAAATCATTCCCACACATAAATCTGAGTTATCGTGCTCATGACCTGTTATTTCAATTTTTTCTGTAAAGAAATCATTTGGTATTTCAATATGAATACCTGCTCCGTCTCCAGTTTTACCGTCTGCATCAATTGCACCTCTATGCCATACAGCTTTTAGAGCCTCGATACCGTATTCGACTACTTTTCTTGATTTTAGACCCTCAGTTGATGCAACAAGACCTACTCCGCATGCATCATGTTCCATACTTTCATGATAAACATGATTTTTTTTTAAAAGTTTACGATTTTTGTTTTGAATATCCATTATGCAACCTTCATTTTTTGTTTTGATTGAAGATAGCTTTCGATTGAAGTCGCAGCATCTCTACCATCTTTAATAGCCCATACAACTAATGAGGCTCCTCTTACTATGTCTCCAGCCGCAAATATACCTGGTATACTAGTCTCCAAGGTATCAAAGTCAGCTTTTATTGTTCCCCACTGTGAAACTTGTAATCTAGGTTCCTGAAATAGAACTGGTAAATCTTCTGGATCAAAACCTAAGGATTTAATTACCAAATCAGCATTAATTTCAAATTCTGAGTTTTCTTCTGCAACAGGTCTTCTTCTACCACTTTCATCTGGATCTGTTAATTTCATTTTATCTACAATAATACTATTTACTTTATTAGTACCTCTAAACTCTTTTGGATTACTTAACCAAATAAATTCTACACCTTCCTCCTCAGCATTTCCTACTTCTCTCGCTGATCCAGGCATATTTTCTCTATCTCTTCTGTAAAGGCATTTTACAGATTTGGCTTTTTGTCTTACTGATGTTCTTACACAATCCATTGCCGTGTCTCCACCACCAATTACTACTACATCTTTACCTTCAGCATTTAATGTTCCGTTATCAAACATTTCTACTTTATCACCTAAGCCTTTTTTGTTTGAAGCTGTTAAGAATTCCATTGCAGGAAAAATATTACTTAGATCATTTCCAGGTAAGTTAACCTCTCTTGCTTTGTAAACACCTGTTGAAATTAATAAGGCATCATGTTTTGATTGTAATTCTTTGAATGTAGAGTCTTTACCAACCTCAAAATTATGAACAAATTTTATTCCACCTTCTTTTAAAAGTTTAATTCTTCTCTCAACCACATGTTTTTCTAATTTAAAATTTGGTATTCCATATATTAACAATCCACCTGCTCTGTCATATCGATCATATATTGTTATTCGATATCCCTTTTTACGTAATTCTTCACCACAAGCTAATCCTGCGGGGCCTGCTCCAATAATTCCAACACTTTGTTCATTTTCAATTTTTACATTTATTGGTTTTACCCAGCCATTTTCCCAGGCTTTATCTGTTAAATATTTTTCAACTGAACCAATTGTTACTGTTCCATGTCCCGATTGCTCAATTACACAGTTTCCTTCACATAACCTATCTTGTGGGCATATTCTTCCACAAACTTCCGGCATATTATTGGTACTTTGGGATAGATGGTAAGCTTCTTCATACCTTCCCTCTGCAGTTAACTTTAACCAATCAGGTATATTGTTACTTAATGGACAGTGAACCTGACAAAAAGGAACGCCACATTGTGAGCACCTGCTCGATTGTTCTTTAGCTTTTTCATGAATAAACTCTTGATAAATCTCTCCAAAATCCTCTTTTCTTTGGGATTTATCTCTTTTAGGTGGATTTTGTTGACCTATATCCACAAACTTAAGCATTTTATTTGTCATTTGAATCGGCTTATACAACAGAAGCGTAAATCCTTAAAGTATTACTAGGTAATATATACTGACATATATTTTCGAAAAACATTGATTTTGCTGTATTTTCTATTTTATGCATAGTTGCTATGCATTTAAATGATTGCCTTATTTAGGGAATCTTTTAACTATCTATTGAGAGTCCTTAATGATTTCAAAATATATAGAAGCATCAATTTTAGCGTTTGTACAAGGTTTTTCGGAATTTATACCAGTAAGTTCCTCTGCCCACCTTATAATAATATCAAAAATATCGAACTTTAGTATTAGTTCGCTTCAACTTGATATCAGTCTTCACTTAGGTTCCCTTTTGGCAATTATTTTTTATTTTAGAAAGGATTTAGTAAATATTTTAAGAAATAAGTCTTTATTATTACTTATAATTTTAGGGTCTTTTCCATTAGTTGTTGTTGGTTATTTTATTTATACCTCAGGACTGATTGAAAATTTAAGAAGTTTAAAAGTTATCGCATGGACAACTTTAATATTTGGTATTTTATTGTTTATTGCAGACCGATTTAGTATTAAAAATAAGATTAATACCAATTTAAGTTTAAAAAATATTTTAATCATTGGTATTTTTCAAATTTTAGCTGTTATACCTGGTGTAAGCAGATCAGGTATAATAATTACAGCTTCAAGGTTTTTAAATTTCGATAGAGTAGATTCCTCAAAAATATCTTTTTATTTATCAATACCTGCATTAGCGGGAGCAAGTATACTTAGTTTGAAAGATGTGATGAATGCAAATATAGATTTGAACATATTATTTTTATATTCAATAATATTTTCATTTATCGTTTCTTATTTAACAATCAAATATTTTTTAATTTATGTTAAAAATTTTAATTTAAATATTTTTGTTTATTACAGAACTTTTCTTGCTTTAATTCTTTTTGTAATTGCTTATAGCTAATTTTTAGAACTAGGTGAAATTTGAGAAGAAATTACTGCAATCAAAATTAATAAACATCCAATCATGTTATTGGTACTTAAAAATTGATTGAGAATAATCCATCCTGCTACTGCTGCAAATACTCCCTCGAGAGAATAAATAATTGCTGCTGGTGCCTCTTCTATGTTTTTTTGAGCATACATTTGTAATGTAAAGGCTATACCACCTGATAATGCTCCTGCGTAAAGAATAGAACTACTTTCCATTAATATTTTTGAAATATTTATTTCTTCAAAAATGAAAGAAAAAATTAACGAAAGTGTTGCAACAAATAATGCTTGAAGTGCAGCATAAAACATTGGAATATTAAATTCTTCCATGAACTTACCTGCAAAAATTATATGCAAAGCCCAAAATACTGAGCACAATATAACTAGACCATCACCTAACATAATTTCTGAGTTAGAAAAATCACTTAGAAGGTATACACCAAGAATACAAAGACCAATTGCTGGCCATATACTCCAATGAACTTTTTTGGAGTAGATGAAAAATAACAAAATCGGAACTATCGGTACGTAAAATACTGTAAAAAAAGCTGCATTTGCAATATTTGTATATTGGAGAGCAGTTTGTTGTAAAAAAGTTCCCAAAAACAGGGATACTCCCATGAAAACTAAATATTTTATAAAAAGTTTTGATTTTGAAAGTATTTCTAGTTTAATTTTCTTCCTCTCAAATAATAAGGCAAGTGGTAATATTGTAAAAAAGCCAACAATAAATCTTGCTGAATTAAAAGTTAATGGACCGATATTATCCATACCAGTGTCTTGAGCGATGAAAGCTGTTCCCCAAATAAAAGTTGTGACTAGTGCGCAGACCATTGAAAGGGATTTTGTCATTATACTTAATTAAATAATTTTATTAATTAATTTATTCCGTTTAACTTACAAGAGCTGTCAAAATCCTCTTTGTTAATATAACATCCAGACATTTTTCTAACTCCATTAAACGATCCTCTACCATGAAGTATTCGCCAATTATTAAATATTAGAAGTTCTCCAGGTTTAAGGATATGTCGCCACTGATAATCTTTATTGTTAGCAATAAGATCAAATTTTTTTATCGCTTCATAAAACTTTAATGTTAAATCCTTTTCAAATCTAAATGGTGCTCGATCATAATTATTAAAACTAACTTGAACTATTTCATTATTTTCATTTAACTTAAATATTGGTCTTTCAGCCTCAAGATAAACACCATCACCAATATAATTTCCCTTAACATTTATTTTTGTCATTAATTCATACATCGGCTGGTTTTCTTTTTTTATAGTTTCTGCTATTTTTAATCCATCGACCATAATCGATTCACCACCTCTAGCATTATATTCACAACATAGTAATAGCTGTAATCCTGGAGCGTCATTACTATACGTTGAATCTGTATGAGGTCTTAGTTCTTCTTGAGTGTATGCGCTATCTGCTTTATTTTCATCTGACTCAAAACTCCATAGCCCTCCAAATATAGAGTTTCTTACATAACCAATTCTATTTGCAATTATTTCAACAGACTTTAAATTGGTTTCACAATTTTTAATTACTGAAAATCCATAGTCATGAATATTTTTCAAAAAATTTTTAAATCCTTCATTTGATAAAATTGAATTATAATCTAAAAAAATTTCTTCTTTTATTTCATTAGCTTTCCAGATTTTTAAATTAGATTTTACTTCTTTTTTCTTTTTAATTTTATTATTAGTTAGAAATTCAGATGAATATTTAACTGGTTTTTCTAAATCAGGCCATGAGACACACAAATATTTTCCATTTTCAATTATTTCTGCCTTTTTAACTTTTAAATTTATATCTAAAGCTGCCGTAAATGTTTTCCTTTGGCTTGACCTTTTATCCCAATTTTGCTCATCTTTTGCATGATCTCTTAGCCAAATATTGGGAAAAATTTCAGAATTTTCTCCATTAAAGTGGACGTGCACATCATCTGCTAGTATTTCAATTTTAGTAATCATTTACTCAAGTTATATGCAAAATTAGACCCAAGATTATCTTTTAATTCGTTATTAAACTTCGCAGCCTCAGCACCATCTATAATTCTGTGATCATATGAGAGAGATAGTGGAAGCATGGTTCTTGGAACAAATTTACCATCAATAAATACCTGTTTTTTATAACTTCTACCAACACCAAGTATAGCGACTTCTGGAAAATTAATTATTGGTGTAAAAAATGAACCACCTATGCCACCTAAGCTTGTGATAGTCATTGATCCTCCAAAGAACTCTTTTTTATCAATTTTTAAATTTCTACAATCATCACTTACTTTTTTTAATTCCTCACTTAACTGATTGATATCTTTTTGATTAGCATCTCTAATTTTAGGAACCATAAGTCCATGTTGAGTATCAACTGCGATACCAACATGAAAATACTTTTTAAAAGTAATCTTTCCATTTTCAATATCATCAATTGATGAATTAAATGATGGAAATTTTTTTAGTGAAAGTACCAATGCTTTTATAATAAATGCAAGAGGAGTAATTTTTATTCTTTCTCCTGTATAATTATCTTTTATTGAGCTTCTAAATTCTTCCATTTCTGTAATATCAGCCTCATCATGGTTAGTTACATGTGGAATGTTTGTCCACGAATTTACAAGATGTGGAGCTGCTATTTTTTTTACTCTAGGAATATCTTTAATTTCAACTTCACCAAAATCTGAATGTTGATATTCGCTTTTATTAATTTTTTCTTTTTGTCTTTCACTATTATTCTGAGGATGATTGATTCTTGATGAGACAAAGTCTTTTAAATCTTTTTCAACAACCCTACCTGATCTCTCTGTTCCCTTAACATTATTTATATCTACTCCAAGTTCTCTTGCGAATTTTCTAACTTTTGGACTTGCGGATATTTTATTTGATTGATCAGACATTTACATTTTTGTTGGCATGGGTTTGTTTTTATCAATTTTATACTTTTTGAATGCATCTTCAGCATACTTTGATGCAACAAGCTGTTCATTGGCTAAAACGCTAAGGCTATAAGCAACTATGTGTTCTTTATCTACTTCAAAAAAATTTCTTAAGTTTTTTCTTGTATCACTTCTTCCATATCCATCCGTACCTAATGAATAAAAGCTCTTTTTTGTAAAAGGTCTTATTTGATCAGCATTTATTCTCATATAGTCAGTAGCTGTAAGGATAGGACCTTGTTGTTTTCCTAAACATTCCTCTACATATGATTTTTTATTTGTTTCTGCGGGATTTAGAAGGTTAAATCTTTCAACTTCCATTCCATTTTTTCTTAACTCATTAAAACTAGTAACACTCCAAACTTCACTATCGACCTGATATTCTTTTTTAAGAATTTCTGATGCTGCCATCATTTCTCTTAGTATTGTTCCAGAGCCTAATAATTGAATTTTTGCTTCTTTAGAACCTGATGTTTCTTTAATTTTATACATTCCCTTGAGAATTCCATCCTCACAATCATCTGGCATTGTAGGGTGGGAGTAATTTTCGTTCATTGTTGTAATATAATAAAAAATATTTTCATTTTTTTCATGCATCCTTCTTAAACCTTCTCTAAAAATCACAGCTAATTCATAATGGAATGTTGGATCATAAGAAATACAGTTTGGAATTGTTGATGCTAACAAATGACTATGACCATCTTGGTGTTGAAGACCTTCTCCTGCAAGTGTTGTTCTTCCTGCAGTCGCACCAATTAAAAAGCCTCTCGCTTGACTATCTCCTGCAGCCCAAGCAAAATCTCCAATTCTTTGAAAGCCAAACATTGAATAGAAAAGATAAATTGGTATCATTTCAATATCATGATTTGTATATGCTGTTCCAGCTGCTATCCAAGAAGACATTGAACCAGCTTCTGTAATACCTTCTTCTAATACCTGACCACTTTTTTCTTCTCTATAAGATGAAAGTTGTGCTGAGTCCTCTGGCTCATATTTTTGACCTTCATGAGCATAAATACCTATTTTTTGAAAGAAACCCTCCATTCCAAATGTTCTAGCTTCATCGGGAATAATTGGAACCAATTTTGGTGCAACATTTTTATCTCTCAAAAGATTAGTTAACATTCTTACTAATGCCATTGTTGTAGACATTTCTTTTTCGCCAGTAGACTTTTTCATAAAATCAAAAATATTTTTAACTGGAGCTTTAATCGGTTTTGAATATGATGTTCTCTCTGGAATAAATCCACCAAGTTCTAATCTTCTTTTTTTTAAGTATTTAATTTCTTCAGAATTTTCGTCTGGTTTAAAATATTCAATATTTTTGACTTGAGAATCTGTTAAAGGAACATCAAACCTATCCCTGTAATACATTAAATCATCAACATCCAATTTCTTTTGTTGGTGAGTAGTGTTTACACTTTCACCACTTTTACCCATACCATAACCTTTTATAGTTTTAGCTATTATGACTGTGGGGCTTCCTTTGTGATTAACCGCTTTATCATATGCAGCATAAACTTTGTGTGGATCATGGCCTCCTCTATTAAGTCTCCAAATATCAGTATCTGACATTGATGAAACTAATTCTGTAGTTTCAGGGTATTTGCCAAAAAACTTTTCTCTCACATAAAGCCCATTTCTTGCTTTAAATGCTTGATATTCACCATCTACGGTTTCATTCATAATTTTTACTAAATGTCCTGTCTTATCATTTGCTAAAAGTGAGTCCCAATAAGATCCCCAAATAACTTTTAGAACGTTCCAGCCACCTCCTCTAAAAATACCCTCTAATTCTTGAATTATTTTTCCATTTCCTCTTACTGGACCGTCTAATCTTTGTAAGTTGCAGTTAACAACAAATATTAAATTATCTAAATTTTCACGCGCCGCTAAACCAATTGCCCCAAGTGACTCAGGTTCATCCATTTCTCCATCTCCAAGAAAAGCCCAAACTTTTCTTCCTTCATCTTTAATTAATCCTCTATTGATTAGGTATTTCATAAATCTTGCTTGATATATTGCTAACATTGGACCAATACCCA
This sequence comes from uncultured Pelagibacteraceae bacterium, assembly GCA_902582765.1. Lineage (GTDB taxonomy): Bacteria > Pseudomonadota > Alphaproteobacteria > Pelagibacterales > Pelagibacteraceae > Pelagibacter. The sequence continues at coordinate 13,164 of CACHTK010000018.1, forward strand.
TTGAAACTGTTGGAAACTGCCAAAAGTTTGGCATTAGCCAAGGATGAGGATAAGATGAGAGTCCACCAGTTTGTACTTCTTGTCTAAATCTATCTAACTGCTTTTCATTTAGTCTTCCCTCAAGAAAAGCTCTCGCATACATTCCTGGTGCACTATGACCTTGAAAATATACTAGATCACCTCCAAATTTATTATTTTTTGCTCGCCAAAAATGATTCATACCAACATCATACAAGGTTGCAGCTGACGCAAATGTTCCGATGTGACCGCCAAGTTCAGGATGTTTTTTATTTGCTCTTACAACCATTGCAGCAGCATTCCATCTAATTAATGATCTTAACTTACGTTCTATGTTTTGGTCTCCAGGTGATCTTTTTTCCTCCTCAGGAGGTATCGTATTAACGTAAGGAGTAGTTTGAGTATGAGGAATTTTAGATCCAGCTTTATAAGATTGATCAATTAATTGTTTAATTAAAAAATGAGCTCTTTCAGAACCATCATTTTGCAAAACTGCACTTAAGGAGTCTAACCACTCTTTAGTCTCAACTGGATCAATATCGTCGTTACTACTAACCATTTTAACTTCATTAATCAATCTTGTTTGCTTGATTTGTGTTGGCTCTATAATTTCTGTTTCAACTTTTGTGTCAGATTTTGTAGCAGTTTCTGCTTCCTCTATTAATTTCTCTGTTGAAGGTGGAATTTTTTCGTCTAAAGTTTTACTAATTTTCTCATGTTCATCTTTATTTTCTGAAGATAGAGTTAATATTAAATCACCCTTAGAAACTTTATCACCAATTTTTACATTTATATTTTCAATTGTGCCTTCATAATTGGATGGTACTTCAACACTTGATTTATCACTTTCTAAAGTTACAACAGGGTCATTTTTATTGATTTTGTCACCTTTTTTTACAAGTACTTCGATTATTTCAACGTTTTCAAAGTCTCCTATATCAGGAACTAATAAGTCTAGATTCATTTTTGTAATATATATATATCAATATTTGCTAAAAAAATAATTTACATTATTAATTATGTATAAAAACTGTACAAATTGCGCCTGTAGCTCAATTGGATAGAGCGCTTGGCTACGGACCAGGAGGTTCTGGGTTCAACTCCTAGCAGGCGCACCAAAATGAAAGGATAAATGAAAATATCACTTGAAAAATCTGTAATTTATTTCTTTTGTTTAGTTTTATTATTTATACTAATTATGACAATAATCCTTTAATGAAAAAAAAATTTGAACAATTAAGTAATAAACCAAGTTACATGAAGCATAATGGTGGTTTATTATTTAGATCTATTAACAAGAAAAAATTTGAGTTTAAAACTAAGATTAAAAAAACACATTTAAATAAAGCTGGGATAACCCATGGTGGTTATATTTGTACAATCATTGATGCAGGTGCGGGAACTGCTTGTCATAGAGCAAGTGGAAATAAGCCGTGTGTAACTATTTCATTGGATATAAAATTTATAGCTCCCTCGAACATTGGAGAAGAATTATTGGGAACAGTAGAAATTCAAAAAGTTACTAAGTCAATGGTATTTATAAATTGCAAACTCAAGTGTAAAAATAAATTAATTGCAAGTGCGGTTGGGATTTGGAAAATTTTAAGAAGACCTCTTCCAAATGCTGGACTAGGTGGATAAGTTTTATTTTCTTAATTGAAAAATAAATATTGGCAACACTAAAACTAAACCAATAATTGATGAACTTAAACCAGGCGCAATAAATAGTAATGAAATAATTCCTAAATACCATCTTTGAAACGTTGAAACTTTTTTAAATAGATATCCAGTAAATCCTATTCCAATCAAACCAATTCCAATCATCGCAGAAATTAGAGTTACGAAGAAATCATAAAAATTAAATCCCTGCGCAACTAATAATAGAGATGGAGAATATACAAATACAAAAGGTACAAGGGCTTTTGCAATTCCTAACCTAAATGCAGTATTACCTGTGGTAAATGGATTTGAACCTGCAATTCCAGCGGCAGCGTATGCTGCAAGGGCAACAGGGGGTGTTATGTCAGCTAAAACACCATAGTAAAATACAAAAAAGTGAGAAACAATGGGCTCAATTTGTAATTGAGTAAGAGCTGGGGCTGCAACAGCAACTAGTATTATATATGTTGCTGTAGTTGGTACTCCTGTACCCATAAATATGCATGATATAGCAATTAATATTAATGAAAAAAATAATGTTAGGTCAGCTAAAGAAAAATAATTAAAAGGCAAAAAGTTTAAAAAGAAACCTCCAATATCACCAGCCGTTTGAATTACTACATAACCTAATCTAAAGCCAACACCTGTAAGTGTAACTACACCAACAATAATTCCAATTGATGTTGCAGCAGCTCCAACTGCTAAAGTATTCTTTGCACCTCTTGCAAGACATTCGAATAAGTCTTTAAAAGTAAGTCTATTTTTTTTTCTAATAAATCCAACAACGACACATGCAATTATTCCATTTACAGCTGCATAATCTGGAGTACGACCAATTAAAATTAAATATACCA
>CACHTK010000019.1 GCA_902582765.1 uncultured Pelagibacteraceae bacterium
AATAATTCTGAGTTGATTTGAGTGATTTTGTAAGTTTTGTGTAATTTTTATTATATTTTAAGTTTGTATTTGGTGTTAATTCAGAAATTTTTTCTAAGAAATATTCAAGCACATACTTTCTAATGAATTCATCTTTAATTGTTGATGAAATTGATCTTAATTTTTTTTCAAAAATAGCTCTTGATGAAGGGTTCTCATTCATTTCTTTAGAATAGTGATTAAATATAAATTTATGAATAGGCACAGAGTTATTTTTGGAAAAATCTTCAAAAAAATCCTTTCCCTTTTCATTAACATAGCTATCTGGATCATGTTTGTTGGGTAAAAATAAAAACGAAATTTCTTTTTCCGGTTTTAATTCAACAATAGAATTTTCTGCTGCTCTTAAAGCTGCTTTATATCCACTTTCGTCACCATCAAAACAAACAGTGATATGTTGAAAAAATTGATTAAGAGTTAATATTTGTCTTATTGTTAAAGAAGTACCCAGATTTGCAACTACATTTTCTACTTTGTTTTTACTAAGACCAACCACATCCATATAGCCTTCAACAAGAAATATGTTATCAATATTGTTTGAAAGTTTTCTTGTAAAATCTAGATTATAAAGATTAGATCCTTTTTTGAAAAATGGAGTTTCTGGTGAGTTAATATACTTAGCAAGATACCTATTATCTTTTAATATTCTACCTCCAAGAGCTATTGGATCACCTGAAATATTATTTATTGGAAATATTACTCTGCCTCTAAACCTATCTACATATTTTTTTTTATTTTCGTCAAAATAAAATAATCCTGTTTCTTTGATTTCACTTTCAGTAAATTCCTTAAAAATCTCTTTTTTAAAGTTTTCATCATTTGAAACATATCCAATTTTAAATTTCTTTACTTCTTCAATAGTTAAATTTCTATTTTTTAAATAATCTTTTGCTTCTTTTGCTAAAGGGTTTTTAAAAAGATCTTGATGATAAAATTCAACATATTTTGCATATATCAATTTATATTTGTTCCACTTTTCCTCTCTGATCTCATCATCTTTTGAAAATGTATAAGGCCTCATCCCTGCTAAATTTGCTAAATATTTGACTGACTCACCAAATTTATAATTTTGAGTCTTCATTACAAAATCAAAAATATTTCCATGCTCTGCAGTACTAAAGCAATGATAAAATTCCTTTTCATCATTTACTGTGAATGATGGTGTTTTTTCAGTCTTAAATGGCGAAAGGCCGACATATTCCTTTCCTCTCTTTTTTAAACTAACTGTTTTTGAAACTACAGTTGAAATTTTTAATCTAGTTTTTATTTCTTGTAAGTACTCTTTTGGATATTTCATTTTTGATTGAATAATTCTTTTATAATTGCTCCTGCTTTAGAAAAATCGATACTATCAGCATTATTTTTCTTTAATTCACCCATAACTTTTCCCATATCCTTAATTGAGTTTGCGCCTGTTGATTTAATCACTTCTTCACAAATTTTCTTAGTATCCTCCTCGCTCATCTGTTTAGGTAAATATTGGCTAATTAATCCAACTTCTTGTTCTTCAATATCCTGAAGATCCTTTCGATTATTTTTTTTATACAATTCAATTGATTCGTTACGCTGTTTAATCATTTTTTTTAATAACTTCTTAATATCTTCATCATCTGTTTCTTTTTTTTCTGCCCCAGATCTATTGTTAATATCTAAATCTTTAATGCCAGATAAAATTAACCTGTAAGTTGATATTTTATTTTTATCTTTAGATTTTAAAGCTGTTTTGTAGTCAGACTCTATACTTTCTCTTAATGACATATTTAATTTTAGCGTATTAAAAATATTCTTCAAAAAGAAAAAATATTTTTTTTACAAAATATACATTAGATGTGTTGCGCAAAAAAAGGTTTTATTGTATAGACCTTTAACTCATGAGTTGTAATTGATCAAAAAACAAAAAAATAAAATTGCAATTAATCGTCCATTTCCTACAGGTATTTTAGTTCTAGATAACAAGCTAGTTTTCAAAGGTATTGGCCTTGGATATCAAGGAACTTCAACTGGAGAGGTTTGTTTTAATACATCTTTAACAGGATATCAGGAAATTATATCAGACCCATCTTATGCTGGACAAATTATAAACTTTACATTTCCTCATATTGGAAACGTTGGAACCAATAATGAGGATTTAGAGTCTGATAAAATTTGGACGAAAGGTGTAATATTTAATTCCGAAATTACTTCTCCATCAAATTATAGAGCATTACATAAATTAGATGAATGGCTTAAAAAGAATCAAATTGTTGGATTAACTGGATTAGATACTAGAGGCTTAACAAACTTTATTAGAGATAAAGGTGCTCCAAAAGGTACTATTTCAAATAATAAAAAAGGTAAATTCAATATAAAAAAACTAACTAGTATGTCACTTAAATGGCCTGGCTTAAATGGATTAGATCTTGCCAAAGAAGTATCAACAAAAAAAACTTATATATGGAAAGGATTTAAAACTTGGAAAAAGAATGTCGGATATAAAAAGAATTCAATAAAGAAATTTAAAATTATCGCAGTTGATTTTGGGATTAAGAAAAATATTTTAAGATATTTCTCAGATTATAACTGCGAGGTAAAGGTAGTTTCCTGTAAATTAACTGCTGATGAAATTGTGAAATTAAAGCCTGATGGTATTTTTTTATCAAATGGGCCTGGAGATCCAGCAGCCACTGGAAAATATGCAATTGATACGGTTCAAAAATTAATTAAATTAAATTATCCTATATTTGGAATTTGCCTTGGTCATCAAATTTTAGCTTTGGCTTTAAATGCAAAAACAAAAAAAATGAAATTAGGTCATAGAGGCGCCAATCATCCAGTCAAAAATTTTATGAATAATTCAGTTGAGATTACTAGTCAAAATCATGGATTTGTTGTTATAGAAAAAAGTTTATCTAAAAATATTCAAATTACTCATAAGTCACTCTTTGACGATACTATTGAGGGAATTAAATTAAAAAACAAACCTGTCTTTTCTGTTCAGTATCATCCAGAAGCAAATCCTGGACCTCAAGATAGTCAATACTTATTCAAAAAATTTATTCAAGATGTAAAAAAACATGCCAAAAAGAAAAGACATTAAAAAAATATTAGTTATTGGAGCAGGCCCAATAATAATTGGACAAGCATGTGAATTTGATTATTCGGGTACACAAGCTTGTAAGGCACTTAAAGATGAAGGTTTTGAGGTAGTTTTAATAAATTCAAATCCTGCAACTATCATGACTGATCCTGGAGTTGCTGATAAAACCTATATTGAACCCATAACAATTCCTGTTTTGGAAGAAGTCATTAAAAAAGAAAAACCTAACGCAATTTTACCAACAATGGGGGGGGCAGACCGCATTAAATTTAGCAATAAGTGCTGAAAAAGTTGGACTACTTAAAAAATATAAAATCGAATTGATAGGTGCAAAGTCCAAGGCAATTGAAAATGCTGAAGATCGTAAAAAATTTAGAAAAAATATGTCTGACATTGGTTTGGATCTGCCAAAATCAAGAATTATAAATCACTTTAAAGATGCAGGTAAATGTTTGAAGGAGATAGGATTACCAGCAATAATTAGGCCATCTTTTACTTTGGGTGGTTTGGGAGGAGGCATCGCTAAAAACAAAAAGGATTTCTTTAAGCTTGTCAAAACTGGGATGAATGAGTCCCCTCAAAATCAGGTTTTAATCGAAGAGTCATTGGAAGGATGGAAAGAATTTGAAATGGAGGTAGTAAGAGACAAAAAGGATAACTGTATAATAATTTGTTCAATAGAGAATGTAGATCCAATGGGGATCCATACTGGAGACTCGATCACAGTTGCTCCGGCATTAACTTTAACTGATAAAGAATACCAGGTTATGAGAAATGCATCTATTGCCTGCTTAAGAAAAATTGGAGTTGAAACAGGTGGATCAAATGTTCAGTTTGCAATAAATCCTAGAAATGGAAGAATGGTAATAATAGAAATGAATCCAAGAGTATCAAGGTCCTCTGCCCTTGCATCAAAAGCAACAGGTTTCCCAATTGCTAAAGTAGCAGCCAAACTTGCGGTGGGATATACTTTAGATGAATTAAAAAATGAAATTACAAAAGTAACTCCAGCTTCATTTGAACCAACAATTGATTATGTTGTTACAAAAATACCAAGATTTACATTTGAAAAGTTTTCAGATACCAAAGCGGTACTTGGAACTTCAATGAGATCTGTGGGTGAAGCAATGGCAATTGGAAGAAACTTCAAAGAATCTTTTCAAAAAGCCTTGGTATCTTTAGAAACAAGATTTTCTGGATTGGATAATATTTTTAATTATTCAAAAAAAGATATTTTGAAAAATTTAAAGATTAATATTCCAAATAGATTAATATTAATTGCTGAAGCTTTTAGAAAAAATATTTCATTAGATAAAATTTATAAATTATCAAAGGTTGATCCTTGGTTCTTAAATCAAATTAAGGATCTTGTCGATGAAGAGAAGTATATTAAGAGGAGAGGTATTCCTAAAACTTATAATGAATTTAATAGAATAAAATCTATTGGCTTTTCAGATAAAAAATTATCAGATATTACTGGTATCAAAGAAAAAATTGTAAGATCCAAAAGAGTTGCTCTTAAAGTTTTACCTGTATTTAAAAAAGTAGATACTTGTGCAGCAGAATTTAAATCCTTTACTCCATATATGTACTCTACATACCAAAGAAACTTTTCATTAAATACAGAATGTGAGGCAGATCCTGGCAATAAGAAAAAAATAATAATACTAGGAGGAGGCCCAAATAGAATTGGTCAAGGTATAGAGTTTGATTATTGTTGTTGCCAGGCTAGTTTTTCCTTAAAGGAAGCAGGCTTTGAAACAATAATGGTTAATTGCAATCCAGAAACAGTATCAACTGATTACGACACAAGTGATAGACTTTATTTTGAGCCATTGGTTGAAGAATACGTTCAAAACATTATTCTTAAAGAAAAATCAAAGGGAAATCTTATAGGAGTTATTGCTCAATTTGGGGGTCAAACTCCAATTAAATTGGCAAAATTCTTACATGAAAATAAATTACCAATACTTGGTACTCAATATACTTCAATTGATCTTGCAGAGGACAGAGATAGATTTAGAGATCTATTAATTAAATTAAATTTAAAGCAAGCAGAAAGTGGAATCGCTAATAAATTTGATCAAGCAATAAAAATAAGTGAAAAAATTGGACTGCCTGTTGTTGTTAGACCTTCATATGTTTTAGGTGGAAGAGCTATGGAGATTGTTCATGATAAAAGCCAACTTAAAAAGTTTATTAATGAAGCTTTTAAAGCTTCAGAACAAAATCCTATTTTAATTGATAAATTTATAGATCACGCAATGGAAGTTGATGTAGATGCTATTTCTGATGGTAAAGATGTTTATGTTGCTGGTATTATGCAGCACATTGAAGAAGCTGGGGTGCATTCTGGAGACTCTGCTTGTTGTCTACCTCCAGTTTCTATCAAAGATAATCTTTTAAAAGAAATTAAAATTCAAACGAGAAAATTAGCTTTAGCATTAAAAGTTAAAGGACTTTTAAATATACAATTTGCAATTAAGAAAGATGAAATTTTTGTTATTGAAGTAAATCCAAGAGCTAGTAGGACAGTTCCGTTTGTATCTAAAGCTAATGGTATCCCACTAGCCAAAATTGCATCAAGAATAATGGCAGGCGAAAAACTTTCAAAATATAAATTAAAATATAAAACTAATAAAAAATTTGCTGTTAAAGAAGCTGTGTTTCCATTTAACAAATTCCCAGATAGTGATCTATTACTTGGTCCTGAGATGAAATCAACGGGTGAAGTGATGGGATTTGATGATGATTTTGGAATGGCAATTGCCAAGAGTCAAATTGCGGCAGCAAATTCATTGCCTACAGAAGGTTTAGCATTTTTATCTGTGAAAGACTCACACAAACAAGAAATTATTGGTGTGGCTCAAAGACTTATAAAACTTGGATTTACTTTATCAGCCACAAGAGGAACTGCAGAAATATTAATAAAAAATGGAATGAAATGTAGAAAAATTAATAAGGTAAGCAGTGGAAAACCGCACATAGTAGATATCCTAAATTCTAAAAAAATATCTCTAGTAATTAATACAGGAGGTGGAAATAGTGAAAATAGAATTAGTGATGCTTTAGCCTTAAGAAGAGGAACTTTGGCTAATAAAATTCCTTATTGTACAAATATGTCAACAGCATACTCATTTTTGGAAGCGATAAACTCTTTAAAGACAAAGAAAATTAAAGTTAAAGCACTTCAAGAAAATTAAGTATCGACGACCATAGTATCCTTAGATCCACCACCTTGTGAGCTATTAACAATAGTGCTTCCTTTCCTCAATGCAACTCTTGTTAGTCCACCTGTTGTGACATAGGTTGATTTTCCGTTTAATACAAATGGTCTTAAATCCAAATGTCTCGGCTCAATTCCATTTTCTGATATAGTTGGTGTTGTTGATAATATCTCTAGCGGTTGTGCCACAAAATCTCTAGGATTTTTTTTTATCTTTTTTATAACCTCCTCTCTTTCTTTTTTGGGAGCCTTAGGTCCTATCATTATTCCATACCCTCCAGAAGCATTTGCAGGTTTGACCACTAATTTAGAAATATTTTCAATTACATGTTGTCGATGAACTTTATCTTCGCAAAGAAATGTTTCAACTTGGTTTAATATTGGTTGTTCACCCAAGTAATATACGATCATTTTATTCACATATGAATAAACTGCCTTATCATCCGCCACTCCGGTTCCAAGTGCATTTATTATTCCGACATTCCCTTTTTTCCAACATTTAAACAAACCAGGGACTCCGATTAACGAATTTTTATTGAATACCTTAGGGTCAAGAAAAGTGTCATCTAATCTTCTGTAAATACAATCCACTTTTAATTTTCCTTTAACTGTTTTCATATAAACATAATCGTTTTCAACGAATAAATCTTTACCCTCAACCAAAGCAATACCCATCTGTTCAGCCAAAAAGGAATGCTCAAAGTATGCTGAATTATAAATTCCAGGGGTTAAAACTACCATGTGAGGGTTATCAGTTTTTTTTGGAATACACTCAACCATGCTTTGATAAAGTTTATTTGAATATTGATGAACAGATGCAACCTTATATCTTGTAAATAATTCTGGAAATACATCACGCATCACCATTCTGTTTTCTAACATATAAGAAACTCCAGATGGAACACGTAAATTATCTTCAAGAACTAAATATTCTCCATTTATATTCCTAATTAAATCTACACCTGAGATATTAGCCCACGCTTTAAACTTTGGAGAAATTCCATCACATTCTTTAAGATAATATGGTGAGTTAAAAATTAAGTCTTTAGGTACCACTCTATCTTTAAAAATTTTTTTCTTATTGTAGACATCATCAATAAACAAGTTTAGTGCTTTTACCCTTTGAACTAAGCCTCTTGAAATTTTATTCCATTGTTTCTTGGGAATTATTCGAGGAATAATATCTAATGGCCATTTTTTTTCCTCAGCCCTATTGTTTGCTGCATAAACTCTAAAATTTATTCCTCTGGCACTTATCGTACTTTGACAATTTTTTTCAATTTCTTGGAGTTTTTTAGTTCCATGTCTTTCTAAAATACCAGACATTATTCTTGCGTGTTTTCTGAGCTTGTTATCTTCCGTTAAATATCCATCATAAGCGGATTTAGCATCGTAGTTTTTCCAGAACGAAGTAACCATAACTAAGATTTTTTATTAAATAAATTTGCAAAACAAATGCTAAAATTAAATATCAGCTATGACATAAAAGGTTTGAAAAATATGGCTTTTTTAAATAAGAATTGGTCATGACATATTGTATAGGAATTAAAACAAACGAAGGACTGGTATTTGCATCAGACTCCAGAACTAACGCGGGTTTGGATAACGTAAATATATATTCTAAAATGTTTACACATGATGTTGGGGATAGAACAATAGTAATTGTTACATCAGGAAATTTAGGAACATCACAGGCAGTCTATAAATCAATCGAAAAAGATTTAGGTAGTTCATCTGGAATAATTAATTTAAATACTTGCAAAGATTTTGAACAAATAGCTTCATATGTTGGATCTTTAAATATTGAGCACTCTTCACCTCAAGGAATTAACACTGACAATGTACTTTTAGGTTCAACTTTTATTATTGGTGGGCAAATAAAAGGACAAAAAACAGAACTTTATCTTATTTATCCTCAAGGAAATTATATAAGACCAGCAGACAGTAAACCCTATCTTGTTATTGGTGAAGTTAAATATGGAAAACCAATACTAGATAGAGTTATTAAACCAAATGTATCAATTGGAGATGCATCTAGATGTGCTTTAATATCCATGGATTCAACTTTAAAAAGCGATTTAACTGTTGGACCACCAATAGACTTTGCAATTTATAAAAAAGATGAAAATAAATTAGCTTCTTTAAAATGTTTAAGTTTAAATGATGAGGATTATTCGAAAGTATGTAATACTTGGTCTGAGGGAATTTTTAAAGTTTTTGACACTTTTCCTAGATTCGATTGGGAAGATTAATCTTCTACCTTCCAATCAGTTTTAAAAGTAACATAATTTACTTGTAAGCATCTTCTCTCTTTAATTATCTCTTTTTTTTCCATTCCATGCCAAGTATCAGGCCCACTTGAAAAAAAATATCCATAATTATCTTTATAAGGCAATGTTTTTATTAGTTTTAAATCATTATCATAAAAATCAGTTCCTAAATCTTCACTTTCATTATGTTTGTTAACAAATAACAAGCAGGACATAAGTTTCTCTTTGATATCGCAATGTGGTTTTAACCAGAAACCCTCACGATCACAAATTACTTCAACTCTCACATAGGAATTTGATAGGTCTTTATAAATCAGTTCAGATATTTTTTGATATGTTTTTTTATTTTGAAGTTCTTTAATTAAATTAGTAAGTCCTGGGAATTCATTACTATTTTCCTTGGTGATAAAACATCTAAATTTTAAGGCCTTCCCGCCATCTGAAATACCTTCCCTAAATTTTCCTTCTCCTCCATCTATAGCTCTAGTACCATCGTAATTGAGATTATGTTTTGCAGGATCGGTGATATCAGCTGAAACTATTTCATTTATTTGTTCATCTGTAAGAGGCTTGTTTAATTCCCAATGTACGAAAGGACTGTCAAATTTTTTTGAGTCATTAAGAATTGAATTTAAATAGGACATTAGCTATTTAATCTCTCTTTTATGATTTTTGCTACTCTATTTGCTTCATCAAGTTTTTTATAGGTCCAAGTTTCCATATCTTCCCCAAGATTTCTAGTGATATTTAATTCTCTAAATAAATTTCTAAATCTTTGGAATCTTATATCATTTTTTCTAGGCAAAATATTTGCAATATAAACTGGTTTTCCAGTTAAAGCTGCTTCTGAAATCATTGAACTAGAGTCACAGGTAACAACAATATTTTCAGAAATGGCTAGAGCTGATAAGTAAGCTTTTTTGTCAACGTTCATTACAACTGTATGATTTTCGCCAAAAAATTCTCTAGCATAGTGAATAGTATTAAGTGGAGTTCTCATAGATGGTATCACAACAAGTTGAAATTCATGTTTTTTCAAAAGTTTGTAAAATATTGAAAAAATATGTTTCATATTTTTAGTTGAATAATCATAGTATTTTGTGGGCCCACCCATTATTAAGCACCAGATTTTTCTGTAATCTTTTTTTATAAACGAGTTTAAATAATTCTTATGCTCAACTATTTCACTTTCTGTAAGATAATGGAGAGCACCTTTGGTAGTAATGACATTTGACCCGTTAATTCCATCATGTTCTGGGGCTATTATAAAATCAAAGTAATTTAAGTTTATTTTTGGATCTTGAATATGGATATTTAAAACTTTTTTGTTTGAAATACTTTTTAAATGGATAGATGGAATTATACTTTTTCGGCCACAAGATATTATTAAATCATAATCTGAGTGATTTATTTTTTTATAAACACTTTGCGAAATTGGCGTAAATTTTGATGGAATTAACTTCCACAAATTATTTAGTTCAACCTTGTGGTGAGTAAATTCTATATCTAAAGCTTTAGCTAAGCCTTCAACTTGGCTCAGCATTCCGTGCATACCCTCGGTCAATAAAATACCTTTTAATTTGCTCATTATTAACTATATAGACCTCTATGAGTGAAAAACCAACTAAACATACAAAAGTGTTAATAATTGGATCTGGTCCAGCGGGCTACACTGCTGCAGTTTATGCTGCAAGAGCTATGCTAAAACCAATGTTAGTTGCAGGTATGCAGCCAGGTGGTCAACTAACAATTACGACTGATGTTGAAAACTATCCAGGCTTTGCCGACGTTATACAGGGACCATGGTTAATGGAACAAATGCGAGAACAAGCAAAGGCAGTAGGAACAGATTTAGTTGAAGATCATATTCAATCTGTAAACCTGAAATCTAAACCTTTTGAGGCAATCGGTGATGGTGGACAAAAATATACTGCAGACTCAATTATAATTTCTACGGGTGCACAAGCAAGATGGTTAAATATTGAATCTGAGGAAAAATTTAAAGGATTTGGAGTTTCGGCATGTGCAACATGTGATGGTTTCTTTTTTAAGGATAAAACAGTAGCAGTAGTTGGAGGTGGTAATGCAGCAGTTGAGGAGGCAATGTTTCTTACAAAATTTGCATCAAAAGTACAGTTGATTCACAGAAGAAATGAACTTAGAGCAGAAAAACTTTTACAAAAAAAATTAATGGAAAATAAAAAAATTGAAATTATCTGGGACTCAGTTGTTGAAGAAGTGATTGGTGATGAAGAACCGAAAAATGTAAAAGGTTTAATAATTAAAAATACTAAAACTAATGAAATGTCAGAGTTAAAAATTGACGGTTTATTTATAGCTATTGGTCATGACCCTGCTACTTCACTATTTAAAGATCAATTAGAAATGGACAATACAGGTTATCTAATTACAAAAAGTGATTCTACTGAAACAAATGTTCCAGGTGTTTATGCTGCTGGAGATGTTAAAGACAAAATTTTTAGACAAGCAGTAACAGCAGCAGGAATGGGCTGTATGGCTGCCCTAGAAGCAGAAAAATATTTAGCTTCAAATTAATTAGAGATCATTTATAAGTTATCCATGGAAAATATTGTAAAACAAATCCAATTAATAGCTTTGGTAATTATACTTGCTGCTACAGTTATAGCATTTGGTATTGAGATATATCAAATGATAGTTGTTCAAAAAGTTACTTTGGCCGATTTACTTTTACTTTTTCTATATCTAGAAGTTTTAGCAATGGTAAGAGTATTTTGGGAAAGTCAATCAATTCAAATAACTCTTCCATTATTTATTGCAATTACTGCTCTATCTAGATTTATAATTTTACAAGGAAAATCAATCAATCCAGAAGTATTATTATATGAAGCAGGTGCCATTGTTTTAATCGCAATAGCAATCCTTGTTTTAAGATTTAGAAACTCTCCATTATTTGGTTTAGAGAAAAAGAAAAAAACTAAATAATTTTCAAAGAAATGCCAGATAAAGTTTTATTGACTGGAATAAGCGGTTTTGTAGCAAAACATGTTGCAATTGAATTATTAAATTCAGGCTTTGAAGTTTTAGGAACAGTGAGGAATAAAAATTCAATTGAACAAACAAAAAAAACGTTAGAAGAAAACAATGTTTCTACAGAAAAATTATCGTTTGTAGAGTTAGATTTACTAAAAGACGAAGGATGGAACGAAGCTGCAAAAGGTTGTAAATATATCATTCATGTTGCATCTCCTTTCCCATTGAAAGTTTCAAATGATAGAGAGTCACTTACTCCAGCTGCAAAAGATGGAACTTTAAGAGTTTTAAGTGCTGGAATAAATGCAGATGTAGACCATATCGTTAAAACTTCATCTATAGTTTGTATGTATAGAAAACCAAAAAGAACAAACCCTTATACATTTGGTGAAAATGATTGGACAGATTTAGAATGGGATAAAACTACAGATTATTTTGTATCTAAAACCAGAGCCGAAATAGCTGCTTGGGAACTTATGGAGAGTAAAGGTATTAAAAATAAACTCACATGTATCAACCCTGGTTTTGTCTTGGGAGACTTTTTGAATAAGAAAAGTTGTACATCAATGGAATATGTTAAACAATTACTTCAGGGTAAATATCCGGCGGCTCCAAAATTTTCAGTCATGATATCTCATGTTAAAGATATTGCTAAAGCACATGTTTTATCTTTAAATAATAAAAAAGCTGAAGGTAGAAGATTAATTGTTGGGTCCGGAGTAAGATCTATACTAGAATTGTCAAAAATAATGGCTGAAAATATTCCAAGTCATGCAAAAAAGCTTCCTAAGAAAGAATTACCTAATTTTATGGTTAAACTTATAAGTTATGTAGACTCAAGTGCAAAAAATTTGGTACCTGATCTGGGACTTAGAATGCAAACAGACTCAACTTATGCCGAAGAAATTCTTGAAATGAAATTTATAAAGCCTGAGATTTCAGTAATTGACGCAGCAAAATCGGTAATAAAGCTTAATTTAGCTTAAACTTTCACAGAATAACTTAATTCTTTGCATTGCAACTTTTAATTTTTGCATTGAAGTTGCGTAAGATATTCTAAAGTAACCTTCTAATCCAAAAGCAGACCCTTGTACCACTGCAACATTTTGTTTTTCAAGAAGCTTTTGAACGAAATCTGTATCATTTTTAATTTTTGTTTTTTTTCCGATCAATCCTTTACAACTAGGGAAAACATAAAAAGCACCCTTTGGCATTAAACAAGTTACTCCTTGGATACTGTTTAAATAATTAACAACAAAGTTTCTTCTGTCACTAAAAGATTTTGCTCTTTTTTTTATAAAACTTTGTGATCCATTTAGAGCTTCTACAGCAGCTGCTTGACTTATTGATGATGGATTTGATGTTGATTGAGATTGGATCTTTCTTATTGCTGCAATTATATTTTTTGGTCCAGCCGCATAACCAATTCTCCACCCTGTCATAGCATAAGCTTTACTTACACCATTCATAGTTAATGTTCTATCTTTAAGTTTTTTGATTTGTGCAATTGTAAAAAATTTAAAATTATCAAATTTTACATGTTCATAAATATCATCGCTCAAAATAAAAATATTTTTATTTTTAAGTAATACCTTTCCTAAGCTAATAATTTCTTTTTTTGTATATGCTGCACCAGTAGGATTAGATGGAGAATTTAAGATTATCCATTTTGTTTTTTTTGTGATTGCTTTTTTTAGTTTGTCAGGCGTTAATTTAAAACCATCTTCCTCTCCACATTTTATAAATTTTGGTTTACCACCAGCAAGCAAAACCATATCTGGATAAGATACCCAAAATGGAGCTGGTATAAGAACTTCATCTCCTTTATTTAAAGTAGCTACAAAAGTATTGTATAAAACTTGTTTACCTCCTGTACCTACAGTTATCTGTTCAGAAATATAATTAAGTTTATTTTCTCTTTTAAACTTTTTTATAACTGCATTTTTTATTGCAGGTGTTCCGTCAACTGGGGTGTATTTGGTTTCACCTTTTCTTATAGCTTTAACGGCAGCTTTTTTAATATTATCCGGTGTGTCGAAATCAGGTTCACCCGCACCTAAAGCTATTACATCCTTACCAGCAGCTTTTAATTCTCTCGCTTTTTGGGTTACAGCTATTGTTGGCGAAGGTTTAATTCTTTTTAAACTGTTAGATATTATGCTCATTGAAAATTGTTTATATTCTATTACTTTATTTAATATATGGAAAATACATATCAAGATTTAATTACAGATATTCAAAGTAAAAATCCAAAAATAAGTGGAAAACTTGAAGGTGGTAGAAAATTTAAAATTAAATCTGATTTTAAACCAGCAGGAGATCAGCCAGAAGCAATTAAAAATTTGGTTAATGGTGCTAAAAAAAACCAATTTAATCAAGTTTTATTGGGGGTAACTGGGTCAGGTAAAACCTTTACGATGGCTAAAGTAATTGAAGAAACTAACAGACCAGCTTTAATACTTGCACCAAATAAAACACTTGCTGCTCAGCTGTACGGTGAGATGAAAGGTTTTTTTCCAGACAATGCTGTGGAGTATTTTGTGTCCTACTACGATTATTACACTCCAGAGGCGTATGTTCCAAGATCAGACACTTATATAGAAAAAGAGGCATCAATTAACGAGCAAATTGATCGAATGAGACACTCAGCTACTCGTTCTCTTCTTGAAAGAGATGATGTTCTTATAGTTGCCAGTGTATCGTGTATCTATGGATTAGGATCTGTTGAAGCTTACAGTAAAATGACACTTACTCTACAAAAAAACTATGACTATAATAGAGAGCATATAATAAAATCTTTAGTTGCACTTCAATACAAAAGAAATGACCAAAATTTTTATAGAGGTACATTTAGAGCTAGAGGTGAATATTTAGAAATTTTTCCTTCTCATTTGGAAGATAGAGCTTGGAGGCTAAGTTTATTTGGCGACAAACTTGAGAAAATTGAGGAGTTTGATCCATTAACAGGTGATCAAGTAAGAGAATTAAATTTAATTAAAGTTTATGCTAACAGCCACTACATAACTCCAAAACCTACAATAGAACAAGCAGTAATAAATATTAAAAAAGAA
>CACHTK010000020.1 GCA_902582765.1 uncultured Pelagibacteraceae bacterium
TTTAGTGTCTATTCTGCACAACATTTTAATTTTTTTAATGTCACCTGTTGCATATTTAATTTCAACTTCTAAATGATCACCAGGATTAATTCCTGTCTCAAGACCTAATACTGAAATTAATTCTGACCCTTTTAAGTTTAAATTCTGTCTATTCATATTTTCTACAAACTGCAAAGGTAAAACACCCATGCCTATAAGATTAGATCTGTGTATTCTTTCAAAGCTTTCAGCAATTACAGCTTTTACACCTAATAGTTTTGTTCCCTTTGCTGCCCAATCTCTTGAGGAGCCTGTTCCATATTCTTTTCCACCAAATACTACTAAATCAGTTCCTCTTTTTTGTATTCAACAACAGCATCATAAATAGGCATTACTTTTTCTTCAGGATATAATTTAGTGAAACCTCCCTCTGTACCTGGAGCCATTTCATTTTTAATTCTAATATTGGCAAATGTTCCTCTCATCATTACCTCATGATTTCCTCTTCTTGCACCATAGGAATTATAATCCTTGGGCAAAATTTGATGCTTCATAAAATAATTTCCTGTTGGACTTTCTTTTTGAATACTTCCGGCTGGAGATATATGGTCTGTTGTTACCATATCCCCTAAAATTAGTAACGGTCTTGCATCTTTTATTGCTTTAAAACCTTCTGGTTCATCTGATAAATTTTCAAAGAATGGGGGTTTTTTTACATAGGTAGAATTTTCTTCCCAATTATAAATACTTCCTTTATCGACTTTAATTTTTTGCCATTGTTCTGGTCCTTCAGAGACATTTGAATATCTATTAACAAACATTTCTGGGTTTAAAGATTGTTTAAGAGTGTCCTCAATCTCTTTATTAGAAGGCCAAATATCTTTTAAGTAAACATCTTGCCCTTTGATATCTTTGCCTAGCGGATCTTTATACAAATCCATTCTCATAGATCCTGCAATTGCGTAAGCTACTACAAGAGGAGGTGAAGCTAAATAATTAGCCTTTACTAAAGGAGAAATCCTTCCTTCAAAGTTTCTATTTCCAGACAAAACTGAAACTGCGTATAAATTATTTTCTTTAACAGCATCAGTAATATTATCTGGCAAAGGTCCAGAGTTACCAATACAAGTAGTGCAACCATAACCAACTAAATTAAAACCTAATTCATCTAAATATTTGCTTAAACCAGCTTTATCTAAATAGTCAGTAACAACTTGTGATCCAGGTGCTAATGAAGTTTTAACCCAAGGTTTAACAGACAAGCCTTTTTCAATTGCATTTTTGGCTAACAGTCCTGCACCAATTAATACATTTGGATTGGAGGTATTCGTACATGATGTAATAGCTGCTATTAATATATCTCCATCTTTTATCTCAAAATCTGAGTCTTTAACTTTTGCTACTGTTGGATCAGTTTTTTTTACATACATCTTCAAAAACTCTTATAAAATTTTTTGATGCCTCTGTTAAAAGAACTTTGTCTTGTGGTCTTTTTGGTCCAGAAATTGTTGGAACCACTGTAGACATATCTAGAAACAATGTATCAGTGAAAACAACGTCTTCACTTGCCCACAAATTTTGTTCTTTTGCGTATTTTTCTACAATTTGAATATTCTCTTTTGATCTTCCTGAAAATTCTAAATATTTTAATGTTTCTTCATCAATTGGAAAAAATCCACAAGTAGCACCGTACTCTGGTGCCATGTTTGCAATAGTTGCTCTATCAGCAAGGGTTAGATTTTTTAGACCTTCTCCATAAAATTCTACAAATTTACCTACAACACCTTTATCTCTTAACATTTTAACAACTGTTAAAACTAGATCGGTAGCAGTTGTACCTTCAGGTAGCTTATTTTTCATTTCAAATCCAACTACTTCTGGTATCAACATTGATATAGGTTGTCCCAGCATACCTGCTTCTGCTTCAATTCCTCCAACACCCCAACCTAGTACTGATAATCCATTTACCATCGTGGTATGACTATCAGTGCCAACTAGTGTATCTGGAAATAAATACTCTTTATCTTTAAACTTTTCGTTCCAGACTACTTTTGATAAATATTCTAAATTTACTTGGTGGCAAATTCCTGTGCCTGGTGGAACAATTCTAAAATTATTAAAGGCCTGCTGTCCCCATTTTAAAAAAGAATATCTCTCAAAGTTTCTGTCAAATTCAATATCAACATTTTCTTTTAATGAATTTTTTGTTGCAAACTTATCCACTTGAACAGAATGGTCGATTACAAGATCAACAGAAGAAAGAGGGTTGATAGTATTAGGATCTTTGTTCTTTTCCTTAACTGTATCCCTCATTGCAGCAAGATCAGCAACAGCTGGTATACCTGTATAATCTTGTAAAAGCACTCTAGCAGGTCTATATGCAATTTCTGTTTTGGATTTTTTTGAATTTAACCACTCTTTAATTGCGAGAATTTGCTCTTTATTAACTGTCACGTTATCTTCATATCTAAGAAGATTTTCAAGTAAGACTTTTATTGATTTTGGTAATTTATTTATTCCCCCTAAGCCATTTTTCTCTGCTTCTTTTAGCGAATAAAAAAAATAATTTTTTCCATTTACTGATATTTCTTTTAGACAATTAAATGAATCTTGATTTCCTGGTTTCATATTTTTAGTAATAAAAAGTTGCTATACAGCTTAATAAGAGTGCCGACATAACATAATTAAACCATTTAATAAATTTCTCATTTGTCGCGAATTTCCTCATAAATTTTCCAATTATAGTCCAAAAAATAATACTAATAACTGCAAACAAAAAGGCAATGCTTAATAGCCAAATTGAATATGAAATAAAGTTACCACCAGACTCTACATAGGTAGAAACTGCAATTATAGCAACAATTACCCCTTTGGGGTTTAGAAATTGATATAGAAATGTTTCAACAAAATTTACAGGTTTTAAATTATCACTTTCGTTTGATGATTTTGAAAATGATATTTTATAAGACAAATATATTAAAAAAATTGTTCCCGTTATGATTAAACCTTGTTGTATTATTGGATAAAGCCTAAATATATTTATTAAACCAAAGTTAATTACTGCTAACATAAATGTAAATCCAAAAATTACTCCCAACATCAAAGGGACAGTTTTTTTAAAACCGTGATTAAATCCAGAGTGAGAGGCAACAATATTATTTGGTCCTGGTGAACAGCTTGTGACAAACATAAACAAACATAGAGACAATAATTCGGGGTGCATGTTTATGCTACAGGCAAACCATTTTCTACTTTTTGGGATGGATGAACAAGAACAACTTTGCCTTCCTCATCTATAGAACCAAGTATTAAAACCTGAGAGACAATACCTGCTATATTTTTTTCAGGAAAGTTACATATACCAATAACTTGTTTTCCAACTAAATTTTCCTCATTATAATAATGAGTTATCTGTGCTGATGATTGCTTAATTCCTATATCTTTGCCAAAGTCAACCTCAACAACAAGAGATGGTTTCCTTGCTTTTTCATTTTTTTTTACCGATATTACTGTTCCTACTCTAATATCTACTTTGTCATAAATGTCGTAGGTTATTTGTTCTTTCATAAATTTAATATATAATTAAAAATAAATGAGTACAGGAAATAATTTAGAGGAAATTTATACTAATTCTATTAAGATACTAAAAGATTTAATTGCTTTTAAAACTGTTTCTGGTGAAAACAATACTCAACTAATTGACTATTGCGATAATATTTTAAATTCATTGGGTGCGGTATCCTTTAGAACATATGATGAAGAAGAAAAAAGAGTAAATCTATTTTCAACTATAAAAGCTAAAAAAGCAAGTGACAAAAAACCAATAATTTTATCTGGACATACTGATGTAGTTCCTGTTTCTAAAGGATGGGCAACAGATCCTTTTGATGCAACAATTAAAAATGATAAATTATTTGGTAGAGGCTCATGTGATATGAAAGGATTTATAGCATGTGCATTGGCATATGCACCTATTTTCTCTTCTTCAAATTTAGACAGAGATATTCATTTTTCATTTACATTTGACGAGGAAACTGCTTGCATAGGTGCACCTATTTTAATTAAAGAATTAAAAAAAAGAGAAATTCATGATTGTATTTGCATTGTAGGTGAACCAACTAATATGAAAATAATAGATGCACACAAAGGATGTTATGAATATACAACATATTTTGAAGGTCTTGCAGGGCATAGTTCACAACCAGAAAAAGGTGTGAGTGCAGTTGAATTTGCTGCAAGATATGTGAATAAACTATTAGAATTAAAAGAAAATCTTAAATCTAGACAATTAAAAGACTCGATCTTTGAACCACCTTATTCAACTTTACAAATTGGTGGAATTTTTGGTGGCATAGCACACAACGTCATTGCTGATAAATGCCATGTAAACTGGGAGACAAGACCAGTAGTTAAAGAAGATGGAATTTTCTTAAATAACGAAATAGATAAATTTACAAATGAAATTCTTTTACCAGAAATGCAAAAAATTTATCCTAAATCTTCCATAAAAAAAACTATAATTGGTGAAATTACTGGCTTCGATAGAGTCCCTGACTCAGAAGCATGTGAGTTTGTTTCGAGTATAACTGGAGATAATTCTAGAGATGTAGTTTCTTTCGGAACAGAAGCAGGACTATTTCAGGAGATTGGAATTAGTACAGTTGTATGTGGACCAGGATCTATAAAGCAAGCTCATAAGATTGATGAATTTATAAAACTATCTGAAATTAAAAAATGTATTAGTTTTTTAGATGGCATTAAAAATAAATCTTTAAATTAATTCCAACCACCAATAGATTTTACTTCTAAAAATTCTAATAAACCTTCTTTTCCACCTTCTCTTCCTATTCCAGAGTGTTTAAATCCTCCAAATGGAGCATCTACAGCTAGTGAAGCTGTATTAGCAACTATCATCCCAGATCTAAGCTTTCTTGCAACTCTTTTAACTTTTTCTTGATCTTCAGTTTGAACATAATTTGTCAAACCATAAGGAGTATCATTTGCAATTTCTATTGCCTCCTCTTCTGTTTCAAATGGAATTACTGATAATACTGGACCAAAAATCTCAGTTCTGGCAATTTCCATATTATTATTTACATCAGCAAAAACAGTTGGTTTTACGTAATAACCATCCTCTAAACCATCAGGTTTTCCAGGTCCCCCTGCTATTAAATTAGCACCCTCATCTATACCCTTTTTAATTAAACCTTGAATTTTATTGTACTGTGTTTCTGATATTACCGGACCAATGTGATCTCCTTCTTTTTGGGGAATATCAACTTTATATTCATTAGCAAATTTTTTTAATCTATTAACTGCTTCATCATAAATTGATTTTTCTACCAGCATTCTTGTAGGTGCATTACATGATTGACCTGAATTTCTAAAACATCTTGCAGCTCCTCTTTCAATTGCCTCAGAATCTGCATCTTTAAAAATAATATTTGCTCCTTTTCCACCTAATTCAAGACTTACTCTTTTAAAGTCTTTTGCTGCGTTTTGAGAAATTAGAGCTCCAGCTCTTGTTGAACCTGTAAAAGATATCATATTTACATCTTTATGACTGGTCAGTGCATTACCTGTAGTTTCCCCATCTCCATTAACTAAATTAAATACACCTTTTGGAAAACCTGCCTCATCAATAAGTTCTGTAAGTATCATTGATGATAAAGGTGCTAGCTCAGAAGGTTTTAAAATCATAGTACATCCTGCTGCTAAGGCTGGGATTACTTTTAAACAAACTTGATTCATTGGCCAATTCCATGGTGTAATTAATACACAAACTCCTTTGGGTTCATAAATAATTCTCTGATCTTGCGCATGATCTCCTAAAGGTTTTTCAAAATCAAAAGCTTTAAGATACTTTATAAATGATTTCGTATGACTTGCTCCTGTGCCAGTTTGTAGTTTAGATGCAAAATCTTTTGGAGCACCCATTTCCATCATTATTGCTTCTGTAGTGTCATTCCATCTTTTTTTATATAACTCATAAAACTTTTCTAATAGTTTAATCCTCTCTTCTTTTTTTGTGAAACCCCAAGTTTGAAAAGCAGTTTTTGCAGCTGATACTGCATCATCAACATCTTCTTTTCCACCCAGTGAAATAACTGCACAACTTTTTTCTGTAGCAGGATTTATCACTTGAATATCTTTAGAATTTTTTGGTTCTACCCATTTACCATTTATATAAAAATTTCTTTTTTCTAACATATATTAAGCTATCTGTTCTTTAGGCTTTTGCAAACAAATTTGTTAATTCATAAACAATTGTTGCAGCTGCTAAAGAAGTTACTTCTGCATGATCATATGCTGGTGCTACCTCAACTACATCTGCTGAAATTAAGTTTAGCCCTGACAATCCTCTTATAACATTTACAATTTCTCTTGTAGTCATACCTGCTATCTCGGGTGTACCAGTTCCAGGAGCAAAAGCTGGGTCTAGAACATCAATATCTATCGATAGATATAAAGCATTGTCTCCTACTCTGTTTCTAATTCTCTCAACTATTTTATCTATGCCTTCTGTTTGAAATTCATCGCAATGAATTATTTTAAAACCAAAACTTTCATCGTTCTTAATATCTTCCCTGCTATAGAGTGGACCTCTAATTCCGACATGCATTGATGCATCATCTAAAAATAAATTTTCCTCTCTGGCTCTCCTAAATGGTGTACCGTGTGTGTAAGGTGCTCCAAAATAAGTATCCCAAGTATCTAAGTGAGCATCGAAATGGACTAATGAAACTGGGCCTTTATTCTTTTTATTAATTGCTCTAAGCAATGGAACGGCTATTGTATGATCACCTCCAAGACTAATAATCCCACCTACTTTATTTAAAAGATCTGTAGCACCAACTTCTATTTGTTTTATGGCTTCATCAATATTAAATGGATTACAGGCAATATCTCCTGCATCAGCAACTTGTTGTACTTTAAACGGTTCAACGTCGTAACTTGGATGATAATTTGTTCTCAAATGTCTTGAAGCTTGTCTTATACTCTGAGGTCCAAATCTTGCTCCAGGTCTATAACTAGTTCCAGAGTCAAAAGGAACTCCTACAATTGCTACATCACAACTTTCAACGTCTCTTAATTCCGGCAATCTAGCGAAAGTTGATGGTCCCGCATATCTTGGTACTTTCGTTCCACTAATTGGTTGGATTGGTTTTTTATTTTTATCTTTCAATTTTTCGAGCTATTTCTATGAATAAATTCAGCTGCTTTTTTAAAATCATTGATATTTTTTTGATGCATAGAAAGCTCTTTATTCGAATTTGACGAAAATAGAATTATTAGTAAAGCAATTATAATAGCTGCAGCATAATAAAATGGCATTTTTTTCTTCCAAGATATTAAAATCTTTGTAGCGTTATCCGCTTGTTTTTTTGTTGGTCTATTTGCCATAATGCTAGTTTACCAAAGGTTTACCAGTTTTCAATGTATGTTTAATTCTATCTTGAGTTTTTTCTGTCTCTATTAGCTTCATAAATGCATCTAATTCTAATTTATATAAATCATCCTCTGATAGAGTATTTTCTAGTGTAGTGTCACCACCACTTAAAACTTTAGCTAACTCTTTGCCAACTTCCATTCCATGATCAAGAATAATTTTTTCATTGTATAATTTCTCTAACATTTTTAACATTTTGTCATAAACGTTTTTTCCTGAAAGCTTAAAAGTACATTCGGTTGGAGGAGTAAACTCACTATTATTTTGAATAATTTCTTTTGAAACTGATAATAAGCTATTTCTACTCATTATTTTTTTATCTTCTGGTCTTAAATATTTAAGTGGTTCGGCTTCAATTGGCGAGGTAGCAGTTTTGGCATATCCAATAATATCAAATACTTTTAAAGGAGCATAATCAGGATTATTTTTTGCTTCTTCAGTTTGAGACCATCTCCAAAGCATTTCTTTACATCCTCCACCTGCTGGAATTAATCCAACCATAGTCTCAACTAAGCCAACTACAATATTGGTATGGGATGCAACAAAGTTGCTTTGACATAAAACTTCAAAACCTCCACCCAACGCCAATCCTGATGGTGCTGATACAACCGGATATTTAGAATATTTTAAATGTTTGCAGGTCTCTTGAAAATATTTAACAAACTTTTCAATAGATTTAAAATCTCCTTTGTCTGCAAAATTCATTGTGTAAGACAAGTTTACACCAGCTGAAAATTGCATTGCCTCGTTTATTATTATTAAAGGTTTGTCTGTTGCATTTTTTAAGCTATCCATCGAGTCATAATCTAAAGCATTAGCCTTAGTTGTGAATTCAACAATATTAAAATCATCAAATCTATAGATTTCAGCAGAATCATTTTTATCCAATTTAGTTGCTCTAGGTTTTATTTTTCCTAAAGTTTCTAAATCAGTGTATTGTTGTCTTTCACCATAAAAGTTTTCATCTTTGCTTTGAGATAAGTTTTCAAGAAACTTATTATTTTCAATTTTATCTATTCTTTCAAAAAAATTCTTAACACCAATTTCTTTTAACATTTCAAAAGGTCCCTTAGACCAATTAAAGCCTAGTCTCATTGCTTCATCGATATCATTAAATTTATCTGTAATACCCGGAACTAAAGATGATGCGTATTTAATAATTCTTGAAATTACAGACCAAGCGTATTCACCATATTTATCTTTTCTATTTATAAGACCAACAATATCCATTTTTTCTGACCCTAAATTGAATTTTTGTGATAGCGAGTATTCACCTGTTTCTAAGTTAATCCCCTCTAGAACTTTTTTATTATCAGACTTATTCATTCTATAGAAACCACCTTTTCCTTTTCTCCCTGTGTACCCAGTTTCTATAAGTTTTTTAACTAATGGTATTTCTTTTGCTACATTTTGAAAGTCGTCAGTTTCTGGAAGTTCTTTTATAAAACTTTTCAAAACATCAGCCATCAAATCAATTCCAATTAAATCATAAAGTCCAAAAACACCTGTTTTTGGTATTCCCATTGGCCTTCCAAAAAAACGGCATCAGCTTCTTCAATTGTTAATTTCATTTTAAAAGCTTCAGTCATAGCCACTTGCATAGCGTAGACACCAATTCTATTTCCTAAGAAACCTGGAGTATCATTACAAATTA
Source organism: uncultured Pelagibacteraceae bacterium (assembly GCA_902582765.1). Taxonomy (GTDB): domain Bacteria; phylum Pseudomonadota; class Alphaproteobacteria; order Pelagibacterales; family Pelagibacteraceae; genus Pelagibacter. The sequence continues at coordinate 9,084 of CACHTK010000020.1, forward strand.
ATGCTCCTTTTCCTAAATCTTTTTCACAAAAATTTTTAAGTGAGTTTATTTGATCTAAGTCATTATTTTCATTTTTTACAATTTCTAACAAATCCATATATCTGACTGGATTAAAGAAGTGAGTTATACAAAAATCTTTTTTTTCTTCCTCTGAAAGTTTTTCTGAGAGAACTTTAATTGGAATAGAAGATGTATTTGAAGATACTATTGATCCTTTCTTTCTTTCTTTAAAAATTTTTTCATAAATATTATGTTTAATGTCAATTCTCTCAACGACCGCTTCAACTATCCAGTCTGCTTCACCAACCTCATTAAAATTATCATTTATATTTCCAACATTAATATTATTTATTTTTGACTTATCTATTAATAAAGGAGGTCTAGATTTTAAAATTCTATCCCTAGCTTTTTCAGAAATTTCAGTTGTTAAGTCTAACAACGTTACTGGAATATTTGCATTGCATAATTGAGCAGCTATTCCACTACCCATTGTCCCTGAACCTATAACTACTACTTTGTTAATTTTCATAATGAGAATAAAAGCTTATAATGAAAATCTTATTCAAGAGCAACTTAAAGCCATTAAATATTTTAATATTATTATTTAATTATTTTTGTAATTGATGGAATTATTGCCACTGCTATAGCAATTTTAAACAATTCACTTGGTAAAAAAGGATATAGACCACCTGCTAAAGCCTTATCATAACCTATAACTGAGCCTAAATAACCCACACCTACTATAAAAATTATTGATGTTGCAATCATAAGAGAAATTAAACTTTTAAAGTACGAGTCGTTAAAGTTTCTTTCTGCTAAATAACCTATTAATCCAGCTGCAATTGTCATTCCATAAAGATAACCAGCTGTTGGACCAGTTAAATAAAGTAATCCCCCACCTTTTGCAAAAACTGGAAGTCCGATAGCACCTTCAAATAAATAAAGTAAAAGTGTGAAAAAAGCTAATTTAGATCCAAATGTCATTCCAATTATAAAGACTACAAATGTTTGCATCGTCATAGGAACTGGCCAGAATGGAACTTGTACTTTTGATGAAAAAGCTAAAATTAATGTTCCAATCAACATTAAAGAAATATTTTGGAAGTAAATATTTATTTTATAGTCTGAAAGTAAATTTTTCACTAATGTAGAATTATTTTTCATACCTAATGTATTTAAGCACAGTTAAATAAATTTTAAAATAACAAATTAATCTGTTAAAATTGTTCTTTTTGTAATTCTTTAATAGGTATATGACATCTAATAGCGTTACCGCTATCAGTTAATTGCCAAGGTGGTATATCTTTTTTACAAATATCTCCTAAAATTCTTGAACACCTACCTTGAAAACTACAACCTTTTTCAGGTGGCTTTTCTTCCACAATATCTTCTGCAACTAGTTTAGGTTTTATATCAGGATCTGGTTCTAAAACTGCGCCCAATAAAACCTCAGTATAAGGATGGGACGGAAATTTATAAACATCATTTGAAGGTCCCACCTCACAGAGCCTTCCTTGATAAAGGACTGCCACTCTGTCACTTATTGCTCTGACAACAGCTAAATCATGTGACACAAATATGTATGTTGTTCCAAAATCTTCTTTAAGTTGTTGCAATAGATTTAATACAGCAGCTTGTACTGAAACATCTAATGCAGATGTTACTTCATCACATAAAATTATATCTGGTTTTGCAGCAAAAGCTCTCGCTACTGCTACTCTTTGTTTTTCTCCACCAGACAATTGTCTCGGATATCTAGACATGTAAAATTCTCCTAGTCTTACTTTTTGCAAAAGATCTATAATATTTTTATTTAATTCTTCACCTTTTAATCCAAAATATAATTTCAAAGGTTGAGCAATAATTTCCTCTACTGTGTGATTTGGATTCAAAGACTCATCTGGATTTTGAAATATTAATTGAATGATTCTTAAATCATTGGGATTTCTTTCTTTCAAATCAGATGATAAATTTCTATTTTCATCGAACCGTATAAAACCATCTTTAGTTCTGAGCAACCCAGCGATAGATTTCAGAATTGTTGATTTTCCACTACCTGACTCTCCTACAAGAGCTATAGTCTCTCCTTTTTTAATATTAATATTAATATCTTTCACCGTTGGATTGTCATCAGAAATTCTATTAAAAATTTGATCCAATAATTTTTGTTTGGCATAGCTTATAGAGACCTCTGATAAGTTTAATATTTCTTTGTCTTTTGAATTGTTTTTAATTTTATTTACATTTTGATTAACCTGACTTTCTTTCAAAAGTTTTTCATAGTTAAAACATCTAACGCTAGTATTTAATTCTTTTAAAAACTCTAATTGTGGTGAATTGTTTTTACATTTATCCTCAGAAAAATTGCATCTATCGAAAAAACTGCAACCACTTTGAATTATTCCTGGTTGAGGCTGACTACCAGGCATTGACTCGGGTAGGCCAGCTAAAGATAATTTTGGTATAGATTTTAGTAATCCATGTGTGTAGGGATGAATTGGTCTTTTAAGAATATCTCTTGAAGGACCTTCTAAAACAATTTCTCCTGAATACATAACAATAATTCTATCGCTCACTTGGGCTATTGCTCCTAAGTCATGACTTACATAAACCATCGAAGTTCCTGTATCTTTTGCAATAAAATTGAGAAGCTCTAATACATGAGCTTGTGTTGTAACATCTAATCCTGTAGTTGGTTCGTCTAAAAGAAGTAAATCAGGAGTTCCAGCTAAGGCCATCGCTACGGCAACTCTCTGCTGTTGTCCTCCTGAAAGTTCATGAGGATATCTTAAAGCAATTGTTTCTGGTGAAGGAAGTCTAACTTTATTTAATAATTCAGAAATTTTTTTTTCTCTTTCTTTCTCACTTAAATCAGAGTGTAATTGTAAAGCTTCATCAATTTGATAACCTATTTTTAAGTTTGGTGTTAATGCCTGACCTGCATTTTGTGGTATCATTGCTATCTTTCTGCCTCTGATTTTTTCTAAATCTTTACTTTTCATATTTAGTAGATTTGAGGAATTAAACTCACACTCTCCTCCAATCGTATATAGGCCATGTTTTACATACCCCATCATTGCTAATGCCAATGTGCTTTTTCCCGATCCAGATTCTCCCACAATTCCTACTGTTTCACCTTTTTTAATTTTTGTGCTTATATTTTTTAAAATTAAAATTTCTTCACCTTTTTTACTTTTAAATCCAATAGATAAATTTTTTACTTTTTGAATTATATCACTCATAATTAAACAGGAGCTTTAGTTGATCTATCTATGCCTAGTGCTTTGGCAAAAGCGTCTGCTGTTAAATTAATACCAATTATTAGACTACTTAATCCAACAATCGGTGCTATTACAGCCCAATAAGCAAAAGACATTAAACCTCTAGCATTTGATATCATCAATCCCCAGTCTGGGGTTGGAGGACTAACTCCAAAACCTAAAAAAGATAAAGAACTGAAACCAAGTAACATCCAAGACCATCTCATCGCACCTTCTACCAAAATTGCATCTCGAACATTTGGTATTATTTCATTCCAAATAATTGAAAAATTACTGTGTCCTCTTGCTCTTGCAGATACTATAAAGTCTTTAGCAATAACATCATGAGTTGCTGCTCTAGCTACTCTTACAATTCCTTTGCCATAAAAAAAACCTAAAGCAGGTATCAATACTTCAGTAGATGTACCTAACAAAGATACAATTAATAGCATTGCTAATATCCATGGTATAGACAAAAATGCATCAACAATTCTCATTACAATATCGTCAATTTTTCCACCAACTAGTCCACAAAAAATTCCTAATAGACCTCCCCAAAGAAGTGCTATCAAAGATCCGAAAAATGTAATTGTCAAAGCTGTTCTTCCACCTAAAATTGTTCGAGTAAAAACGTCCCTACCAAGATCATCTGTACCAAACCAATATTCAGCAGATGGAGCCTGAAGCATTAAAGTTGGATTTATTGCTTTAAAATCATAAGGCGCAATATAAGGACTAATAAAAGCAAGAATAATATGAAAAACTAAAATACTTAGTCCGATGAAACCAGACGGTCTTGACGCCATAGTTATTATAACTTCAGAAACCTTCTGAAATGCACTTTTTTTCTCTTCTTTATATATGCTATTTACTGTCATTTTACTTTCTTATCTGTAAAGTCTTTAATCTTGGATTAAGCATCAACGTCATTAGATCTGCTAGTAAATTTATACTAACATAAATAGATGCAAGAATTATTGCTAAGGCTTGAACAGTGGGCAAATCTCTGTTTGAAATCGACTCAATAACTAATCTTCCAAGACCAGGATAATTAAACACAACCTCAGTTACAACAACACCACCTAATAACCATGCAATTGTTAATGCTACAACATTAATAGCAGGCAATAACGCATTTGGTAAAACATGTTTAAAAACCATTTTCCAATATGGAACACCTTTTAAAATTGCCATTTGAACATATTCACTTGCCATAACTTGAATGACACTTGATCTTACCATACGTGCCATATGAGCTGTCATAATCATTGCAATAGCAATCACAGGTAAAATAATATTTGGTAACAGTTCTAAGAATGAAACATCAGTTGGAACTATTACTATACCAGGCAACCATTCTAGCCATATTGCAATAATTAAAATTAATAGTGTAGCACTAATAAACTCTGGAATAGTCATAGCAAATATAGTAACTGTAGAAATTGCAACATCAGGTAATTTATCTCTCCAAAGAGCAGTTACAATTCCTAGTATCAAAGCAATCGGTATACCAATAAAAATGGCAGCTGATGCTAGAACTAATGAATTTTTAATTCTTGGTCCTAAAACCTCTTTGATCGGCATTTCTCCACTCAATGAATAACCAAAGTCGCCTTGAATAGCATTTACTGCCCAGGATACATATCTCTCATAGGCTGGAACATTTAAACCTAGTCTTCTATAGCAGGCTTCTAATTGTTCGCCAAACGCTTGTCTTTCAAGATATGTTGTACAAGCATCGCCTGGTAAAATTTCTGTTCCAACAAAAGTGATTAAAGATACAATAAATAAAGTTATAAAACCTAATAGAATTCTTTTAATAATTAAAAAAAGCATAAGAACACTTAAATTTTAAATTATTTATATAGAAATGAAAGAGGTTTTACAGGCCTACTTAAAGGCCTGTAAAACAAAAATTATTAATTAACGCTTACTGTGTGCCATCTAATTGAAAAATACTCAACTTCATCAAGATTTTTAACTTTAGAAGATGTGACAACGAGTCGAGAAACATGATAAGGGATCATAGTTCCAGATTCTTCCCATAATGTTTTCTGAGCATTAATGTATGCTTTTTTTCTTTTGTTGAAATTTAACTCTCCTCTAGCTTCAGCTAAATTCTTATCAAAAGAAGCACTTTTATAGAAAGACTCGTTCCATTTTGCTTCACTATGATAAGCTTCATGCAAAATACTGTCTGCAGGTCTTTCATTCCAACGTGTCATTGCTACTGCCTTTTTCATCCAAGTTTCATTCCAATAACTTTTTGAAGGTGTCATTTGGATATCTGCTCTAATGTTAGCTTTAGCAAATTGTTGTTGTAAAACCT
>CACHTK010000021.1 GCA_902582765.1 uncultured Pelagibacteraceae bacterium
AGTTACCAAATTTATAAAAAAAAAAAAAATCATTAATACTGTAAAAATAGTCGACAAGTTTTATAAAACGAATTTAAGAAAAAAACCTAAATTTGCTGTTTTAGGGTTAAACCCACACTGCGAGACAACTGACAGAGTAAGTGAGGAAGAAAAAGAGATTATTCCAGCAATTACTTTCTTAAATAAAAAAAAAATTAATATCTCTGGACCATTTGCAGCTGATACTTTTTTTTTAAAAAAAAATATTGATAAATTTGATGCTGTGATTGGTATGTACCACGATCAAGTGCTAACTCCTATTAAAACATTATTTAAGTTTGAAGCAATAAATATTACGATTGGTTTACCATTTCTAAAAATTACTCCTGATCATGGTCCAAATCAAGATATGATTGGTAAAAATAAATCTGACCCAACTTCAGTTTTTTATGCATTTAATTTCTTAAATAAAATTAAATGACTTTTGTTCCAAAAAAAAGCTTAGGGCAAAATTTTCTTATTGATAATAAAATATTAAACAAAATTGTAGAATTAGGTAACATTGATCATAATGATACAATAATAGAAGTTGGTCCAGGAGACGGTGCCTTAACAAATAAAATATTTGAAAAAAAACCTAAAGAATTAGTTGTAATTGAAAAGGATGAAATATTAGCAAATAATTTAAAAAAAAAATTCGGAAAAAAAATCAATGTTATAAATCAAGATATGATGCTGATACGTTACGAAAATTATATTAAAAATGATCTTATTATATTTGGAAACCTTCCTTATAATATCTCAACGCAAATACTTGCGAAATGGATAAAAACTGATGATATAAATAAGTTTTGCAAGAAACTAGTTTTAATGTTTCAAAAAGAAGTTGCTGATAGAATAATTGCAAATACTAATAGCAAAAATTACGGAAGATTATCTATCTTTGCAAATTGGAAAATGAAAATTGAAAAAATAATTGATATAGAGCCTACAAGTTTTCGTCCTTCTCCAAAAGTTAGAAGCACGTTATTAGTTTTTGTTCCAAAAAAAAATTTCTATAAGTTAAAAAATCCTAAAAATTTAGAGCATATAACTAATATATTTTTCAATCAAAGACGAAAAATGATTAAAAAACCTCTTAAATTTTTATTTAACAACTTTGATGAAATATCAAAAAATTTATCTATAGATCTAAAATCAAGACCACAAAATTTAGATCCCTTAACCTATTACAAAATTTGTAAATTTTATGAATCTTTAATTTACTAGGTAGTCGACATGATTTTTTATAAATTTTCTGTTATATAGCACTGTTGATTTCTTATGTTTTTTCAAATTGATAAAATTTGTTATCAATTTATAGCATTTTTCAATATTGTCATTTATCACTGCAAAGTCATATTCCTTCCAATGCATTACATCCTCTTTAAACTGTTTCATTCTTTCATTCGCTATTTTTTTATCTTTTTTTTCTCTTTTAAGTAATCTTTTAAATAACTCTTCTTTTGAAGGAGGAAGAATAAAAATTGTTATGATTTTGTATTTTAATTTTTTATTTTTTATCTGTCTTGTTCCTTGCCAATCAATATCAAAAATAACATTTTCTCCGTTTTTTAATTTATTTATTACTTTTTCTTTAAGCGATCCATAGTAGTTTTTAAAAACTTTTGCATATTCTAAAAATTTTTTGTTTTGAATTAACTTTTTGAATTCTTTATTTTTAATAAAGAAATAGTCTCTTCCATTTTTTTCCGTTGATCTTGGTTTTCTTGTGGTATGAGAAATAGATATTTTAAACTTTTTTCTTAATGAAATTTTTTTTACCAGGGTTGTCTTTCCCGCGCCAGAAGGAGAGGATAATATTACAATTATCCCTGCTTTTTTCTCGGCCATTGACTTAAAAAAATTAGTTTGCTTTATTTTCTATAAATTTAACTGCATCTCCTACAGTCAAAATTTTCTCAGCATCACTATCAGATATTTCAGATCCAAATTCCTCCTCAAAAGCCATCACTAGCTCAACTGTATCTAAACTATCTGCACCTAAATCATCAATAAAGCTAGAGTCATCATTTACCTTAGCCTCATCAATTCCTAGGTGATCAGCAACTATTTTTTTTACTTTACTTGAAATATCATCTGACATTTTGTTCCTTTAAGTTAATTCGTTATTAGATAATTTATAAATTTTGTCAACTAAAATACATTCCTCCATTAACATGAATAGTTTCACCTGTAATATAGTCGGATAAATTTGAACATAAAAAGGCAATTGTATTAGCTACATCCTCTGGTTTACCAAATTTGTTGAGTGAAATTCTCGATTTTAATAGATCAGTATGCTCCTCGCTAATTTTATTAGTCATATCTGACATGATAAATCCTGGTGATACTGAATTTACCGTAATATTTTTTTTTCCATATTCTAGTGCTAAACTTTTAGATAAGCCAATTATACCTGCCTTTGATGCGGCGTAATTGGCTTGGCCAATATTGCCTGAGTGACCAACTACTGAGGTAACATTAATAATTTTACCACTTTTGGATTTTAACATTTTTTTTATAACATTCTTGGTAATTAAAAATGTTGAAGACAGGTTTATGTCTATAACTCTCTTCCATTCCTCCTCTTTCATTCTAATTGAAAGATTATCTTGAGTTATTCCGGCATTGTTAATTAAGACATTAATTTTGTTAGATAAAATTGAGTTACAGTTTTCCACAAATTCATCTATTTTGGCATGATTAGAAATATCAAACTTTAATATATTTACCTTTTCATACTTTTCTTTGATTCTATTTAATTTTTCCTCATTTGTGCCTGTGGCTAAAATATTTGATCCTGCTGAAACTAATGTATCTAAAATCGAGTTTCCAATCACCCCAGTAGCACCTGTCAAAATTATATTTAAATTATTTAAGTTGATCATAAGTTCTTTAAATCATCTATATTATTTACTTGAATTAGTTTTACATTGCTATCAATTCTTTTAACAAGTCCAGATAATACTTTGCCTGGACCAATTTCAATAAAGTTTTTATTCCCAAAATTAATCATATTTATTATACTTTCTCTCCAGCGAACAGGTTTTTCAATTTGATCTATTAAAAGACTTTTTATTTTTTCTGGTTCATTAGTTGGTTCAGCTGTTACGTTTGGTATTATCATATTAGTTGGAGTTAAAAATTTACTATTATTGAGTTCTTTTCTCATAATTTGTGTTGCCTCATTCATAAGTATACAATGAAAGGGAGCAGAAACTGGTAATTTAATATTTTTGATATTAGATTTCTTTAAGTCGATAATGAATAAATCAAGATCATCGGTTTTACCACTTATAACAACTTGTCCGATAGAATTGTCATTAGCTAAAAAACATTCATACTTATTTTTATTATTTTCAATTATTTCATTAATTTTTTTGATATCTTGTCCCAATACTGCAACCATTCCTCCTTCATTTTTGGGAACAGCGTTCTGCATTGCATTACCTCTTATTTTTAAAAGTCTAATTGTTTCTCTAAAATCTAAAGAATTGGAGCAAGCTAATGCTGAATATTCTCCTAGAGAATGGCCCGCAAAATAGTTGGCTTTAGTTATATCAAATGAAGTTTCTTTTTTTATTACGTTAAAAATTGAATAGCTAACAAGAAATATTCCTGGTTGAGTATTTTCTGTTAAATTTAAAAGATCTTTTGGTCCTTCAAAGATTATTTTTTTAATTGAAAATTTAAGTACATCATCCGCTTCGTCGAAAAAATCTTTTACATAACTAAAATTATCATATAGATCTCTAGCCATTCCAACAGATTGAGAACCTTGGCCAGGAAATAAAACAGAAAACATAGAAAATATAAGTAAATACCTTATTTTTTATATTGTAATTAAAAAATTATAATAGTATATCCTCAGTCTTTTAAAAGAATTATTATGAACTTATATGAACATACAATTATAGCTAGACAGGATGTCAGTCCAACCCAATTGAAACAAATTGAGGAAAAATATTCTAAAATAGTAGAAAAACTTGAGGGAAGTATTGTAAAGTTAGAGAATTGGGGATTGATGAATTTATCATATCTAATTAAAAAAAATAAGAAAGGTAACTATATTCATTTTAAACTAGAGGCTAATGGCAAAATAATTTCAGAACTTGAGAAAAACGAGAAGATTGACAAAAACCTGTTAAGATACTTAACGGTTAAAGTAAAAAAATTTGATCTTGAGGCTGATTATTTTAAAAAAAGTGATGATAAAGATAGTTTTTCCAAATAAATTTTAATTATGAAAAAAAGAAATAATAAAAAAAAAGGTAAACAAAGTAACTTCGCAAAACTAAGTATTTTTCAAAACCAAAAATATAAATTTAAAAAGAAATGTCCTCTTACAGGAAAAGGTGCGCCTGTAGTTGATTATAAAAATATTAAGTTGTTAAAAAGATATATTTCAGAAAACGGTAAAATACTACCATCAAGGATAACTTCAATTAGTCAAAAAAAACAAAGAGAACTCTCTTTATCAATTAAAAGAGCAAGAAACTTAGCATTATTATAAAATGAAAGTAATACTTCTTGAAAATGTAAGAAAAATTGGATCTATAGGAGAAATCATAGAGGTTAAAAGAGGTTTTGCCAGAAATTATCTTATATCCAAGAAAAAAGCTCTATTTGCATCTAAAGAAAATATTAAAGAGGTAGAAAAAATTAAACAAGATTTGAGCAAAAAAGATTTGGATAAAAAAAAGGAAGCAAAAGAAATTAATGAAAAGATAAAAAATAAACAATATGAAATCAAAAAATTGAGTACAGAAAACAAAGAATTATATGGATCAGTAAAACCAACTGAGATATCAAAAGTTATAGAGGAAATTGATAAAGTTAAAATAAACCCATCTTTAATACAACCCTCAAAAGAAATTAAGTCAATTGGTGATTTTGATGTCTTAATTAATTTACACCCAGAAGTTCAAACAGAGATTGTAATAAAAACTGTTCCTCAAGAGGAAATGAAATAATTATACATAATTTTCCCCAATAATAATAAAGATTTGTTTTTTTTCCTTTATTATGCGAGTTTTTTTTGTGTCTCAATCTTTAAATATAATTAATAATAAATTAGATGAGCTCCCTAATAACATAGAAGCTGAACAAGCAGTTATTGGATCAATATTGCTTGCTAATGAGACATTTGATGAAATTAGCTTACTAATTAAAAGTGAAAATTTTTATGATCCAATGCATCAAAAAATATTTAGTGCTATTGAAAAGTTAATTTCTAAAGGAATGCTGGCAAATCCAATTACTCTAAAAAATCATTTTGAAAATGAAAAAGATGAACTCAATATTCCAGAGTATCTTGTAAAAATTACAAAATTTTCAACATCATCTAGACAGAGTATTGAATATTCAAAGTTGATTTATGATTTATATATAAAGAGAGAGTTGATTAAAATTTCTGACAATATAAGTGACACAGCCAAACTTAATGATTTGAACAGTGATGGACATCAAATTATTGAGCATTTTGAAAAATCTTTATTTGATTTAGCCGAAGGGGGATCTTTCAATTCTTCCCTAGTCAAATTTGATGAGGCAATGAGACAGACTATTGAGATGGCTTCTAATGCTTACAAAAATGAAGAGGGAATAGTTGGCGTGCCATCTGGACTAAAAGATTTAGACGATAGATTGGGCGGAATGCATAAATCTGACTTAATAATAATTGCTGGTAGACCATCAATGGGTAAAACTGCTTTAGCAACAAATATTGCATTTCATGCTGCAAAAAATATTCAAGATAAAGGTGAAAAGTCTTGTGTAGCATTCTTTTCTTTAGAAATGTCCTCTGAACAACTATCCACTAGAATTCTAGCAGAACAATCTAGAATAAAATCTAATGATATAAGAAGAGGAAAAATTTCAGATGAACAATTTGATAAATTTATAGAGACTTCAAAAAATATAGCTGAACTCCCACTTTATATTGATGAAACTCCAGCGATAACAATCGCAGCGCTTAATAATAGAGCTAGAAGAATTAAAAGAGTCCACGGTTTAGATATGATTGTAGTTGACTACATTCAATTAATGCGAGGAACAAATTTCAAAGATGGAAGAGTACAAGAAATTTCTGAGATTACACAAGGATTGAAGGCTATTGCAAAAGAATTATCAGTTCCTGTACTTGCGCTCTCTCAATTATCTAGAGCAGTTGAGCAAAGAGATGATAAAAAACCATTGCTTTCAGATTTAAGAGAATCTGGATCAATAGAACAAGATGCAGATGTTGTGATGTTTGTCTTTAGAGAATCATATTATTTAAAAAATAAAGAGCCAAGACCTGCGACTGTTGAACATGCTGAATGGCAGGCAAAAATGAATGAAATTTCTCATTTAGCTGAACTACTCATACTTAAACAAAGACACGGTCCAACTGGTACTATAATGCTTGAATTTGAGGAAATGTTCACCAAATTTAAAGATATTCAAAATAATTAATATAAATTATAAAAGTTAATATCCAATGTTAGCTAATTTTTACGAAAAGAATATTATAAAAAAACCTAAGTATGTTTTTTCAATTCTAGTGGTAATATTATTTGCTGCTTTTTACTTTTCTAAAGATTTTCGCTTAGATGCAAGTTCAGAAACGTTATTATTAGAAAATGATCCCGATCTAAAATATCTAAACGAAATAAATGATAGATACGGTGCTAAAGAATTTCTAGTACTTACCTACTCACCAAATAGTAAAATGAATTCAGAGGAATCAATTAAAAGTCTTTCTGAATTAAAAAAAGAGTTAAAATCATTAAATTGGGTTTATAATGTTGTTACACTTCTAGATATTCCTTTATTAGAAGCGACAGATGATACTTTAATTGAACGTATTCAAAATTTTAAAACGTTAACAAGTAAAAATATTGATAAAGACCGTGGATTTAATGAAATCTTAAATAGTCCAGTATTTAGTAATTTTATAATTAGTGAGGACGGAAAAACAAGTGGTATCATTGTATATATAAAACCAGATAAAATAGACAAAGAGATTAAAACCAATAAGGAATTAGAGGTTTATAAAGATAAAATTAAAAAAGAGCGACATCAAAATATTTTAGAAATTAGAGAAGTTATAAAAAATCATAATCAAAATACGCAAATTTATCTTGGAGGTATCCCAATGATTGCAGACGATATGATGACCTTTATAAAAAATGATATTGTGACTTTTGGTATTGGAGTACTACTTTTTATAATCTTAACACTTTGGTATGTATTCAAAAAAATAATTTGGATAGTAATTCCAATTTGTAGCTGTTTCTTATCAGTTGTAATTATGATAGGTTTTCTCGGTCTAGTTGGGTGGAAAGTTACAGTAATTTCATCAAACTTCATTGCTTTAATGCTAATTCTAACAATGGCAATGAATATTCATATGAGCACTAGATTTTTGCAATTAAACAAACAGTTTCCAAGAAAGAAAAAATTTGAAATTTTAATTTTGACAACAAGAAAAATGATTTGGCCAATATTTTATACTGTCTTAACAACGATATGTGCTTTTATGTCATTAATTTTTAGTGAAATAAAACCAATTATCGATTTTGGATGGATGATGACTTTTGGATTAATAACCTCTCTTATTATTACATTCACTCTTCTCCCTACATTATTAAGTTTTGCTCAAAACTCAAATGTTGTATTAGCTGAGGAAAAAAACTCAAAAATAACAAGTTATCTAGGGATATTAGCTGTTAAAAATAAAAATTACATATTTGGTTTAACTGGGATAATTATATTTTTAAGCATATTTGGTATCTCAAAATTAGAAGTTGAAAATAGTTTTATTAATTACTTTGATAAAAATACTGAGATTTATAAGGGTATGAAGTTAATAGATGAAAAGCTGGGTGGAACAACCCCACTAGAAGTTATTTTAAAATTTCCAAAAGATGAAGATGAAGAAACTGATAGTGAGAATGATTGGGGTGATGAAGATGAAAATGACAACAAATATTGGTTTACAAAAGATAAAATCAATAAAATAACTCGAGTTCACAATTATTTAGATGACATTGATGCTGTTGGCAAAGTTTTATCTTTTTCATCAATAATTGAAATTGCAACAAAATTGAACAATAATAAACAACTTGGAACTTTGGAAATGGGCGTTCTGTATACTAAAATTCCAGATAATATTAAAAACGAAATAGTAGACCCATATATATCTATAAAAAATTCTGAAGCTAGAATAAGTTTAAGAATAAAGGACTCTTTGGATGGATTAAGAAGAAATAATCTGATTAATCAAATTAATTTTGATTTAGAAAATAAATTAAATATCAGTAAAGATGAATTTAAACTTGGAGGTGTACTTATATTGTTTAATAATTTACTTCAAAGTTTATTTAAATCTCAAATCTTAACACTTGGTTTTGTGATGGTCGGAATATTTGTTATGTTTTTAATCCTTTTTAGAAATATTAAAATTTCACTAATTGGTGTAATACCTAATTTTATTGCAGCTTTTTTTATTCTGGGAATAATTGGTTTAGCTGGAATCCCTTTAGATATGATGACAATCACAATTGCTGCCATCACGATTGGTATTGCTGTAGATAATAGCATTCATTATATTTATAGATTTAGAGAAGAACTTATTAAAATAAAAGATTACAACAAAACACTAAAATATTGCCATTCGACAGTAGGAGTGGCAATACTAAATACATCTATAACAATTGTATTTGGATTTTCTATTTTGGTTTTATCTAATTTTATTCCAACAATATATTTTGGAGTATTTACTGGGATAGCAATGCTATTGGCTATGATATCAGTTTTAACATTATTGCCATCTTTACTTTTAGTACTCAAACCTTTTAAGATTAAATAATTAATGGAAGTTGTAAAAGATTTTTTTACTGAACTATATACCTTTGATATTGTTTATTTAGTTTTCACAGCACTATCATTGATGACATGTACAAAAAAAGGTTTTTTATTGAGCATTTTGTCAGCCTCTAAATGGCTTTTAGCTTATGTTGTTACCCTATTTTTATTTCCGAAAGTAAAGCCATATTTTGAGGATATAATTGATAGTGAATATGTCCTTGATATAGCAGTTGGTATAGGATTATTCATAATAATTATATTTTTAATTTTATTAATAAATAAAGGAATTAATAGAGCAGTCACCTACTCTGGATTAGGAAATCTAGATAGAATCTTTGGTTTCTTTTTTGGATTTATTAGGGCTTACGTTATAGTTGTATGTATCTATACAACTATAAATATCATCTATAACCACAAAAAATGGCCAATTAATTTAGATGATGCTTTTACATATGCATGGGTTGAAAAAGGCAGTAACTATCTTATAAAAGAATTTCCTGATAAAAAAGAATATGAAGAAACTAAAGAAAAAGTTCAAGATATATGATCCTAAATTAAAAGAGGAATGTGCCGTTTTTGGAATAAGCAATAATGAGGACGCTGCAACACTTACAGCTTTAGGACTTCATGCTCTTCAACATAGAGGACAGGAAGGCTGCGGGATTGTTTCTTTCGATGGATCCAAGTATCACTCTGAAAAAAGATTTGGACTTGTTGGGGATAATTTCAACGATGAAAAAGTTTTAAAGAATTTACCAGGAAAATTTGCAATAGGACATAACAGATATTCTACTACTGGAGGTACAGCATTAAGAAACGTTCAGCCATTTTTTGCGGATACCAACTCAGGAGGTATTGGAGTTGCACATAACGGTAATTTAACTAATGCGATTACTTTAAGAAATAAAATGGTTCAAGAAGGATCTATTTTTTATACTACGTCAGATACTGAAACAATTGTTAAATTAATAGCCAAATCTAAAAGAGCAAAAACATTAGATAAAATTATTGATGCTATATTTCAAATTCAAGGGGGTTACGCTTTAGTAATGATGACACAAAATACTCTTATAGGAGTAAGAGATCCTTATGGAATTAGACCTTTGGTAATTGGTAAATTAAAAAACTCGTATGTATTCGCATCTGAAACATGTGCTTTTGATATAATTGGAGCTAAGTTTGTTAGAGAAGTTGAAAATGGAGAAATTGTTTATATTGATAATGATGAACTGAAAAGTATTAAACCATTTCCACCAAAAAAAGTTAGACCATGTGTTTTTGAATTTATTTATTTTTCAAGACCTGACAGTATATTAAACGGCAAAACTGCTTATGAATACAGAAAAAATTTTGGTGCTCAACTTGCTGATGAAGATAATATTGATGCTGATTTAGTTGTACCAGTTCCAGACTCTGGAAATGCAGCTGCACTAGGATATGCTGAAAAAAAAGGTTTAAAATTTGATTTAGGTTTGATTAGGAATCATTATGTTGGTAGAACGTTTATTGAGCCTTCTCAACAAATTAGAAGTCTAGGTGTAAAATTAAAATTAAATCCAAATATTTCAGTAATTAAAAACAAACGAATTATTTTAGTCGATGACTCACTTGTAAGAGGGACTACATCATCAAAAATAGTTAAAATGTTGTACGATGCTGGTGCAAAAGAAGTTCATGTGAGAATAGCAAGTCCGGAAATAAAATTTCCTGACTTTTATGGAGTTGATACACCAACAAAAAAAGAACTTTTAGCTGCAAATAAGACAACAAATGAAATCTGTGAATTTATCAAAGCAAAATCTCTAATATTCCTAAGTTTAAATGGTTTATATATGGGTATGGGATTTGAAAAGAGAAATGAAAATTATCCACAATTAACTGATCACCACTTTACTGGAGAATATCCAGTAAAAATAATTGATGAGCTTGGTGAGGATAAAGTAACTCAATTATCATTATTAAGTACTGCATCTAATAATTAAAATGAAAAAAGTAAGTTTCACAGAAATGAAGAATGGAACAAAAGATGACTATCAACTTTTAGAAAAATTAGAAAGTCAGTATGAAAGAAAAACTGCTGATAGAATTTTAAATTATTTAGCCTCTCAAACTACAACACTTGAGGGCTATCAGATAACAAGATTAGAACACTCATTACAAGCAGCGACAAGGGCTTACAAAAATGGAGAAAACGAGGAAATGGTTGTAGCTACATTATTACACGATTTAGGAGATGAATTGGCTCCTATGAATCATTCTCAATATGCAGCATCAGTGATTAAACCTTATGTTTCAGAAAAAACTTACTGGATTATTTTACATCATGGTTTATTTCAAACTTATTACTCTGCAGAGCACTTAGGAGGGAATAAGAATGCTAGAGAAAAATATAAGGATGCCGAACATTACCAAGCAACAATAGATTTTTGTGAAAACTATGATCAAGCATCTTTTGATCCAAATTATAAGTCAATGACATTAAAAGAATTTGAACCAATGGTTAGGAATATCTTTTCTAGAAAACCTTACTACCATCATTAAATTGTCTAATATTTTAAAAAACGAAAAAAGTCCTTATCTTCAACAACATAAAGATAATCCAGTAGATTGGTTTCCTTGGAAAAAAGAAACTTTAGATAAAGCTAAGATAGAAAAAAAGCCCATATTTTTAAGCGTTGGTTATGCGAGTTGTCATTGGTGCCATGTTATGGCTCACGAGAGTTTTGAAAACGATGAAACAGCAAAACTGATGAATGAAAAATTTATAAATATTAAAGTTGATAGAGAGGAAAGACCTGATTTAGATTACGTCTTTCAAAAAAGCTTATCAATCTTAACTGGGGCACAAGGTGGGTGGCCATTATCAATGTTTTTAGATGAAAATGGCGTACCTTTTACTGGTGGCACTTACTTTCCACCAAAAGAAATTCAAGGAAGGCCCGACTTTAAAAAAGTCTTAAACAACGTGTATAACGTGTACAATGAAAATAGAGAAAAAATTTTATCTCAAGCGCCACAGGTTAAAGAAATATTCTCAAAAATTAATCAAAGATCTCAAGTTTTAAATCAGCCATTGGAGCCATTTGTTGAAAAAATTATTAATTATTTAGATGAAAATAACGGAAGTTTCAAAGGAGCACCGAAGTTCCCCCAATTTTATTTATTTGATGCAATGTTTTACTTCTTTTTAAAGACTAAGAATAAAAATTATTTTAAGCCTGTTGAAATTTTGCTCAATAATCTTTGTTCCAAAGGTATTTATGATCAACTAGAGGGAGGAATTTCAAGATATGCTGTTGATGAAAAATGGATAATTCCTCACTTTGAAAAAATGCTTTATGACAATATCCAATTTATCGATCTCTTAACTAAATTTTATCAAAATACAAAAAATGATTATTTTAAAAATAAACTTTTACAAACAATTCAATATTTTAATAATGAATTTAAAAACAAAGAAGAATTATATGGTTCAGCATATGATGCTGATAGCGAAGGTGTTGAAGGAAAATATTATGTTTGGTCATATGAAGAATTAAAAAATCTTTTAAAAAAAGACATTAAATTACTAGAAAATAAGTACGAAATTTCGGAGAGCGGTAATTTCGAAGGTAATAACATTTTGGTGGAAAAAAATTTAATACTTGATGAAGATAAAAATAATCTAGACCAAATAAAAAATAAATTACTTAATATTAGAAGAAAAAGAGTAAAACCATTTTTTGATGATAAATCGCAAACTGATTTAAATGCGTATATGCTGCAAGTTCTTTTAAAAACTTCAGTAAATTTAGACGATGAAGATTTAAAAAGTAAGACGATAGAAACAATTGAAATATTAAATAAAAAATTGCATCAAAAAATTATTCATTGTTATGAAAATAAAGAAATAGAGACTTTTCTTGAGGACTACGTATATTATGCTTTACTTATGATAACTCTATATGAAGTTAATGCTGACAAAAAAGCTTTAGAAAAATCAATAAAAATAATGAATGATACTTGGGAATTATTCTTTAATAAAGAAACGCAGCTGTTCCAGAAAAATATTATTAAAGAAAATGATTTGTTTGCAAGTCCATTAGACTTGAATGATAGCAATATACCAAATGGTAATAGTGTTTATCTACTAATTTCAAATAAATTATATTCAATTACAAATGATAAAATATGGTCTGAAAGAAATGAGGTTCTAAAAAAATCATTTCATCAGGTTTTAAACTCTTATTATTCACAAATGTTTAGCTTTATTAAAACCCTAGATATTTGCGATAATAGCTTATCATTCACATTCCATGGAACATCGCAGTCTATTAAGGAAATGCAGATTTATTTACAAAAAGAATATCTAGGAGTTGCAACATTTGTTTACCAATTAAATAATGATACAAAACCAAGTGTTATTATATGTAAAAACCAAACTTGTTCTAACAAATTAACTAGTATAAGTGAAGCTGTTGAATATCTAAGTAAGAGTGATTAAATCATTAATATGAATAAAGATAACATAATAGATCATTTTAAATCAGGAATTAAGGAGCCTATTAATACTAAAATTGGTGTCGAGCACGAAAAATTCCTTTTTTATAAAAAGAATAATAAAAGAATTAATTATTCTACAATTAAAGAGATTTTCAAAATTCTATATGAATTTGGCTGGAAACCATCATATGAAGGTGAGAATGTTATAGCGTTAAATAAAGATAATAAGAGTATAACTTTAGAACCAGGTAATCAAATTGAGCTTGCAGGTGCTCAATTAAATAATATTCATGAAGTATGCACTGAAGCTAATAATTATTTGTTTGAGCTTAAACAAGTTGTAGAAAAATTAGATTTAAAAATAGTAAGTGCTGGATTTGATCCAATATCTAAGTTGTCTGAAATTCCAAACAATCCTAAAAAAAGATATGAAGTAATGACAAAGGATATGCCTAAAGGTGGGTCGCTCAGTTTAGATATGATGTATAGAACATCTGGAACGCAGTTAAATCTAGACTACACGTCTGAGAATGATTTTATAAAAAAATTTAAATTAGCAAATAGTTTAGTTCCATTAAGTATTGCACTTTTTGCAAACTCATCAATTGTTGAGAAAAAAGATAGTAAATATTTATCATACCGATCAAAAGTATGGCAAGAAACATCAAGAGGTGGTCTTCCAGAAATTTTTTTAGAAAATGTTGATTTTGAAAAATATGCTGATTTTGTACTGGATTATCCAATACTATTTATAAAAAAAGATAACAAATATTTATCTGGAAAAA
>CACHTK010000022.1 GCA_902582765.1 uncultured Pelagibacteraceae bacterium
GCTCTTGCTAGTGATGATCTTTGCGCTTCACCGGCACTTATCTCATGTGGATATTTATTTAATATTTTTTTTAAATTCAAAAATTCTACTATTTCTTTTGCATTTATTTTAATTTTTTTTTTATTTTTTTTTTCTGTACCAATTAATATATTTTTTTCAACATTGTAGTGAGGAAATAAACTATTGTCTTGAAAAGCAAGTGAAATATTTCGGTCCTCTGGCTCAATGTGAATTTTTTTTGAAGATATAGTTTTATTATTCATAATTATAGAACCATTATTAATCTTTTCTAACCCAGCGATTGTTCTCAAAATCGTAGTTTTTCCTATTCCTGAAGGTCCTAGAAGACAAATAATGTCTCCTTCGTTTTGAACTGAAAAAGACACATTTTTAACTTTTGTTTTTCCACCAGCTTTGAAATCAACGTTATTTACTTCTAAAAAGTTATTAGCCATTATTCTCTTTTAAAATATAATTTGACGTTATTGTAATAAAAAAGGCAGCAATTAAAATTAAAAATAATGATGGTACCGCTGCTGCTTCAAGCATATCCTCTGAGGCTGAGATATAAGCAGTAGTTGCAAATGTTTCAAAGTTAAATGGGCGTAAAACCAAGGTAATTGGCAATTCTCTAATTATTTCAAGAGATATTAAAATAACTACAAATAATAATGAATTTCTCAAATATGGCACATGAATATTTAAAAATGTTTTTCTTTTTGAATAACCAAGAAGATATGCACTCTCATCAACTGAAACGTTTATTTTTTCATATCCTGATTTTATTCCATTGAAAGCTAGTGAGTAAAAACGAACAAAATATACAATAACTAAACCTAAAATAGATCCAATAAATAATTTTTTAATTGATAAAAAACCTAAAGATTTAATTATATTCTCATCAAACCAGGCGATAAAGGTTATAAAAGCGACAGCTAAAATAACACCAGGTATGGCGTAACCTGAAATCGACAGTGTGGATAAAAAATTTAATGTTTTATTTCTTGAAACTCGATTTCCATAATTTGAAATCAGAGCAAATGTTATTAGAACTAAGCTGGATAATCCAACTAAATAAAGTGTGTTTAACAAAAGATTAATTACATTTATGTCAAAGAAATTTTCTGGAAATTTTATTGTCCAATAAAGCATTTGTCCTAATGGAAATAGAAAACTTATAAAGAACAATAAAAAACAGAATAAAAAGGCAAAAAAAGAATTTGTTCCAGAAAGTTTTATTTTTTCTTTTTGTTTAAAAGCACCTCTTGTATCCAAATGATATTTCGCTTTTTTTCTAGATAGGTTTTCAGTCAGAAAAAGAATAAATATAAATAACAAAAGAAAAAATGATATTCTATTAGCAAAAGCTAAATCATCAAAAGTTATCCAAGCATTATATATACCTGTTGTTAGTGTATTAACTGAAAAAAAATCTACTGCCCCAAACTCTGCTAGTGTTTCCATTGCAACTAAAGAGAGACCAGCAACTATTGCAGGTCTAGCAGCTGGTAATATTATTGAATAAAAAGATTTAAATTTTGAAAAACCTAAATTTTTTCCAAGGTCTATTAAATTTTGTGATTGATATAAAAAAGAAGATCTTGCAAGAATATAAACATAGGCATAAAGAGAAAATGAAATAGATAATATTAAACCAAACATTCCATCAAACTTTGGTATACTTTTATTGTACTCACCTTCACCAAATAAAGTCTTTAATATTGTAAATGCAGTGCCATAATTGTCAAAAAATGCAAATAAAGAGTATGCATAAATATAGGGTGGTATAGCAAAAGATAAAATTAATGCCCATTTAAAAAAGTTAACTCCTGGAAATTTGTAAAAAGAGACTACGTAAGCAGATCCAACACCTAGAAAAAAAGTTAGTATTAAGACACCAACTAGAAGTGACAAAGAATTAAAAATATATTCAAACAAAAAAGTTTTTTTAAGTATGTCAAAATATCGAGAAGTATCTTCAAAAAAACTAAAAGAGACTGTCAAAATAGGAATTATAACAAGCAATGAAATAAGCAGAGAGCTTAAAAACCAGATATTAAATTTGTTTGTAAACATAGAGATATTTGTAGTTTAAATAACCTATATAGTCTCTCTTAATATTTTTAAAAGTGCCTACGAAGGATGCATAGGCACTTTAATTAAGAAAAGTCAGATATTGAATACCTTTGAAATGTGCGGAAAATCTTTAGTACTTATCTCTGATAATTTCCTTTTATTTATTCTTTTGTTAAATTTTTTACACTCCTCAGCACATGGTACGCATGCATTGGCTAATTTATTTAAATTAACTTCAGACATAAATTTTTTTTTAACTTTCAATGTTACTTCCAACCAGCAGCTGTCATTACCTCTAGGGCATCAGCTTGCTTTGCTCCATAACTAGCAACACTTGTTGTTAGATCTTGTTTAAAATCTAAACCTAAGTTGTTCACTACCAATGGACTTGGTGAAACTCCAGCTATCATTGGAAACTCAAATGTATTATTTGTAAAGTGTTCTTGAGCTTCTGGTGATAATAAGAAATCAACAAGTGCAATTGCATTAGCTTTATTTGGCGCTCCTTTTACTAAAGCAGCACAACTAATATTCATATGTGTCCCTCTATCATTTTGATTAGGGAAAAATGCTTTAACTTTTTTTGCAGCCTCCTGTTGTTCTGGACCTTTATTACCTGATAACATCAAAGCTAAGTAATAAGTATTTGCAACAGCAATATCAGCTTCACCAGCTGCTACAGCCATAATTTGTGCTCTATCATTTCCTTTTGGATCTCTTGCCATGTTTGCAACAACTCCTTTAGCCCACTCACCTGCAGCTTTTTTTCCATTGTTTTTAACTAATGAAGCTACAAGAGATTTGTTATAAATGTTGCTAGAAGCTCTAATTGCAATTCTGCCTTTCCATTTTGGATCTGCTAAACTCTCATAAGTTAAACCTGATAACTCAGCACCGCTTACTCTTTCTGGTGAGTAGTAAACAATTCTTGCTCTTTTTGCTACTCCAACCCAGTGTGTAGTCCTAAAACTTTTTGGTACAGATGATTTAATTGTAGATGAAACTAATCCTGATTGAGTCATTCCTTTTGCTTTAAAAGCTCCACATCTTCCAGCGTCAGCTGTTATATAAAGATCAGCAGCAGAATCGGCTCCTTCTTCGATCATTCTTTTTTCTAAAGCACCAGCTTTACCATTGATTAAGTTTACTTTAATTCCTGTTGCCGTTGTAAATTTACTATAAAGTTCTGCATCGGCTTTATAATGTCTTGCATTAAAAATATTTACCTCATTTGCTATTGCAAAGGACGATGCAAATAAGGATAAGATTAATGCGGAAATTGTCATTTTTTTCATATATCTCTCTCTTTTAGTTTTTTATTAGTTATAATGATTTTGATAACTATTCGCAATGATAATGATTATCAATCGCATTAGTAACGCACTTAACGTTGAATTTATTGATATTTTAAGACTTAAATTCTGAGATTTTACTATAAAGAAAGTTTCTGAAGGTTGTCACTCTAGCTACATTTTTCAAAGATTCTGGAAAGACAAAGTGAGCCTCTGTAATCGGACCCTCAACGCTTGGTAGAACTTTAATTACATTTCGAGATAAAGAAACTAAATAATCTGGAAGAGCCGCAAGGCCTACACCACTTTCGACTGCTAATAGTAAACCCATAACGCTATTTACTCTCATAACAGGTTTTCTTTTTTTATTATCTTTTATTCCAAGTTTTAATGCCCAATCTGGGTTAAACACTGGTGATGGGGCTCCTCTACCAAATGATATAAAGTTATGCTTGCTTAAATCATTAATAGATTTAGGCATACCATGTTTTTCAAGATACTTATTTGAGCCATATATATGGTAATTTATGTCCATTAGTTTTCTTTGAATATAATTAAGTTGCTTTGGTCTTCTCATAAATATTCCTATATCGGCTTGTCTTGTGCTTAAATCTAACTCTTTATCGTCAAAAATTAATTCTATTTCAATTTCTGGATTTAATTGCATAAACTCTTGAATTCTCGGGGTTAACCAGTGAGTACCAAAACTTCTAACAGTTGTAATTGTTAGTTTTCCAGTTGGTTTATGTTTTTGATCTCCTAAAGTTGTTTCTACCTCTTTAAGTTTACTGATAACTTCATGTGCAGTTTTATAAACGTATTCACCATTTTCTGTAAGTGTCAATCCTCTTGCATGTCTTTCAAATAACTTTACTTTTAAATCTTCTTCTAAAGATTGAATTTGTCTACTAATTGCAGATTGGCTTAGATTTAAAATTACAGTTGCGCTTGTAAAACTACCAGCTTCAGCCACAGCATGAAAAATTTTTAATTTATCCCAATCCATTATTTATTTACGTCCACTAGAATTCTATTTTTCAATTTTCCTTCAAGCATTTCTGGAAATATAGTCAATAATTCCTCAAGCCCAACTATTTTAATTGATTTTTCTATAATACTAAAATCTACTAAACTTGGTACTTCACCCCATACAAATTCTTTTCTTTTGTTACTTACATTAACTGAATCTACGCCCCATAGTTTTACAGCTCTGATATAAAAAGGAACTACAGAAGTATTTAATTTGTTAGTTCCACTTGCATTACCACAGACAGCTACAATTCCTTTTAATCTTGTTTGTGATATTGCATTTGCTAAAATATTTCCACCGACAGTGTCAACAACGCCATCCCAAGTACCTTTGCCAATTAATCTTGGTTCACCTTCAAATTCTTTGCGATCTAAAACAGTTTTTGCCCCTAATTCCTTTAAATATTCAGCTTTTTCTGGTTTCCCGGTGATTGCAGTTACATTACATCCCATTTTAGATAAAATATTTACAGCAACCATCCCTACACCACCTGTTGAACCTGTTACAAGGACATCGTTCACTTTACTTTGTAGCAATAATTCTTCTTTTGCTTTAACGGCAAATGCGCACAACATAGCTGTAAAACCTGCAGTACCCATCATCATTGCTTGCTTTAAATCAATACCCGAAGGTTTCTTTATAAGAAATTCTTTTTTGACTCTTGCATATTGGGAGAATCCTCCATGAAATAATTCTCCAACTCTGCAACCAGTAAGTATTACCTCATCACCTTCTTTAAATTCATCTGACTTACTTTCAGCTACTGTGCCTGAGAAATCAATTCCAGGAATTCTTGGAAACTCTTTTACTAATTTTGCACCATCTTTTAAAATCAAAGCATCTTTATAGTTTAAATCAGAGTATTTTATTTTAACTAAAACTTCACCCTCGTTTAAAAAATCAAACTTTAATTCTTTAACTTCTTGAGAAAAATTTTCACCATCCTGGTTTACGACCAGAGCTTTGAAAGTTTCAGGCATGTATAATTAAACTCTATTTTGCAATAAATCGCAAATATCTATTCTGATAACTAAGATCGTCTTTAAATTGACCTAAATAAAAATTAGTAACAGTTGTAGCTTGTTCCTTTTTAATACCTCGCATAGTCATACACTGGTGAGTTGAGTCAATTGTTACCGCAACGCCTTTTGCATCTAGTGACTCCATTAATGTATTTGCGATTTGGACTGTTAATCTTTCCTGTGTTTGAAGCCTTTTTGAAAAAACTTCCACAACTCTTGCAATTTTGCTGAGTCCAACAACTCTCTCATTTGGAATATAAGCAACATGAGCGATACCAATAATAGGTGCCATATGATGTTCGCAGTGACTTTGTACAGAAATATTTTTTTGAACTACCATATCGCTGTAACCTTCAACATCCCCAAAAGTTTTGCTTAAAATTTCTTTAGGGTCCTCTTTGTAACCTTTAAAGTACTCTTTGAATGCTTTCGTAACCCTTTTTGGAGTTTCTAATAAACCTTCTCTAGATGGATCTTCACCTATCCATTTTAAGATTTTAACAAAGGCTTCACGTGCCTCTTCGTCTGTTACAATCTCAGTATTTTTGTTATTTTCGTTTTTTACTAATTTCATGATGGGTTTTTATATATATAAATCCTTAAATTTAAAATATTTAATATATTCAGTAATATGTTAGATATTGCGACTTATATATGTTTAAAAAAAGAGAAAATGTCGCTGATATAGAGGAAGGTAACCTATTATCTCCAAAATTCGATAATGATGGTTTAATCCCTGTAATTACAACATGTGCAGAAACCAAAGAGATTCTAATGCACGGTTATATGAATGTTGAAGCTTTAAAATTAACAATAGAAACAAAAGAAGCTCACTACTGGAGCAGGTCTAGAAAAGAGATTTGGCATAAAGGAAAAACTAGTGGCTTCACTCAAAAAGTAAAAGAAATAAGAATTGACGATGATCAAGATGCAGTTTGGATAACTGTAGATATTGGTGATGGTGCAAGTTGTCATGTTGGTTACAGATCATGTTTTTATCGATCAGTACCTACAGGGAAAATTGAAAATGGACGTAAAGTAGAAATGAAATTTGAAGAAGAAAAGAAAAAATTTGATCCAGAAGTTGTTTATAAAGGACAACCTAATCCTACTAAAATTTAATGAGTGAGGCTCAAAAAAATGTTCTTGGTGAGGATCTTGAAGAATGTTCAAAAAATCCATTAACTGGTTGGTTCAGAGACGGTTGTTGTAACACAGATGAAAACGACCGTGGTTTACACACAGTTTGTGTAAAAGTTAACAACGAATTTTTAGAATGGTGTAAGGAGGCTGGTAACGATTTGATAACACCTCACCCTGAATTTGGTTTTCCTGGATTGGTTGATGGAGATAACTGGTGTGTATGTGCCAGTTGGGTTGCAAGAGCTTTAGAAGCAGGAATTGGATGTTCTATATATTTGAAAAAAACCCACGTTAATACTTTAAAGTTGGTACCAATTGAAACTTTAAAAAAATTTGCAATAGATCTTTCTTAACTACATATTTCCGTACTTAGGTCCACCCCCACCTTCTGGCGTGACCCAGGTAATATTTTGTGATGGCTCTTTTATATCGCAAGTTTTACAATGAATGCAATTTTGAGAATTAATCACAAATTTCTCAACATCATTTTCTTTTTGAATTTCATAAACTCCAACTGGACAATATCTTTGTGCAGGTTCATCGTATTTACCTAAAGTATATTTTATTGGTAAATCTTTGTCTTTAAGTTGAAGATGTACTGGTTGATTTTCAGCATGATTAGTTCCCGTTAGATAAACTGAACTAGTTTTATCAAATGTAATAACATTATCTGGTTTTGGATAATCTATTTTTGGCATTTCACTTGCTGGTTTTAAAGTTTCGTGATCGGCATGTTTGTGTTTAAGTGTGAATGGCAATCTTCCTTTAAATAAAATTTGATCAATCCCTGTAAATATTATACCAAGAATTAAACCCCAACTAAAACTAGGTTTAACATTTCTAGCCTCATATAACTCTTTATAAACCCAACTTTTTTTAAATTTTTCCTCATAATTAGATAATTCTTTGCTTGATTTTATGTGATCAATAATAGTTTCCGCTGCAATCATTCCACTTTTCATTGCAGTATGTGATCCTTTAATTTTTGGCATATTTAATGTACCAGCATCACAACCAACTAATAATGCACCTGGCATAAACATCTTAGGTAGACTTTGAAAACCTCCCTCTATAAGTGCTCTTGCTCCGTATGATATTCTTTTACCACCTTCTAATATTGATCTGATCGCAGGATGAGTCTTAAATTTTTGAAATTCATCAAACGGTGAAAGGTGAGGATTTTTATAATCAAGACCAATGACATATCCTAAAAATATCTGTTTATTTTCAGCATGATAAACAAAACTTCCCCCATAGGTACTATTATCTAATGGCCAGCCTGCCGTATGCATCACTAAGCCTTCTTCATGATTTTCTTCTTTTAATTCCCAAATTTCTTTAAATCCTATTCCATACTGTTGTGGATCTTTTCCTTTATCTAAATAAAATTTTTTGATTAATTCTTTACCCAAATGTCCTCTGCACCCTTCTGCAAAAACTGTAACTTTCGCATGAAGTTCCATTCCTGGTTCATAACCGTCTTTTTTATTACCCTCTTTATCTAAACCCATATCTTGGGTTGCTACACCCTTAACGGAACCATCGTCATTATATAAAACTTCACTTGCAGGAAAACCAGGGAATATTTCAACTCCAAGACTTTCAGCTTGTTCTGCTAACCATCTACATAAATTAGCGAGACTAATAATATAATTATTGTGATTTTGTTGTACTTTAGGTAATAACCAAGTTGGCCAACTAATTTTTTTTGTCTTACCTAAAAATAGAAACTTTTCTTTGTTAACTTTTGTTTTAATTGGTGGATTAAGATCTTTCCAATTTGGCAATAGTTCATCTAAGGCTCGTGTTTCAAACACGTTCCCGGATAAAATATGTGCACCTATTTCAGATGCTTTTTCTAAAAGGCAGACATTAATATCTGGGTTTAACTGCTTTAATTTTATTGCAGTTGAAAGTCCCGATGGCCCGCCACCTACGATTACTACATCGTATTCCATCACTTCTCTGGACATACTAATTTCTTACAGTATTTGTTATTTTTGTATAGTGTTTAATTTGTTCAGTTCCTCTAGGAATTGAGGAAGTGCTTCGAATAAATCAGCTTCCAAGCCGTAATCTGCGACACTAAAAATAGGTGCTTCACCATCTTTATTTATAGCAACAATAACTTTACTTTCTTTCATTCCTGCTAAATGTTGAATGGCTCCAGAAATTCCAACTGCTATATATAAATCAGGAACAACAACTTTTCCTGTTTGTCCCACTTGATGCTCGTTTGTAATATATCCTGCATCAACTGCAGCTCTTGAAGCTCCTATTGCAGCATTTAATTTGTCCGCTACATCAGTTATTAGTTTGAAATTTTCTCCACTTTGTAAGCCCCTACCACCTGAAATTACTATTCTGGCAGTGCCTAATTCAGGTCTATCTGATTTAATTTCTTCTCTATTTATAAATTTCGTATTTTCACTTTGATCTGCTGCATCGATTTTTTCTATTTCAGCAGATCCGCCAGTTGTTTCTGCTGCTTCAAATGACGTTGGTCTAATAGTAACACATTTTTTTTCATCATTACTTTTAACTGTAGCAAATGCATTCCCAGCATAAATTGGTCTTAAAAAAGTATCAGGAGATATTACTTTTATAATATCACTCACTTGTGAAATATCTAATAATGCTGCTACTCTTGGCATAAGGTTTTTTCCAAATGTATTTGCTGAACAAATAATATGCGAATATTTATCAGCGTGTTTTAAAATTGCTGCAGTATAATTCTCAGCAATATAATTTTCATAAATTTCGTGGTCTATATGCAGAACTTTTTTTACCAAAGGAACTTCAGATAAAGATTTTGCAACATCATCTGCCTTACTTCCAATTAATAATACATGAAGATCTTGATCAATTTGTGATGCAGCGGTAATTGCATTTAAAGTAAATGGTTTTACTTCTTTGTTGTTATGCTCTGCTATTAATAAAACTGACATTAAATTACTTTAGCCTCATTTTTTAATTTTTGTACTAATTCTTCAACACTCGCAACTTTAATACCCGCTTTTCTTTTCGGAGGTTCTTCAATCTTAATATGTTCTATTCTAGGATTTGTATCAACTCCTAGATCTGACGCATTAATCTGTTCAATAGGTTTTTTCTTAGCCTTCATAATATTTGGCAGTGACGCATATCTTGGCTCATTCAATCTTAAATCACATGTAATAATAGCCGGTGTATTAACTTCAATAGTTTCTAAACCTTCATCCACTTCTCTAGTGACCTGTAATGATTTATCGTTTATCTCAATTTTTGAGGCAAAAGTTGCTTGTGGCCAATTTAAATGTGCTGCTAACATTTGACCTGTTTGATTACAGTCATCATCAATTGCTTGTTTACCCATAAAAACTAAGTCTGGATTTTCTTTTTCAACAATTTTTTTTAAAATTTTAGAAACAGCAAGAGGCTCAACGGTTCCATCAATTTTTACATGAATTCCTCTATCCGCTCCTACCGCTAAAGCTTTTCTAACTGTCTCTTGAGCTTTTTCTTCACCAACAGTAACTGCTATTATTTCTGTTGCTTTACCTGACTCTTTAATTTTTACAGCTTCTTCAATAGCATTGTCATCTGGTGGGTTTGTTGACATTTTAACGTTATCAGTAACAACTCCACTACCGTCTTCTTTAACTCTAATTTGAACGTTATAATCAATAACTCTTTTTACAGCGACTAAAATTTTCATTAAGCTCTCAATAATTTATTTTCTGCATCGTAAGGACTTTCTTCTAAAATTGTTGCCTCATGCATTTTACCAAGTATATCAATCCTTAGTTTTTGTCCAACATTTGCTAACTCGGGTTTAACCATTCCTAGTGCGATAGATTTTCCTAGTCTAAATCCAAAGTCACCACCAGTTGCACGTCCTACAACACTACCATTTTCATAAATCGGGTTGTTTCCTAATACATCCGCATCACTTGTTTCGTGAACCTCTAGAGTAACAAGCTTATTATCAAAGCCTTTTTCTCTCCATTTATTTAAAGCATCTAATCCAATAAAACTTCCTTTGTTTGGATGAATAAATCTATCTAATCCACTTTCGTAAGGTGAATACTCAATTGATAATTCGGTTCCAACTAGTTTATATGATTTTTCAACTCTTAAACTATTCATGGCTCTAATACCGTAAGGTTTTAAACCTAGGTCTTGACCTGCATCCATAAGTTTATCGAAAATATGATTTTGATATTCAATCGGATGATGAAGTTCCCATCCAAGCTCTCCAACAAAATTAACTCTCATCGCATTAACGGGTGCAAAGCCAACGTCAACTTGTTTTGCACTTAACCATTTAAAATTTTCATTTGAAAAATCATCATTTGAAACCCTTTGCATTAATTCTCTTGCTTTTGGTCCTGATACCACAAGAACACCTTTGCTATTTGTTAAGTTCTCAAATTGAACTGATCCATCTTTTGGCATCCAGCCAAATATCCAATCGTGATCCAATCTTTGATATGCTCCAGCAGAAACAAGATAAAAACTATTTTCCGACTCTCTCATGATTGTAAATTCTGAGTGAACACCACCTTTAGTATTCAATGCGTGACATAAATTAATTCTACCGACCTTCTTTGGTAATTTATTGGCTACCAACTTATCTAGAAATTCTTCTGCCCCAGGTCCTTTAATTCTGCATTTAGCAAATGCAGTCATATCAAGTAGACCAACATTTTCTTTCACATTTTTGCACTCTTTTTCAACTGCTTTGAACCAATTAGATCTTCTAAACGACCAATCATCCTTTTGTTCCATACCATCAGTTGCAAAAAAGTTTGGTCTTTCCCATCCAAATTTTTGACCAAAAACTGCACCAAGATTTTTCATTCTGTCATAACATGGCGCTGTTCTTAAAGGTCTTGCGGCTGGTCTTTCTTCATCCGGAAAGTGGGTTATAAATACATGACTGTAAGCTTCTTCATTTTTTTCTTTAAGATAAGATTTTGAACAATAATCGCCGTATCTTCGTGGTTCTACACCAAGCATGTCGATTGTAGGTTCTCCATCAACAATCCATTCGGCTAGTTGCCATCCGGCTCCACCAGCTGCAGTGATGCCAAAACTATGACCTTCATTAATCCAAAAGTTTTTTAATCCCCATGCTGGACCAACTATCGGATTTCCATCTGGCGTATAACAAATCGCACCATTATAAACTTTTTTAACACCTACTTCTCCAAATGCTGGAACTCTATGAATGGCTCCTTCAATATGAGGAGCAAGTCTATCTAGATCTTCTTGGAAAAGTTCATACTCAGATTCCTTTGAAGGACCATCTACATAACAGGCAGGAGCACCATCCTCATATGGTCCTAAAATTAAACCACCCGCTTCCTCTCTCATGTACCATCTGCTATCGCTATCTCTTAAAACTCCCATTTCTGGAAGACCTTCTTTTTTTCTTTTTTGAATTTCTGGGTGGGGTTCTGTTACAATGTATTGATGTTCAACTGGTATTACTGGAATATCTAAACCAACCATCTTACCAGTTTGTCTAGCAAAATTTCCTGAACATGAAATTACATGTTCACATTCTATAGATCCTTTATCTGTTTCAACAACCCATCCATCTTTATTTTGTTTCATTGCAAGAACCGTTGTATTTCTGTAAATCTCAGCACCTCTATTTCTTGCGCCCGTAGCTAATGCTTGTGTTAAATCAGCAGGTTGAATATATCCATCTTCAGGATGTTGAATTGCTCCTATTAAATCATTTGTATTACACAAAGGCCAAATTTCTTTAACTTGATCTGGTGTTAGAAATTTTACATCTACTCCGATAGTTTTTGCAACTCCAGCGTATTGATGATACTCATCCATTCTATCTTTGTTGTCTGCTAATCTGATATTTGAAACAACACTGAACCCGACGTTTTTGCCTGTTTCTTCTTCTAAACTTTTATAAAGATTAACAGCATATTTATGTAATTGGCCAACTGAGTAGCTCATATTAAATAATGGAAGTAACCCAGCTGCATGCCATGTTGAACCTGAGGTTAATTCTTTCCTTTCAATCAAAACAACATCTGACCAACCTTTTTTAGCTAAGTGATACAGAGCACTAACACCAACAACTCCACCACCTACTACTACAACTTTTGCTTTTGATTTCATCATGCGATTTTTACTAAATTTTTTCTATAAACTAAACATAATTCTAATAGTGATAATCATCGTCATCGTCATCTCTCCAACCCATTTGGTACATTAAATATGCGGCAGTTATTACACTCACCACTCCTGCAGCCATACCAAAATTTACTCCCATAGTTTGTCCAAAATAATACCAACCTATCTGGGTGGCACCAATCGGTGGGATACAAAGAATTGCCATTAGTATTGCAATTCGTACTGGAAAACTAGGTTTTTTCATTAAATAGAAGAGCCCATTGGCATTGGTTGAGATACTGCAGTAGTGAGCCAACAATTTTTTAAAAATCCATCAACTTCGTATTTTTCAACTTGCCATTTGAATTTGTAATATTTTTTATCCTTGTCCATAATGGTTACTTCAAATGTCGATACACCTTTTGATTTATAAACTTCTACAATTTCATAATTTTCGTGGTTTAAAAGCATTGAATAAGAATCGGTCTTAATCATGTTTTTAAAT
>CACHTK010000023.1 GCA_902582765.1 uncultured Pelagibacteraceae bacterium
TATTTTCATTAATGACATTATTTAAGTTATTTGGTTTAAATAATGGTTTTGGCATTCTAGCAAAATCAGAAAATTCATTTACCAAATTTTCAATTTGCTTTATTTGTTTAAGTATTGTTTTAAGATTATTTAAATATTTTTCTTGTCTTTCAT
This sequence comes from uncultured Pelagibacteraceae bacterium, assembly GCA_902582765.1. Lineage (GTDB taxonomy): Bacteria > Pseudomonadota > Alphaproteobacteria > Pelagibacterales > Pelagibacteraceae > Pelagibacter. The sequence goes on from CACHTK010000023.1 coordinate 154, forward strand.
TTTCAACATTTGGTAAATATTTTGTTTTAAGATTGTCGATAGTTAATTGTATTGGTGTTAAAGGGTTTTTAATTTCATGAGCTAATTTTCTTGCAACATTTTCCCAGGCTTCATGCCGTTCATTAGTTAATAGTTTTTCTTGCTGACTTTTCAATCTTTCAATCATTGAGTTAAAATTTTTATTTAGTCGTTCCATTTCAATATCTGCTTTAAGATCTGGCACCTTTGTATCAAGATTTCCTTTACCAATACTTTCTGAGGCAGTTATTAAATTATTTATTGATATAAAGAAACGCGATGAAAATCTTATAGCTATAGTTATAGATAAAAAAAGTAAAAGTGTAACAAGTGTAACATAAATTATAGCAAATGAAATTCTAATACCTAAATTTTGATTTTCTACTGTATAGTAAAAATTTACAGCTTCTTCGGACTCGATTAGATAATTAGATATGTTTTTATCTATATATTTTAATACATATAAAAAGGTATTATCATAATTTGACAATCTTACTACTGCTGCTGATTTATTTTCAAAAGTATTTATTATCTTTAATGGCCTATCATCATTTCTTACCATCTGCATAGCTCTTTCTTCAATTTTTTTATAATCTGAATTTGCTGCGGATATTAATAGTTTGCCCTCTTGATTTATTAGGTGAAGCTGGTCAATGTCTCTAAGAAACCTCTGAGTATTTAATATAATTTGATATCTATCAGGATCAGATTTATATAATTCAGAATATTTATTTAAATCGAATGCTATTAGTACAATCTCAGACTCTATTTTATTTCTTTTTTCATCAACATAATTTTTAGCTATTTCATATGAATTATTAACTGCTGTAGTAATTTTTTTGTCAAAATATTTGTCCAATGCAAAAGAAAAAATAAATAATGAAAAAATAGCAATTAATAATGATGGTATTAGAGTAAAGAGAGCAAATGATATTATATATTTTCTATTGGCAACAGAACCTCTTACATTAATGTTATTCCTAATAGAATTTTTAATATCGATAAATATTAATACAAAAAATAAAAATACTAAACCAATGTTAGAAATAAGAAGAATTTCAAGACTATCTTCATTAAGTTTGATAAAGCTTTTATTGATGAATGTTAAAAATGTTAAAAAACCTAAAGAAATAGTTAATATAAATATAACTATAATGAACAAATTTCTTTTTAACAAAGCAAACATAATTTAAAAATATATTACAAAAAATTTTATAATAATCATGACTAATTGTTTTATACTACTAGCCGCAGGTAAAGGTAAGAGATTTAAATCAAATAATCCAAAACAATTTACAAATTATATAAATAAACCCTTATTTATGCATTCAGTAGACAAGGCAATAAAATCTAAGTTATTTAAGTCAATAATAATTGTATCAAATATTCCAATTAAAAGTATTAAGGATAAATCTATTAAAGTGATTAAAGGAGGTAGAGAAAGATATCAATCATCCCAAAAGGCATTAAATTTTATAAAGAATAAAAGATTTACAAATGTTTTTATTCATGATGCTGCACGGCCTAATTTTTCAATTAAACTACTTAAAAAGCTTAATGATAATCTTAGAAATAATAAAGCAGTTATACCATATATTAAAACTGAAAACTCAACAAAGTATAAAAAGGGAAATAGTTTGCAAAATTTAGATAGAGATAAAATAATATTTACACAAACACCACAATGTTTTGATTTTAAAACAATCTATAAATTATCAAAATTAAATAAACTCTCAGTGACTGATGAAGCCTCATTATTTTTAAATTATAAGAAAAAGATTAAATTCATCAAAGGTGAGGAAAATAATTTTAAAATAACTACAAAATCAGATTTGGAAAAATTAAATATTAAGAGTTTTTATGGTATCGGCTTTGACATTCATAGATTAATTAAAAATAAGAAATTGTATCTTGGGGGTTTAAAAATTCCCTTTCATTCTGGTTTACAAGGTCATTCTGATGGTGATGTTGTGGTTCATGCAATTATAGATGGATTGCTCGGTGCTATGAGAAAAATGGATATTGGAACTCTTTATCCAAGTAACAAAAGTAAGTTTAAAAATATAAGATCACCAAATATGTTATCTCCTATTTTAAAAAACCTGGATAAAGAAGGATATTTTATAAATAATATTGATATAAATTTAATTTGTGAAAGACCTAAAGTCTCAAAATATAGAAAAAAAATTATTGCTTCTTTATCTAATTTGCTAAATGTAAATAAGGATCAAATTAATCTAAAAGGCAAAACAGTTGAAAAACTAGGTTTGATTGGAAAGGAAGAAGCTATTGCATGTGAAGCAATAGTCGCATTAAATTATGCTTAAAAAAATAAATACTTTATTTGTCACAATGTTCGGAATTGGCAAGTTACCAAGAATTCCTGGTAGTTATGCCTCTTTGGTTACTGTTATCTTATTATATATATTGTTTCATATTTTTTCAGTACCAGCAGATTTATTTTTGTTTTTTTTAGTAGGTATTTATGTGATCTCTCTTTTTGCAGTAAATTTTTTTATTAAAGATTTAACCAATAAAGATCCAAAAGAGGTTGTAATTGATGAATTTATTGGTCAATCAATACCTATTTGCCTTTATGAAATAGCCCATAAAGAACCTACAGATCCAGCAAGAGTGCTTACCTTTTATTTTATTATGTTTATTCTTTTTAGAATTTTCGATATCGCAAAACCCTACCCTGTAAGTTATTACGATAAAAACTTTAAGAATAGCTTTGGTGTTATAATGGATGATGTTTGTGCTGGTTTGTATGTAGTAGCAATTCTCGTCTTTTATATGATTATTACCTCATGAGAAATTTATCCTTAAATATTGTAAAATTACTGACTAAAAAAAAACTAACTGTATCATTCGCAGAGTCTTGCACTGGAGGGCTTTTAGCAAGTTCTATTACATCAATTAGCGGATCATCTAAAGTATTTAATGTGGGGCTAGTGACTTATTCTAATAATGCAAAAGTAAAATTACTTAAAGTCTCAAAAAAAACTATTACAAAGTATGGAGCGGTTAGCTATGAAACCTGTTTATCAATGGTTAAAAATTTAAGTAAACTTAGTAAATCAAATATTTCAATCTCAATCACAGGAGTGGCAGGTCCGAATGGTGGCACAAAAGAAAAACCAGTTGGCCTAGTTTATATTGGTCTTAAAAAAGGTAGTAAAATAATTATAAAGAAAAACATGTTTAAAAGTAAAAAAAGAATTTCAATTCAAAAAACAACTGTCCAGCAAGCTCTTAAAATGATTTTGAGTATATTATAAACTTTCAGCTCTTTTCTGAAATGCATCAGCTATTTTTTCAAGACCAAATTGAAAAGATTTGGTCATTAAAATATTCAAAAATTTATTTTTAATTTCAAAATCAACATCAAAGGTCACCTCTGTAAAATCTCCTTGCTTTTGAAATTTCCAATTATTTTCTAAATAATTTAAAGGACCATCTATATTTGTTACAAAAATTGTGTCATCTTTTTTATTAAATTTCACATCGCTTTTATAGGTATCTACAAAAGGCCCTTTTCCAATTGTTAGATCAGCAACAATTATTGTTAGATCTCCTTTTTGTTTTCTTTCATGTACTTTTGAACCCTGACAGAATGGAACAAATTCAGGATATTTTTCAATATCTAAAACGAACTCTATAAGTTTGTCTTTTTTGTTATCAATTAATCTCTTAACTGAAGCTTTTGGCATTAATGAATATTTTTTCTATTATTTTTTAGTTTATTAAAATCTTCATCAGCATGATAAGAAGATCTTGTTAAAGGTGATGAAGATACTAATAAAAATCCTTTAGACTTTGCTATTTTTCCTAGCTCTTCAAATTCATCTGGATGGTAATACCTTTTTAATGGAAAGTGCTTGGCCGAAGGTTGAAGATATTGACCTATAGTTAAAAAATCAACTTCTGCAGATCTTAGATCATCCATAACTTGAATTATTTCATCTTTTGTTTCTCCAAATCCAACCATTATTCCTGATTTAGTAAAAACATTTTTATTGAATTTTTTAGAATTTTTTAAAAGTTCTAATGATCCAAAATATCTTGCACCTGGTCTAACTTTTACATAAAGGCTTGGAACAGTTTCAATATTGTGATTAAAAACATCTGGGCTTGCTTCCAATACTCTTTTATAAGCATCACCTTTTCGTAAAAAATCAGGCGTTAAAACTTCAATTGTTGTATTTGGATTTTTTTTTCTTGTTACAACAATAACATCGTGAAAATGATTTGATCCTCCATCAGAAAGGTCGTCTCTGTCAACAGATGTAATAACAACGTGTCTTAAACTTAATTTTTTAACTGCATTCGCTATTTTAATTGGCTCAAATTGATCTAATTTTTCTGGTTTTCCTGTTTTAACATCACAAAATGCACATGCTCTTGTGCATGTGTCACCCATTATCATTAGTGTTGCGTGTCTTTTACTCCAGCATTCAGTTATATTAGGGCAGTTTGCTTCTTGGCAAACTGTTACAAGATTATCTTTGTTGACAACTGTTTTAGTTAAAAAAAATTCTTTACTATTTAGTAGCTTGGATCTAATCCACTCAGGTTTCTTTTTGATAGGATTAATCGGTTTATTAACTTTTTCAGGGTGTCTTGGTCTATTTTTGATTTCCATTATCTTTGATTATATAGGTAGTCTCACCTTCTTTTCCAAATAAAAACTTTTCTCTTATTAATATTTCTATAAAATCTAGATCTATATTTTCTGTTAGAAGTGAATTTTTGTGTTCTAAATCCTCTATTTTGCTATTTATAGTAATTTGATCTTTTTTTAGTTGTTCATATATATCTTTCTTTTCCATGTAAGAAATGAGACCTCTATCACCATCTAATAAATTAAAGAAAAAATAGATAGACAGGAATGTAATGATAAGAATAAAATAGTTTTTTTTTAATTTTTCTAACATTATTAGATTTTATTCATTTTAGCCGATCTACCAAGATCTTCTTCGATACGAATTAGTTGGTTATATTTTGCTATTCTCTCTGATCTTGCAAGAGATCCGGTTTTGATTTGATTTGAGTTGGTGCCTACTGCTAGATCAGCAATAAATGTATCTTCGGTATCACCAGATCTATGGGAGATGATTGTTTTAAAACCAATGAGTTGAGCAAATTTTATTACTTCTAATGTTTCAGTTACAGTTCCTATTTGGTTCAATTTTATTAAAATACTATTTGCAGATAAGTTTAGAAAGCCTATTTTTAATCTTTCAAGATTAGTTACAAAAAGATCATCACCTATTATTTGTGTTTTATTTTTTGTTCCATTTAAAAATTTAGACCATGCCTTCCAATCATTTTCACCAAATGGATCCTCAATTGATTTAATTTGATATTTTTTAATAAGTTGTAGGTATTTTTTAATTGATTTATCAACACTTATGTAATTTTTAGAATGAATTGAATATTTGCCTTTTTTTATTAATTCATTTGCTGCAACATCTAAACAAATAGATATATCTTTACCATTTTTAAAACCTGATTTTGTGATCGCTTGAACTATAAGCTTTAAAGCGCTATCATTATCATCTATCATTGGTGCAAAACCACCTTCATCACCTACATTAATAGAGTGACCTGCTTTTTTTAATAATGCTTTTAAATTGTTTATTACTAAAAAACACATTCTGACAGCATCATTAAATGATTTTGCTTTATCAGGTCTAATCATAAACTCTTGTATTCTTAGGTTATTATCAGCATGTGCACCCCCATTAATAATATTCATTAAAGGAAAGGGTAATTTAAAATTTTTTTTAACAATAAAATTTTTGTATAAAGGTATTTTTTTAACTTTTGCTGATAATTTTTTTACAGCCATGGATACAGCTAATATAGCATTCGCTCCTAACTTTGTTTTTTGTTTTGTGCCATCTAATTTTATAAGAATACTATCTATTCTCTCTTGGTCATGGATGTTTTGATTTTTTAATTTTTTTGAAATTAATTTATTAACAGATGCAACTGGTACTAAAACACTTTTTCCTAAGTATTTTTTATTTCTCTTATCTCTTTTTTCATAGGCCTCAAAAGTTCCTGTTGAAGCACCTGAAGGACAAATCGCTAACGCACTTAAATTATTTGAAAATACTTCAGCTTCAATGGTGGGATTTCCTCTGCTATCATAAACCTGTCTGGCTACAACTCTTTTGATTTTGCTCATTAATTACTTTTTAACTAAATTATCAATTTCTACAATTTGATTAATTAGCTCGTCTAATTTGTCTAAAGGGACCATATTTGGACCATCTGATGGAGCATTATCGGGGTCCTGATGTGTTTCCAAAAAAATAGCTGCGACGCCGACTGCAACTGCTGCTCTTGACAAATATTCAACGAATTCTCTTTGACCACCACTTTTTTCACCTAGACCGCCAGGTTGTTGTACTGAATGAGTTCCGTCAAACACTACTGGATAACCATTTTTTGCCATGATGGGAATAGATCTCATATCTGAGACCAATGTATTATAACCAAAGCTTGCTCCTCTTTCGGTCACTAAAATATTTTCATTACCGCTATCAGAAATTTTTTTGGTTACATTCACCATATCCCATGGTGCTAGGAATTGGCCCTTTTTCACATTAATAATTTTATTGGTTTTAGCAGCAGCAATTAATAAATCTGTTTGTCTACAAAGAAACGCTGGTATTTGAAGAACATCTACGTGATGAGAAACTAGGGAACATTGTTCTTCATTATGTATATCAGTAAGAACTGGTACGTTAATATCTTTTTTGATTTTATCAAATACAGGCAGGGAGTTTTCTAAACCAGCTCCTCTTTTGCCTTTCAAGCTTGTTCTGTTAGCCTTATCAAATGAAGTTTTATAAATAAATCCGATATTATACTTTGTTGTAATTTCTTTAATTTTACCTGCCATGTCCAAAGCATGTTGCTCGGTCTCAAGCTGACAAGGACCAGATATTAAACAAATTTTATTTTTGTTTGAAATTTGTATACCGTTACAATTAACTATTTTATTTTCCATTAAAAGATTTTGCAGCTTTAATAAATGAAGAGAATAAAGGATGAGGATTCAAAGGTCTAGATTTAAATTCTGGATGAAATTGAACTCCAATAAACCATGGATGATTTTTAAGTTCAATAATTTCAGGTAATTGATTGTCAGGAGAAATTCCTGAAAACATCAAACCTTTTTTCTCAAATTTTTGCATTAAATTAATATTGACCTCATATCTATGTCTGTGTCTCTCTTTAATCATTTTAGATTTATAGATATTTTTTATGGCAGAATTATTTCTTAGTTTTGCCTCATATAGACCTAATCTCATTGTTCCTCCCAGGTTTTTATCAGTCCCTTTTATAATTTTTCCATCTTTGTTCCATTCATCTATTAATCCTATTACAGGAAAACAATTTTTATCTAATTCACTGGAGCCAGCTTTTTTAATTTTTAAAATATTTCTTGCAAACTCAATCATTGCCATTTGCATTCCAAAACAAATACCTAGAAAAGGTATTTTTCTCTCTCTGGCATATCTAATTGCTTCAATTTTTCCCTCCGTTCCCCTTTTGCCAAATCCTCCTGGTATCAATATTCCTGATACATTCTTTAATTTTGATTTAATTTCTTTTGATCTAAGTTTATCTGATTCAATTCTTACTAAGTTAACTTTAACTTTATTTGAAATTCCACCATGCGTAAGAGCTTCATCAAGTGATTTATAAGCATCTTTTAAGTTTACATATTTGCCTATGATAGCAATATTTACTGTTTTTTTTGTTTTTAAAACTGTATTTGTAATTTTTTTCCAAGGAAGCAAGTTTGGTCTTTTTCTAGATTTTATTTTAAAGAATTTTAAAACTTGCTTATCTAATTTTTGATTAAAGAAACTTATTGGTGCTTCATAAATAGTTTTTACATCAACTGTTTCTATAACATTAGCAATATCCACATTACAAAATAAGGATATTTTTCTTCTTTGGTCTAAAGGAATAGACTGTTGAGATCTACAGATCACTATATCAGGTTGAATTCCTATACTTCTTAATTCTTTAACAGAATGTTGTGTTGGCTTTGTTTTAATTTCATCTGAAGATTTTAAAAATGGAACAAATGTTAAATGAATAAATAATGATTTTGATCTACCATTATCATTTGAAAACTGTCTTATAGCTTCTAAAAATGGTAAGCTTTCAATATCACCAACCGTTCCTCCAATTTCACAAATTACAAAATCTTCATTTGTTATATCTTTTTTTATAAACTCTTTAATTCTGTCTGTAACATGTGGAATTACTTGAACTGTTTTTCCAAGATAACCTCCTCTTCTCTCTTTTTTTATGATATCACTATAAATTCTACCTGTTGTAATGTTGTCAGATTGTTTAGCTGAAATATTTGTAAATCTCTCGTAATGTCCTAAATCTAAATCAGTTTCAGCCCCATCGTCAGTTACAAAAACTTCACCATGCTGAAAAGGACTCATTGTTCCCGGATCTACATTTAAATATGGATCCATTTTTCTTATTCTTACCTTATAGCCTTGTGATCTAAGCAAATATCCAAGCGATGCTGATGATAAACCTTTACCTAGTGATGAAACCACGCCGCCAGTGACAAATATATATCGCGCCATGGAATTATGTTATAGCTAATGAATTATAAAAATAAAAGTATTAATTATTATTTTCTGGTAATTTAGGAGCATCGTCCGCATTTTCTTCAATTTTATCAATTACAGACGTATTTGAAGGAAGATCTCCTCTTGAAATAATAGTCAACCCTAGACTACAAATTATGAATAATGTTGCAACTATTGCCGTTGCTTTAGTCATAAAATTCCCAGCCGACCTTGAAAACATAAAGTTATCTTGAGAAACTCCAATACCCAGGGCTCCACCTTCAGATTTTTGAAACAAAACCAGCAATACTAGAATTGCTGCTAATATTATATTTATAATTAATAGTATGTTTTCCACGACGTCTAATTAATTGATTTTTTCATTATATCAATAAATATTTTTTCATTAGTTGATGCTCCACCAACCAAAAAACCATCAATATTATCGATTCTCATTAAATTTTTTATATTTTTTGGGTTTACAGAGCCTCCATATAAAATCTTAGAATTTGTAAATTTTTTCGAAATCTTTAAGGTGTTTCTTATAAAGCTAATATTTTTTTTTAAATCATTTTCACTAGGAATAATGCCTGTGCCAATCGACCAAACAGGTTCATATGCAATTATAACTTTATTTAAATTCTTTAAATTTTTTAAACTTTTAAGTAATTGTTTTTTTAAAACATATTTTGTTTTATTTTTTCTTTTATCAATCAATTTTTCGCCTATGCATAAAATGACATTTAATTTTTCATTAAGTGCAGACTTAATCTTTAAATTAATTTTTTTATCATCATTTTCTGCTCTTGTTTCTGAATGTCCAATTATAACAAACTCACCCCCTAAATCTTTAATCATCTTTGAGCTTATAGCTCCAGTGAAAGGTCCATAGTTTGTTTGTGTATGACAATCTTGTGCACCAATTTTAATTTTTGATTTTTTTGTTTTATCTACAAAGGATTTGATCAATGTATAAGGTGGACAATAAATAATATTGGCTTTAAGTTTCTTTGTTTTTGAATAACTTATTACTTTATTTAACGAATTAACCGACTTAACTGACCCAAACATCTTCCAATTAGCAATGAAATACATATTATTATTTGTCATACAGATTAATATAATTTATATGTTTATTTTTTTTTAGATCAATAAATAAAGACTATAGAATATGATAAGTAAACTAAGAGGTTTCTCAAATTCCAAATTAGCTGGTGTGCTTGTCGGAATTATTATAATTCCATTTGTATTTTGGGGCATGGGTAGTGTTTTTAGTGGAGGCAATACTAACAATGTTGCTAAGATTAATAATGAAGCAATTTCATCAAAAGATTTTGTAAATTTTATAAACGAATCTAGACTCACAAATGACATTATAAAAGCAAACATCGATAAAAATATTATTGAGCAGATATTATCAGAATTAGTTTCTGAAAAATTA
>CACHTK010000024.1 GCA_902582765.1 uncultured Pelagibacteraceae bacterium
TTTTGAAAAAGAGTTTAAAAAAGAAAAATATATTTATAATTAAAAAATGAGAGATCCAAATAACCCATGTTTATTTTGCAATATATCCAAAAATGATTTCGAACTAGAAAATGAATTGGCTTTCGCTAGTTATGATACTTACCCAGTTTCTAAGTATCATGCTTTGATTGTTCCAAAGAGACATGTAGAAAATTATTTTGAATTAAATAGTGAGGAAGTTCTTGCTTGTGATGCCCTTCTAAAAAAACTTAAGAAGAAGCTTGAAATTAAAGATGATACAATCGAAGGATTTAATGTTGGATCAAACTCTGGTAAAACTGCAGGACAATCAATTAATCATTGTCATATTCATCTGATTCCAAGAAGATCTGGAGACGTTGACAACCCACAAGGTGGTGTTAGAAGCGTAATTGCCTCTAAACAACATTATGTGCGTAAAACCAAATAATAATTACGATTATAAGCTGTTGAAATGTCATTATATCGCGGTTGATCTATCTAAATAAGTGTACTAAAAATCTTAGGCGGAAGGAACAAATTCACAATGATATCAACTAATCCATTCTTAACACTAGCAGAGACCGTACCACCATTTTTGATGCAATCTTTTGTTATTTTAATGGGCTTACTAATTCTAGTTGGAACAGTTATGGATATTATCCATAAAAAAAATGTGAAGTATTTCTTTAACAATGCAAAAAAAGCAAAATTATCAGCTACGAAAACCTTATCAACAGGAGAGAGAATATCTGTAATCTCAAAAACTATAGCGAGCGACATTGCTACTACTTCAGAACTTGGTGCCGGTAAAAGAAGAGTCGCGCATGTAATGGGAATGTATGGAACTATACTTTTTTGGGTAGGTTCAGTTGTAATGATCTTCTTTTATACATCGCCAGGATCTACAACCCCTGCAGTATGGCCAATGATATGGCATATTGGAGCAGCACTAACTGTATTAGGAGGATCTTGGTTTTGGTTCTTTCTAAGAGTTGATGTTTATTCTGAGGCTCAACCTTGGTTTAGAGTGATTAAAGCTGACTTATTCGTTTTAGCATTAATAGCATCATCTTTATTTGGTTTGATATGGTCTTATCTTCAATCACTAAATCTTGTTGGAAGATATGATGACATGGTTTTCTTAGCATTGTTTATTGCAGCAAATTTGGTTTTATTTGGTGGAGTATATTGGTCAAAATTTGCTCATATGTTTTATAAACCTGGTGCAGCACTACAAAAAAATTTAGCAGAAGCTGATGGTTCTAGAGATAATCTACCACCAGAAGCAGATGCACCTGAGCAATTTGGTTTAGGGATAAAAAGAGAAGAGCCAAAACACTATTAATATGATAAAAATTAAAAAGGAGAAAAATTAAATTATGTCAACTTTTGTGTATATGACTCGATGCGATGGCTGTGGTCACTGCGTAGATATTTGTCCATCAGATATAATGCATATCGATGAAACAATAAGAAGAGCAAAGAATATTGAACCTAACTTTTGTTGGGAATGCTATTCGTGTGTGAAAGCATGCCCAAATCATGCAATCGATGTAAGAGGTTATGCAGATTTTGCACCAATGGGACACAGTGTAAGAGTAAGACGGGAAGAAGAAAAAGGAACTATCTCATGGAAAATAAAATTTAGAAATGGAACTACAAAAGATTTTGTATCTCCAATCACAACTAAACCATGGGGAAAATTCATTCCAAAACTCGCGGAAGGAGACAAACCAAATCAAGGAGAGATAAATTCTCAAAGATTGTACACTGAGCCAGAAGGTTTAAATATTGATGGAGAACTACCATCAGTGCCTAAGGAAACTTTCAAAAAGGGAGTTTACTATTAATGGCTAAACATAAAACACATTACGAAGATTGTGACGTTCTAGTAGTTGGAGGTGGAATGGCTGGAACAGGTGCTGCTTTTGAAGCAAGGCATTGGGGAAGAGATTTGAAAATTGTTTGTGTTGAAAAAGCAAACATAGATAGAAGTGGTGCGGTTGCTCAAGGATTGTATGCAATTAACTGTTATATGGGTATGCAATGGGGTGAGAACCAACCTGAAGATCATGTTAGATATGCACGTAATGATTTAATGGGAATGGTTAGAGAAGATTTAGGATATGACATGGCACGTCACGTAGACTCAACTGTTCATATGTTTGATGAGTGGGGTCTTCCTATGATGAAAAATGAAAAAACTGGTCGTTATTTAAGAGAAGGTAAATGGCAAATCATGATTCATGGTGAAAGCTATAAACCGATAGTTGCTGAAGCTGCTAAAAAATCAGCTGACAAAATTTACAATAGAATAATGATTACTCATCTTTTAATGGATGAAGAAAAAGAAAATAGAGTTGGTGGAGCTGTTGGGTTTAATATGAGAACGGGTGATTTTCATGTTTTCAGAGCAAAAACAGTTATAGTTGCAGCTGGTGGAGCTTCTCACATATTTAAGCCGAGAGCTGTCGGAGAAGGTATGGGAAGAACTTGGTATGCTCCTTGGAGTAACGGTTCTGCTTATGCACTTCCTATAGCTGCTGGAGCAAAAATGACTCAAATGGAAAATAGAATAGTGTTATGTAGATTTAAAGATGGATACGGTCCAGTTGGAGCATATTTCCTGCACCTTAAAACTTATACTCAAAATGCTAATGGAGAAAACTATGAGAAGAAATGGTATGAACAAACTAAAGAATTAGTTGGAGAATATATAGATCATCACCCAACACCAACATGTTTGAGAAATCATGCTTTTATTCAAGAAACAATGGCAGGTGGGGGTCCAATTCACATGGTTACTACAGAAGCATTCCAAGATCCACATCTAGAAACCGTTGGTTGGGAAAATTTCTTAGGAATGACAGTTGGTCAAGCAGTTGTTTGGGCGTCACAGAATATTGATCCTAAATACACAAATCCAGAACTAACTACATCTGAGCCTTACGTTATGGGCTCTCATGCTACATGTTCAGGTGCATGGGTAAGCGGACCAGAAGATCTATCACCACCAGAATATTTCTGGGGTTATAACAGAATGTTAACAATTGAAGGACTTTTTGGGGCTGGAGATACTGTTGGGGGAAGTGCGCATAAATTTTCATCAGGATCATTTACAGAGGGTCGTTTAGCAGCAAAAGCAGCAGTTAAATATATTGAAGACCAAAAAGCTAATGATATTAAAGTTAGTGATAAACAATGTGAGGACTTTAAGACAGCTGTTTATAAACCACTTGAAAATTATACTGTTGGAAGAAACGAGATAACTGGAGGAACTGTTTCACCTAGTTATATCTCTCCAATTCAAGGCCTTCAAAGATTACAAAGAATTATGGACGAATATGTTGGAGGAATTGCAACAAACTACATGACTAACGCAAACATGCTTAAAAAAGGTCTAGAATTGCTTAAATGGCTTGAAGAGGATCTAGAAAATGTTGGAGCAGAGGACTATCATCAGCTAATGAGAGCTTGGGAGCTTAAGCATAGAGCTTTAACATCTCAGTGTGTAACAGAACATACTATGTTTAGAGAAGAAACTAGATGGCCTGGCTATTATTATAGAGGTGATCATATGAAGCTTGACGATGATAATTGGCATTGTTTGACAGTTTCTAGAAGAGATCCTAAAACTGGTAAGTTTACTTTAGAAAAAGTGCCTGTTTACCATATCGTAGATGAGAACGAGAAGAAAAAAGAAGCTTCTTAATTGAAACAAATCAGAAATGGCTCTTTTAGATAAATCCGACGAGGAAATTATTAAAATTGCAGAACCAATGTGGGCTAACTTAGTTAAGTCCTCAAACATCAAAGATTATGGTGGCTTTACTCGAGATTTGTCCTCCCAAATGATGTATGGAGCTAATGAAGTCGAACTTGGAAAACAATGGGCAAATAATGAGTTGATTTCAAGTTTAGCTGAGGGATGTAAGGCAATCGGGTGTCTTAGAAGAGGCCTTTACATAACAGTCTTATATAAACAAACTAGCACAAAGATCCCTGGAGACTTTTTGGGAAGATTAGTTCTCGGAGAAGAGGGAGATGAAATCAAAGTCTTCGGTGCAACAATTTTCTAAATATTTTTTAAAAAATATTTGCATTTATTACAACTTGTGATATCCCGCGAGTATGTTTCAAATAATAAATCACAATTTAAAAAAACTTCCTTTATTCTTTGAAAATCAACTAAGTAAAATAATTAAATCATTTTTATATCTTTTTATCTTCTTTGCTTGGGGTATAATTCTTCTTAGTACTGCACAGAATTTTATTTAAAAAAACATTCATATTTATTGACTTTATATTCGTAGAGGAATAATTACTTTAAATGGAGTATTTTCTTCCAATTGCACAAGTCGAAATAAATTTACTTTTTATATTTGGTCTAAGTTTAGTTGTGGGAATTTTATCTGGCTTGTTTGGAGTAGGTGGAGGATTTTTGATGACACCTTTTTTAATTTTTTTAGGTGTACCTCCTATTTATGCAGTTCCCAATGAAGCCAGTAATATTTTAGGAACCTCAGTCTCTGGATCTACAACTCATTATCTAAAAGGAACACTCGATTACAAAATGGGTTTCATGATTGTCATTGGAGGAGCTGTCGGAACAATACTTGGAATTATAACTTTTTCATATTTTAAAGATATTGGGAAAATTAATGTAGTTATCTCTTTAGCTTATATGTATATCCTTGCAATTTTAGGAACCTTTATGCTTATTCAAGGTGTATCAGAAATTGATAAAGCAAGAAAAAAAATAACTGAAAAAAAGAAACTACATAAACATTATTGGATACATGGTCTTCCTTTAAGAATGCGTTTTAAAAAGTCACAAGTTTATGAAAGTGCATTTACACCAATAATAATCGGTCTGATAGTTGGTTTCATTGCTGCAATTATGGGAATAGGTGGTGCTTTCATTTTAGTACCAGCAATGATTTATATTATTGGGATGCCAACAAGATTAATTCCAGGCACTTCCCTTTTTGTAACGATATTTATCAGTGCGATAGTTACAATTTTGCATGCTTTGAATTATGGAACCATAGATTTAATATTAGTTACGGTTTTAATTTTAGGTTCAATAATAGGTGTACAGTTTGGACAAAAAATTGGAGAAAAAATTGATAGCTCAGAATTTAAAACTATTTTAGCAATATTATTATTATTAGTTGGTATAGCAATTGCTTACGATACTTTTATCAAAGATGAAAAAACAACAAGTGTTATTGTTAATGCTACAGATAATTTAGGACCATTAAGTGAATTTATATTAAATTTTTCAAGAGATTTACCAGTATTTTATGGTCTAACCTCAGTTTTACTTGCTGTAGTACTCGGAGTTGGGGCTGCAATGATTAGAAGGGCTTATTCTAATTGGGACGATAAAAGACTAGCTAAATTAAAAAAATAATTAAGCGCTTCTGTATAATTTTGTCATAACAAACTCTTTATGACCTAGAGCTTCAGCACAAGTTAATCTTCCATTAGCAACCCTTAAAGTTGATTTGATTAATTCATCTCCTGCTTGGCTCAAATTCATTTCTCTAGATAAAATTTTAGAAACGTCCACATCAATATGTTCACTCATAGTTTTTGCTGTAAGAGGATTTGCTGTCAATTTAATCACGGGTTCTATAGGATTTCCTATAATATTCCCTTGTCCAGTTGGAAATAAGTGAATATTAAAGCCACCTGCAGCTTGTAAAGTAACACATTCTGCAGCAGCTGAAGAAGTATCCATGAAGTACAATCCCGCACCTTTAGTCGGTTCCTCGGCTGGCTCTAGAACATCAATAAATTGACATCCTCCAATTTTCTGAAAATTGCCAAATGCTTTTTCTTCAATAGTAGTTAATCCGCCAGCAATATTACCTGCAGTTGGTTGACTTTCTGATAAATCATCTGTTGCTTCTTTAAGAATAAAATCATTATAATCATTCCATGTCTTTTTAAACTTTGCTTGAGCCTCCGGTGTTTTGCCTCTTTTTTCACAAACTGTTTCAGCTCCTGTAAGCTCAGAAGTTTCACCAAAACATAAATGAACACCAAATGGTTCTAATTTATCCATAAGATTTCCTACAGTTGGATTAGATGCTAATCCTGATGTTGTATCAGACTCTCCACATTTTACAGAAATCCATAAATCACTCATTGGACATTCTTCTCTTTGCTTTTCTGATGCCCACATTGAAAACTCTTGTGCCTTTTTTGAAACTTTTGCAATTGTGTCTATATCACCAACACCTTCGATACTAAAACCCTCAACCGGTTTCCCGGTGCTTGCAATAGCATCTACAATTCTTTTTGTCCATTTGGGTTCAATGCCTACAACTATAACAGCTGCAACGTTTGGATTTTTTCCTGTTCCAATCATTGTTCTAAAATGAAGCTCTAAGTCTGCACCAAACTGAAGTCGTCCATAAGAATGAGGAAGAGCTATAGTACCTTTAATATTATTTGCAACTGCTTCAGCACATGCATTTGAAATATCGTCTACGGGAAGTATTATTACGTGATTTCGTGTTCCAGCACGTCCATTTTCTCTTTTATATCCTAAAAAACTCTTTGGAATTTCCATTTGTTACCATTTTTTTGTTTTTACGTTGTGAACATGAACATGTTCACCTTTTTTAATATTTTTAACTACCTTCCCAATATCATGTCCATATTTCAAAATAGTGTCACCTTCATTTAGATCAGTCATTGCAATTTTATGACCTAAGGGTATTTCGTCTATTGATTGTATTGAAACAGACTTATCGTTTTCCATAATCCAACAATTACATTCTTGATCTGGGGTTATTTTCTCTATAACAACTACGCCTACGTTGTCTTTTTCATCGTGTATTATTATATCAGTATTTGACATTGTGACGATTTCTTTATTTGAAATTCGCTAAATCTTATATATTAATCGGGCACTTTGACAATTAAAAAAAAATTAGAAAGGCTGAACTATGACTAAAATGACAACTGAAGAAGCATTTATAAAAGTTCTTCAAATGCATGGAATTGAACACTCATTTGGAATAATAGGATCAGCTTTTATGGCAATTTCAGATTTATTTCCTAAAGCAGGAATTACTTTTTGGGATGTTGCTCATGAAACTAATGGTGGCTTAATTGCGGATGGCTACACAAGAGCAACTGGAAAAATGTCAATGGTTATTGCTCAAAATGGGCCAGGAATAACTGGATTAGTCACACCAATTAAAACAGCTTATTGGAACCATACACCTTTATTATTAGTTACTCCTCAAGCAGCAAATAAAACAATGGGTCAAGGTGGTTTTCAAGAGGTTGAGCAGATGAATTTATTCAAAGATATGGTTTGCTACCAGGAAGAAGTGAGAGATCCATCTAGAATGGCAGAAGTATTAAATAGAGTAATAGAAAAAGCATTTAGAGGTTCAGCACCAGCTCAAATAAATGTACCAAGAGATTACTGGACACAAGTAATAGATATTGAATTACCTCCGATTGTAAGATTTGAGAGACAAGGTGGAGGAAAAGAAGCTATTGAAAAAGCAGCAAAACTTCTATCAGATGCAAAATTCCCAGTAATATTGTCTGGGGCAGGTGTGGTAATTGGTAATGCAATTGATGAATGTAAAAAATTGGCTGAAAAATTAGATGCTCCTGTGTGTAATGGATATCAACATAATGATAGTTTTCCAGGAAGTCATCCTCTAGCTGTGGGCCCTTTAGGATACAATGGATCTAAAGCTGGCATGGAATTAATTTCAAAAGCAGATGTAGTTTTAGCATTAGGAACAAGATTAAATCCTTTTTCAACTTTACCTGGATACGGAATTGATTATTGGCCAAAAGATGCAACAATTATTCAAGTAGATATGAATCCAGATAGAATTGGGCTTACAAAAAAAGTAACAGTTGGAATTTGTGGTGATGCCAAGATGGTTTCACAGCAAATCTTAGAGAAGCTTTCTGCATCAGCAGGAGACAATGGTAGGGATGAGAGAAAAAATCTAATTCATCAAACAAAATCTGCGTGGCTACAAACTCTAACAAGTTTAGACCATGAAGATGATGACCCAGGAACTGTTTGGAATAAAGAAGCTAGAGAAAGAGACTCTGATAGAATGTCACCGAGACAAGCTTGGAGAGCAATACAAGCAGGAATGCCTGATGATGTAATTATTTCAAGTGATATTGGAAATAATTGTGCAATTGGTAATGCATATCCAACTTTTGAAAAACCTAGAAAATATTTAGCACCAGGTTTGTTTGGTCCATGTGGTTATGGTTTTCCATCTATACTTGGAGCAAAAATAGGATGTCCAGATACACCTGTAATTGGTTTTGCAGGCGATGGTGCATTTGGAATAAGTATGAATGAAATGAGCTCTTGTGCTAGAGAAGAATGGCCTGCAATTACAATGGTAATATTTAGAAATTACCAATGGGGAGCAGAGAAAAGAAACTCTATATTGTGGTTTGATGATAATTTTATTGGGACGGAATTAGATCCTGAATTAAGTTATGCTAAAGTTGCGAACGCATGTGGCTTAAAAGGCGTAGCAGTCAAAACAATGGAAGAAACAACCAAAGCAATCAAACAATCATGTGAAGATCAGAAAAAAGGAATTACAACATTTATTGAGGTTATTTTAAACCAGGAACTTGGAGAACCATTCAGAAGAGATGCAATGAAGAAACCAGTGCAAGTTGCTGGTATCAATAAAAATGATATGAAACCTCAAAAATCATTATCTGAGTAAAATATTTTTTTACATATAAATTTGTATCTTTGTTGTTAATACTTATATGAATGAATTTTTTATTATTTATAAAAAAGTTTATAATAGTCTTAAGTATTTATTTATCTTTAGATATAATTTTTTTTTACTTTTTACCAATAGATTTAAAATCTAAATTATATAATAACAGAGCTCACAGAATAAAATCTTTTTATTATCATCATGATTTAAGACCTATGGCCTCTTTCTATGATCATTGGGGTTATGAAAAATATCAAATATTTACAAATAATTTAGGATTTAAAGATAAAAATAATAGAAAAATCAATTTTAAGAATAGAAATTTATTGTTTATAGGGGATTCATTTACAGAGGGTGTGGGAATTAAATATGAAGATACCTTTGTAGGTTTAATTGAGAGTAAATTGAAAGAAAAAAATGATAATATTGAAATTCTAAATGCTGGTGTGCAATCTTATTCAACAAGTATATATTTGTCTAAAATTCATTATTTATTAAATATTAAAAAATTACCTATTACAGATATTGTAGTAGTTGTTTCTGGTGGAGACATATTTGATGATGCATATAAATATTTAGATGTCGACGAAAATTTTATATTAAATCATGTTGATCATAAAAATAAAATTGTGATTAACTCAATTAATTTTTTTAAATCTAATACTTTAATTTATCAAGTTATATCAAGAATAACTCCTCCAAAGGTAATACCTGGTCTAATAAAATCTCTATTTATTAAAAAAACCTCACTTAATTATGATGAAAAAGAAAACAAATTATTAAAAATATCAAATGATGAAATCTCAAAAATGAGCTTTTTGTATCTTCAAGACTATAACTATTTATTTTCCAAAGATGAGTTTGATAAGTGGGGAAAAAATGCGATTAATAAATCTATAAATAATTTAAAAAAACTTTCTAGAATAGCAGAAAAGAAAAATATAAATCTCAATATTCTTTATCTATATGAACCAGCAATCATTTTAAATTATTGTCATATTCAATTTCATGATCATAAGGATTTTTAGTTGAATATGTATTTCCATGGTGAACAAAATGTGTAAATCTCCATCTTGTAGGCTCAAAGTATGCCATAAAACATGAGATATAATAAAAGAATTCATTTAAAAACTTTGACTTAAATGCGGTTTTGTGGCCTGTCTCATGCCAAATAGGATTACAAAAACAAAAAATATTTCCGTATATATAAAACCAAAACACTGCCCACCAAGTTCCCCATG
>CACHTK010000025.1 GCA_902582765.1 uncultured Pelagibacteraceae bacterium
ATACTTTGGAACTATAACAGCTCTTGAGAATGTTAATTTAAAGATACATGCAGGAGAATGTCTTGGTGTTGTGGGTGATAATGGAGCTGGAAAATCAACTTTAATGAAAGTTTTATCAGGGCTATACAAACCAAGTGCAGGCTCATTATTCTTTGATGGCAAAGAGGAAATTTTAGAAAGCCCTAAAGATTCTCAAAATTTAGGTTTAGAAATGGTTTATCAAGATTTGGCATTAGCTGGAAATCTTCCAATAGGTGAAAATATCTTTTTAGGACGTGAGCCAACCAAAAATATTGGACTACTTAAATTTCTTGATTATAAAAAAATTAAAGAACTTACAGATGCGCATCTTGGTAAATTAAAAATTAATGTAAAAAGTGCCAACCAAAAAGTAGAGGAACTTTCAGGTGGTCAAAGACAAGCAGTTGCAATTGCTAGATCAACAGCATTTAATGCTAAAGTTGTAATAATGGATGAACCAACTGCTGCACTTGCAATAAAAGAAGTTGGAAAAGTTCTAGACCTAATAAATAGTTTAAAGAAAACAGGCGTTGGAGTAATTGTCATCAGTCATAGAATGGATGATATTTTTGCTGTATGTGATCGTGTAATGGCATTATTTCAAGGAACAAATTTTGCGGAATCTGAATTATCTAAGACTTCAAGGGACGAAGTTATTGGATGGATAATGGGTAAAAAATAATTATGGAAAATAAAGATCAAGAAAAAGAATCATTATATTTAAAAATAATGCCATACCTTGAAAAGTATGGAATACTTTTATTGTTAGTCATAATGATTGTAGTGATGCATTTTCTTCAACCAGATGTTTTTTTATCATGGAGAAATGTTACAAATGTATTTAAACAAATTTCTTGGCAATCGATGTTAGCGTTAGGAGTATTCATGGTTATTGTTACTGCTGGTATTGATCTTTCTGTTGGATCCATCATGATGTTATCATTAATGATCCTGGCAATAGTTGCTAAAGCTGGAGCCCCTTGGTATATAGTAGTTATTACACCTTTGATTGCAGGTTTTCTTTGTGGTTTATTTAATGGATTAGGAATAACATTGTTGAGGATGCCCCATCCATTTATAATGACTTTGGGTACTCTTTATATATTCAGGGGAACGGGAAATTTAATTTCAGGTGGAACACCAATAAGTGGTTTCACAGATGAGGTGAGGTATCTTGGACATGGAAGAATTGATTTAACTTGGCTTGGCCTTGAAAAATCTCAATACCTTCCAGTGAGCTTAGTTTTAATCGCAATCGTATACATAATTTTCTGGATATTTATGAATAAAACACGGACTGGAAAATGGATATACGCAATAGGAGGCAACCCTAATGCAGCAAGAGCTTCAGGTATAAACGTAAATAAAATATTAGTGATTGTTTATTCTTTATGTGGATTTTTATCAGGTATTGGAGCATTAATTTTAGCAGGAAGAACAGACTCAGGATACCCTAATGCTGGTCTTCAATCAGAATTAGATGCTATTGCAGCCTGCATTATTGGAGGAGCAAGTTTTTTTGGTGGAAGAGGTACAGTACTTGGAGTATTTGCTGGAGTCATGATTATGGGTATTTTACGAAATGGCCTTAATCTCATGGATGTTAGCTCATTTTGGCAACAAGTCTTAATAGGGTCTATTATAGTTTTGGCTGTATATATAGACGTATTAAGAAGAGATCTTGGAACGAGAAAATAATACACGTTTTGGTTGAACCTTAAAAATATTGTCTTTTATAAACAGTTGAATTTTTTTTAAAAATTTAATTAAATTAATTTTTAATAATTATTAAAGGGGTAAAAATATGAGAGAACTAAACAAAAAAATTGTTGTTTTTCTATCAGCAATTTTTTTATTGATAAGCATGGGATCAGTTTCTTTTGCTGATGGACATGGGAAAAAAATCTTATTCAGTATTAAAGGACCTGGATCAGGAAACCCATTCTGGGCTTCTGTAACTAAAGGTGCTGAAGAAGAAGCTAAAAAATTAGGCGTTAAACTAATTCTAATTGCACCTCCACAAGAAGGTGATGTACAGGCTCAGATTAACCAAGTAGAAGACCAACTTGCAAAAGGTGTTGATGCACTAGCTCTAGCACCAGGAGATCCAAATGCTTTTGCACCAATTGTAGATGATGCGATTAAAAGTGGAGTTCCAGTTGTGTTTGTTGATACTAAAGGAATTAACGAGGGTGTAACTTTTATTGGAACAAACAATATGAATGGTGCAGAGTTAGCTGCTAAATTCATATGTGATAAAACTCCAAAAGGTTCAGATGTTGCAATTCTTACAGGAATTGAGTCACAATCAACTGCATTGTTAAGAAGAGATGGAGCAATCAAAGGATTTAAAAATTGTGGTTTAAATCTTGTTGCAACACAAACTGCAGAGTGGGATACAGCAAAAGGAAGATCTGTAACAGAGTCAATCATTCTAAAAAACCCAAACATTAAAGCAATATTTGCTTCTAATGACAATATGGGTTTAGGGGCAATGCAAGCTTTAAAAGATGCTGACATGAATGATGTTGTTGTTGTAGGTTTTGATGCTACACCTGATGCAGCTACAAGTATCTTAAAAGGTGAAATGACTGCAACTATCGCTCAGTTCTCATACAACATGGGAGCGTATGGAGTTAAGTATGCACTTGAGTTAGCTAATGGAGGAAGTATTGATCCTAATATTGATACTGGTACACAATTAGTAACAAAAGAAAACGCTAACGATTTTAAATAATCTTTAGTTTTACATAGTGATTTAAAGGGTGGAATTATATTCCACCCTTTTTTTTTATGTACTATAATCTTTAAATGTTAATTAATATTAATCCTGTACTGAGCCCTGAATTACTATTTCATTTAAGGTCAATGGGACATGGTGAAAAGCTAATTTTAGCTGATGCAAACTTTCCCTCAAGCACTACTAACGAAAAAGTTATTCGCCTTGATGGAGTTAATATTAAAGATGCAGCAACGGCTATATTATCTGTATTTCCATTAGACAGTTTTGTTGCATCTAAAGGTGGATCACCAGCGATTAGGATGGAAGTAGATGATAAACCTGATGAATTAACTGAAACTCATAAAGAATTTATTGAAGCAGTTAAGACAGTTTCAGGTGAAAATTGGAAAGTTGGTTCAATTTCAAGAAAAGATTTTTATGAGGAAGCAAAAAAAGCTTATTGTATAGTAACTACTACAGATGCTAGACCATTTGGATGTTTTGTGCTTACAAAGGGTGTAATTTTACCAGACGGAAAAGTTTGGACATAATAAATGAAATCTATTTGTGTTTTTGGTGTTTTTGTTGCCGATCTTTGTTTTGTAGCTAATGCGATTCCTGAAAAAGGACAAACTATTTTAGGCAATAAACATATTGTTGGTCCAGGTGGAAAGGGATCAAACCAAGCAATTGCTGCAGCTAGACTTGGAGGTCAAGTTAATTTTATAACAAAGATTGGGAATGACCAAAATGCTAAAATGGCATTAAATCTTTACAAGGAAGTGGGAATTAATAGAGACTCAATAATTCAAGATGAAAATCAATTAACAGGTGTGGCAGGTATAATGATAAACGAAAAAACTGGGGACAACGCCATAAACATTGTACCAGGTGCAGCTGGCTCTTTAACCAATAAAGATATTGATAAAAACTTAAGTTTTATCAAAAATTCAGAAATTTTTTTAACTCAGTTAGAGACACCTTATGAAGTAACTAGTTATGCACTTAACAAAGCAAAAGAATCAGGTTCAACAACTATTTTCAATCCAGCACCAGCATCAAATATAAATGAGAGTGATTTTAAACGTATGGATTATTTTACACCTAATGAAACAGAAGCAAGTTTTTATTTAAAAAAAAATGTTGAAACCAAAATAGAAATTGAAGAAGCTGCAAAAACTTTTCTTAATAAAGGAGTTAAAAATATTGTTATAACTTTAGGCTCAAAAGGAGTTTACTTTGCAAACTCTTCTGAAAGCTATTTTATTGATGCCTTTAATTTAAAAGATAAAGTTGTAGATACAACTGGAGCAGGTGATGCATTCAATGGAGCCTTTGCGTATGCTTTGTCTCAAAATCATAAGGATAAAGATGCTTTAAAATTTGCAAATAAGGTTGCGGGTATTTCAACTACAAGAGTCGGAGCAGCTAATGCAATGCCCTATTTAGATGAAGTAGAAGTCTATTAGCTATTCTATAATTTTGAAATCAGACTTAAATTTATCAGTAATTGTTAAACCTAAACCTGGTTTGTTATCATCTAAATCTATATATCCATTTTCAGGGGCAGGATCACCTTCAAATATATAATAAAATAATTCATTGCCAATTTCTACGTCATGGACAGGAAAAAATTCAGATATTGGACAATTAAAATTTGACATTGTTAAATGATAATTATGCATTTGACCAGCATGAGGAATAACTGGTACCTGATAAGCTTCTGCCAATGCATTTATTTTATTTGCAATTGTAAATCCTCCAACTCTATTATTGTCATATTGGATATAACTGACTGCTTTAATGTCCAACAATTGTTTAAACCCAAATAAGTTGAATTCATGTTCTCCACCAGAAATTGGAATTGCATTCATATTATTTAATTCAGCATATCCATGAATATCGTCTGCTATAACTGGTTCCTCCAACCATCTAGGGTTAAATTTTACCAATTTTGGTATCATCCTTTTTGCATAATCCAGGTTCCAACCCATATAACATTCCATCATTAAGTCAGTATCATATCCAATAACTTCTCTAACTGCTTCAGCTAACTCAATATTTTTTTTCATGCCTTCAGGTCCATCTTTTGGCCCCCACCCAAATCTCATTTTAAACATTTTAAAACCTTGCTTAACATAGCTTTCAGCTTCTTTTTGCAAGTCCTTGATTGGTTGGCTATAAAGTTTAGATGCGTAAACAGGAATTTTTTCTTTTGTTCTCCCACCTAATAATTTAAATACTGGTTTATTTGTAATCTTTCCCATTATATCCCAGAGCGCAATATCAATTGCAGAAATAGCTACCATACCCAAACCTCTTCTTCCCCACGCATGCGTTCTTCTGTACATTTTTTCCCAGATATAAGAATAATCAAAAGGATCTTCACCTAGTACTAACGGCGTTAAATAAGTATCGATTGTTTTTTTAACCAACTGAGGTGCGAGTGCCGCGTTTCCAATTCCAATTATTCCATCATCAGTTTCAACTTCACATATTAACCATTCATGAAACCTAAAAGAGCCCATAGCATCTGATTTTTCAAATAAAAGGTCTGATGCATTTGTGCAAAAATTGTTTTGTGGAGGAACTGTTTTACCATTCCATTGGTATACCTTGGTACGAATGCTTTTTATTTTAGACATTTAATTGTTTTTATTTTCTGCCATTGTTAATGCAATTTTAAATGAATTCAAAGTAGGTTCTAAATTTGCCACATTTTTACCTGCAATATCAAATGCTGTACCGTGAGCAGGAGTGGTAATAGGTAAAGGTAAACCTCCTTGAACGGTTACTCCTCGATCAAATCCAAATGCTTTTAAACCTGATTGTAAAGCATCATGATACATACCAACAATACAATCATGATTTCCATCTTTATAAGCAGTAATAAAAGAAGTATCACACGGCAAAGGTCCATCAGCATTAATACCTAGTTTTTTTGCCTCTTCTATTGCGGGTATAATTTCTTCTTTTTCCTCAGTTCCAAATTCAGCATGAGGATTCAGTGCTTGAACTGCAACTCTTGGACTCTTAATACCATTTAATTTCATAGCTTCATTTATAAGTTTAATTGGCTTAATAATTTTTTCCTTTTTTACATGTTCTGGAACTTCTTTTATTGGAATATGTGATGATACCCTTGCTGTCCAAAAATTATCAATGACATTAAATTCACAAAAAAAATTTTTAACCTCTAACTTTTCAGCCATTAAATGTAATTCATCAGAATATTTATTTCCTCCAAGTTTAAGACTTGTTTTATTAAAAGGTCCAAAGTTTATTGCATGAATTTTATTTTCTTTAGCAAGATCTAAAGCTAAATTTAGCGAAGCTAAAACGCTTTCTCCCGCCTCTTTAGAGCACTCAGATAATTTATAATTATGATTTTTACCTTTAGAGATATCTAGAAAAAATTTATCACCCTTCGCAAAATCAATATTATCGAAATCTTCTACAAAATTTAGATTATGTGATTTGCCTGAAATTTTATTTCCACTTTCTAATATATTTTTTTCACCTATGACAATTAAATTAGCCTTGTTAGTGATTTCCTCTGACAATAGTTTTGAGACCAATTCGGGGCCTATACCAGAAGGGTCCCCTAAAAGAACTGCTATGTTAATTTTATTTTGAGCCATTTTTTACTTTACGCTATGTATCAGATTATGTTTATATATTTAAATATAAATTAACTAAAAAGAGGGAAATAATGAAAAAAAGTTTTAAATTATTTTTAGCTGCCGCATTTTTGGTAACTGAATTTTTTGTTGTTGCACTTCCACTTATGATTACTTCTGCAAAAGCAGATGGTCACCCAATTCAAGCTATTACACACGCTGGTTTTGGTGGTGGTACAGACGTAACTACTAGAATGATGTTGTTAAGAACTAGAAGGTATCTAAAACAAGATATGCAATTAGTTAACAAGAAAGGTGGTGGTGGAGCTGCATCTATGGATTACATGATGACTTTACCAGCAGATGGTCAACATACTTTAACTTGGACTACAGGACATGCTGTTTCTATGGCTTTAGGAAAAACAAAAGTTAAATTAAGTGATATGCAACCACTTGCTAGAGGAACTGATGATCCTCAATTATTTGTCGTAAATTGTAAAAATGATATTAAAGATGCTAAAAAATTTATTAGCGCTCAAAAATCAAAATCATTAAAATATGGTACTACTCACGTTGGTGGTATTGATGATGTAAGTGCTATCGCTTTTACAAAAAAAGGAAAATTAACAGACCCAACAATTGTTCCTTATAAAGGTGTTGGTCCTATTAAAACTAATCTTATCAAAGGAGATATTGATGTAGGTGTTTTAAACTTGGGAGAAGCTGTAACAGAAATTGAAGATGGCACATTGTGTGTTTCAGTTGTACTAGCTAGTAACAGAATGGAAAAATTAAGTAATGTTCCTACTGCCACTGAGTTAGGAATACCAGTTGTGCTTTCAACAGTTAGAGGTTTTGTAACAAGAAAAGGTGTTCCAGGCGATAGAAAAAAACAACTTGAAGATGCAATGATTAAAGCAATGGAACATAAATATTTCCAAAGTTTTTTAACTGATATCGGCCTTGATTCAACTAGTGTTGTTGGAGCTGATGAGTGGGGCAAGCAAATGGAAGTCATGCTTGCAGAGATGACTGCTCAACTTAAAGCTTTGGGTTATATTAATTAGTCATAAGAAAGTACATTTTTATGAATAATGTACGAAATAAAAAAAGGGCAAACAAAAGTTTGCCCTTTTTTTTTAAAGATGAATTTAAAGTTTTTTTTGTAATTATATTTGTTTCGACAATATTATTAATAACTACTTTTACATTTGATAAGGTTCCTCCAATTTTAAATAGAGGCATACAACCTGCTACTTTCCCAAAAGGATTGTTAGTATTGATAATGTTTTTAACTGCAGTTATTTATTATCTTTCATTCAAAAATCCATGGAAAAAAGAAAAAAAACTTCCAAAACCATTTTTTTTAACGATCTTTAGTTTTATTTTATTTATTATAATCTCTAAAACATTAGACTTTTTCTTAGCTATATCAGTACTCTCAATATTTGTTTCATACAATTGGGGTGAAAAGAGAATTTTTTATTTGTTATTAGTTGGAATTTTGTTTCCATTAGTAGTTTTCATATTTTTTGAAATGATATTGGGACTTAGATTTCCTCCAGGAATAATTACAAACCTTTATTATTACTAGTATGGACAATCTTTTATTAATGATGGCACCTTTGTTTAGTTCTAAGTTGTTAATTGTTTTAATTTTTGGGACTTTATTTGGACTGATCTTAGGGGTGCTACCAGGATTAGGTCCTACAACTGGTGGTGCATTAATTTTGCCATTTACTATGACTTTAGACCCTCTTTCAGCAATAGTTCTCTTAACATCAATTTATTGTGCTGGAACATACGGCGGTGCAATAACTGCAGTTTTAATAAATACCCCTGGAACTCCAGCAGCAGCAGCCACTTGTCTAGATGGTTATCCCCTAGCTCAAAAGGGGGAAGCAGGAAGAGCCTTGGGTATGGCAACAGTTTCAAGCACAGTGGGTGGAATTTTTAGCGTAATAGTTTTAGTATTTTTTGCACCTGTTTTAGCTCAACTTGCTTATGAATTTGGTCAACCAGAATATTTTGCGTTAGCTATTTTTGGTTTAACAATGCTAGCATCAATTGGTGAAGGAAGTCCGATCAAAAATTTAATCGCTGGTGCGTTTGGAATTTTAATTTCTACTATTGGAAAAGATTTTATGACTTCAATTGATAGATTTACTTATGGTATAAATGAGCTTTCTGTAGGAATAGGATTTATACCAGTTGTAGTAGGTTTATTTGCAATAAGCGAAATGTTAACTCAGTCTACGCTTCTTGATCAAGTTTTTAAAAGAGTTGCACTAAAAGCGGTAAAACTTCCATCCTTAGATGATTATAAAAAAACCTGGAAAACTATTCTTAGATCTAGTGGTATTGGTTCGTTTATTGGAGTTTTGCCAGCTGAGGGTGGGACTGTAG
>CACHTK010000026.1 GCA_902582765.1 uncultured Pelagibacteraceae bacterium
AGAAATCTTTTTGAAGCTGAAGCTTTTTTGATAATGTTTTGGACACACTTTTTAGCAATAAACTTATTTTGTGGAGCGTGGATAATGAAAGATAGTCAAAAATTATTTATGTCTAGATACATAGCCTTCATTCCAATAATGATAACTTATTTTATTGGTCCCTTAGGTTTAGTTATTTATTGGATAATAAGAATGTTCTACGCTAAAAGAATAAATTTGTTAGATTAAAAAGCTAAATTACTTTAATACTTTAAAACCTGAATTTTGCATTAATCCAAAACCACCATCTACATGGCAAATATTTTTAAAACCCATACTTTGTAAAGTTTTTGTAGCTAATGCTGATCTTAGACCTCCAGCACAAAAAAGAACCATTTCCTTATTCATATCAATTTTACCCTCTTTAAAATATTGACTATCTGGATCCATCCAAAATTCTAGCATTCCTCTTGGTATGTGAGAAGACTTTTCTATTCTTCCTAATCTTTCTAATTCTCTTACATCTCTGATATCGATAAGGTTGCATGTATCATTATTTAATTTTTCTAGAGCTTCCTCTGGTGATATAGTTTTAATTTCTTTTAAAGCTTCTGCGACTAAAGTTGATGCTGATTTTATTGTCATAAATGTTTATTACACAAAATTAAAAATATTACTATATAAATTAAACAAAGGTTATTAAATGAAAGCTCCAAATTTTAAATTATCATCTACATCAGGTAAAACTATTGAATTAAGTAAAGTAAAATCAAAATTTATCATCATCTATTTCTATCCGAAAGATAATACAAGTGGATGTACAATTGAGACAAATGATTTTAATAAACTTTTAAGTAAATTTGAGAAACTTGGATGCACTATTTTTGGAATATCCAAAGATAGTTTAGAAAGTCACGAAAAATGGAGTAAAAAACTTAATTTAAAATTTGAACTATTGGCAGACGAAGATAAAACTTCTTTAAAAGCTTACAAAGCTTGGGCAAAAAAGAAATTTATGGGTCGAGAATTTATGGGTACAATAAGAAGTACTTTTATTATTGAGAAAAATAAAATCATTAAGGAATGGAGAAACGTTAAAGCAGCGGGCCATGCAGCAGAGGTTTTAGACTTCATAAAAAATTACTAAAAAAAAGGCCCCAATTAAGGGGCCTTTTATCAACTATAGAGAGAGAGATAGTTATTCTTTAGTCTCTTATTGCGTATGCGATTACTCCAGACTCTGTAACATCTGTACCAAGTCTTTCTGCTTCTTTGCTCAATCTAATACCCATTGTACCCTTCATAATTCCCCATACTATTAGAGATACAACAAATACAAATGCATTGATTGAAATTACTCCTAGAAGCTGCGCTCCGAATGATGCATCACCGTTAGTTAGTGGAACTGCTAAAGTTCCCCAAATTCCAGCGAACAAGTGAGCAGGTACTGCTCCTACTACATCATCGATTTTTAGTGAGAATAATAATTTAGTTCCGAAGACAACTATTATTCCACCGATCGCACCTATAAGAATTGCTGCTAGCGGTGAAGGCATTAACGGTTCCGCTGTAATTGCAACAAGACCACCAATTGCTCCGTTAAGCATTTGAATGACATCAGTTTTACCTGACATTAATCTTGTTATCGCACCAGCTGCTAATACACCACCACAGGCTGCTAAGTTTGTATTAATGAAAATATTTGATACTGCTACTGCATCATCAAATGTTCCCATCGCTAATTGTGATCCACCATTAAATCCAAACCAACCTAGCCATAATATAAATACACCAACTGTTACCAATGGTACAGAAGACGCTGCAAATGGCTTCATAGGTTTAGCTGCTCCAGATTTATCAAATCTACCAGTTCTAGCTCCTAAAAGAATTGCTCCAGCTAATGCTGCTGCACCTCCAGTTGAGTGAACAAGTGTTGAACCAGCAAAGTCGGAGAAACCAGCGGCTGCTAACCAGCCACCTCCCCACTGCCAACCCATGACGATTGGGTAGATAATTCCTGATAGAATAGCCGCAAATAAAAAGAACGGCCATAATTTAATTCTTTCAGCTAATGTTCCAGATACAATTGAAACTGTCGTTGCACAGAAAACCATTTGGAAATACCAATCAGATCCGTCAGCATATCCAGTATCCACTGAACTTGCATCAGACCATGGTGTAAAGCTTCCTATGTATCCACCTTCTGGAATTCCGTATGCTAAATTATATCCAACCATCCAGAACATAATTCCAGCTATTGAAAATAATCCGATATTTTTGGCACATATTACTGATACACTTTTTGATGTTACCATCCCTGATTCGAGCATGGCAAAACCTGCTGCCATAAACATTACTAAGAAACCACAAACCAAGAAAAGAAATGTATTGAATATGAAACCAACTTCAGCTGAAACTGTAGTTTCAGCATAACCTGCACTAGTCATATTTAGTAAGAAAAATAAACTTACTAATGGACCAGCCAGTTTTTTTAAAAATTTAACCATTTCACCTCCGTTTAATTAAAGAGGTTGTTATAGATTTAATAAAACTAAAAACTATTGATTGTTATTTAAAAGAGATATGCAGTATTTGCATGTAGTACACGGTATGCTTGTAAAAAAAACAGCCTTTATTAAATTTTAATTTTTAATAAAGGCTGTTTTAAAAAGTTTATTTATTAAAAACTTCTTTAAGCGCTTTTGCAGGTAAAAACTTTACCTTTTGAGAAGCAGCGATTTGGATTTGTTCTCCAGTTCTTGGATTTCTACCAATTCGGGCTTTTCTTTTAGCCACTTTATATGTTCCAAAACCAGCAATTTTAACATTATCGTCGCCTTTCAAAGCGTCCAAAATAGTGTTGGTAATCGTATCAAATGTACGCTCAGCATCAGCTTTACTTTGATTTAATGACCCTGCTAATTTTGCTATAAGTTGTTTTTTATTCATTTTAGCTCCGGTTTTAAAGGTTATATTTATATACTTAACAAAATCGTTGATAATTCAAGCTTTTTTTTTGTGTCTCTAATTAAATTTACCACAACATATAGTTGTAAATAAGTATTGATTTATATAGCTTTTTTAACGTTAGAAAATCCCGTTAAAATAGGCCTAAATCTTTAAGGTCATTGAATGTTGCAAAAAACATTAAAGTTAACAATAAAAACATTCCGATTCGAAAAAAACCTTCCTGTGTTTTTTGACTTAATGGCTTTCCTAAAACCTTTTCAAATGCATAAAACATTAAATGGCCCCCATCTAAAAGTGGTATTGGAAAAAGGTTAATTAGGCCTAAACTTATCGATATATAGGCCATCATACTAATAAATGGCAATATTCCAAATTCAGCAACTTGTCCTGAAATCTTTGCTATTCTAATTGGTCCACCTAATTGTGAACTATCTCCAGATCCAGTAAGCATTGAACCCATATATTTAAGAGATGAAGTAGTTACAAAATATACTTCTTTAAGAGACTCTATTAATGCATTTGCTGGCCCTAATCGTTTATGATTTATTTCATTATTGTATGGACTTATTTTAATACCAACTATTCTTTTATTAATTTTATTTCCTAAATTATCAACGCCTGCAACAATTTTCGGTTTAACCTTTAATAATACCTCTTGATCATATCTAGAAATTTTGAAATCAACTATCTCAGATGTTGACATTAAAATCAGTTTAGAAACATCAAGAATACTCTTAACTTTATTGTTGTCTATTTCAAGTATAACATCATTCTTTTGCATTCCCGCTACTTCTGCTGGACTATCTTTTTGAACTTCATCAATAACTGCTGGCGTAAAGTCTTTTCCAGCAAACATATATATGAATAAAAAAATAAATATTGCTAAAACGAAATTTGCTATTGGCCCACCCGCTACAATCAAAGACCTTTGATACAAGGGTTTTGTTACAAAGAGTTTTTCTTGGTCCTCTTTGTTATATTTTTTTAACAATTCTTCTTGATCGGCTTGAGAAAATACATTTCTGTCACCAAAAAATTTGACATAGCCTCCAAGAGGTATCCAACAAATTTTCCATCTAGTTCCCGATTTATCATTCCAACCAATCAACTCTTTTCCAAAACCTATTGAAAAGTCTGTTACACCAACTCCATATCTTTTTGCAAAATAATAATGGCCATATTCGTGTATAAAAACAACTACTAAAATCAGCACTATAAATGGTAATATAAAAGAGATCATATGGACTATTTATATTAATTATATTGGATTCTTACAAGTTTCAAAATGTCCAGTTTATGTCAATTACAAGCATTCTTAAAGACTTAAATAAATGATTTATTGTAATTGGTATTAGAACATATAAGCATTTTCTATATATCTTTAAAAGAATCAACTATGAAAAACTTTAATGAATTAGACATAGAAAACAAACTAAAGAATTCAATTAAGTATTCAAATTTTATCACACCTACACCAATTCAATCTCAAGCAATACCCATTGCGCTTGAAGGGAAAGATGTGCTTGGAACTGCACAAACTGGAACTGGCAAAACTTTAGCATTTACAATTCCATTAATAAATAAATTGATCATAAATAAAAATGCAATGGCTTTAATCATATGCCCAACTAGAGAATTAGCCAGTCAGGTAATGGGTACGATATCTAAACTTACTCTAGGAGATATAAGAATTGGCAATGCTCTTTTAATTGGTGGAGAAAGTATGCAAAAACAACTAAGACAATTAAATAAAAGAGCTCGAATAATTGTTGGAACACCAGGCAGAATTAACGATCACTTAAAAAGAAAAAGCTTAAATTTAACAAGAGTTAATTACTTAGTTTTAGATGAAACTGATAGAATGCTTGACATGGGGTTTACACCTCAAATTGAAATAATTTTAAAATTTATCCCAAAGGAACATCAAACATTATTATTTTCAGCCACTTTGCCGAATAATATATTAAAAATTTCTGAAAAATATTTAAGAAAACCAGAAAGAATTTCAGTTGGATCAATTTCAACTCCGATAGAGAAAATTAAACAAGAAACTTTTCAAATAACTCCAGACAAAAAATACCATGAATTAATCAATCAATTAGTTGAGAGACAAGGTTCAATATTAGTTTTTGTCAAAACAAAACATGGTGCAGATAAAATTGTAAAGAGATTAAAATATGATGCTCATTCAGCAGAAGCAATTCATGGAAATCTAAGACAAAGTAAAAGAGACAGAGTTATTAGAGGTTTTAGATCTGGCAAAAGTAGAATTCTAGTTGCAACCGATGTTGCTGCTAGAGGATTGGATATTCCATTAATTCAACATGTAATAAATTATGATCTCCCACAAGTACCTGAGGATTATATTCATAGAGTTGGTAGAACGGGTAGGGCTGGTAAAGAAGGATCGTCACTTACCTTCTTAACAAATAATGATCGTAGTATGTGGAGAGAAATTCAGAAATTAATAAATCCAAATTTTAAATTAGAAGAAAGTTTTAAAAGAAAATCTAACAAAAAAAATAAAAAATTTAAGAAAAAAGGGAAGTCGTTCAAAGATAGCGGAAATAGAAACCATAGGAGGGATAACAAAAGAAAATTTAAGTTTAAAAATAAAAAATTTAAAAAATTTCATACTGATAACTTAAAAGAACAACATGATAATCCTGACAGTAGAAAAAAATTTAAATTTAAGAAAAAATTTAAGAATAGGAAAAGACCAAGAAACTTCTCCTATAAAAAATTTAAAAAAAATTAAATTACCTCAATTTCCACGTAACCATGGGTAAGAGTGTTGCAACAATAAATGAGCAAAACAACAAAGATTGTGAGATGAATATTGGAAAAAAATCAGCAGGTAATATTATTCCTACAAGTATTGATTTTGAGAAATCGGGACTAGGAAATAAAAGAATTCCACCAATTAAACCAACTATAATTGAAACATATGCATTTTTTTCATTAAATGATTTTGAATAAAAACCATAAAATACACTTAATACTGCTGCACAACAAAATAAATCAGCTAATAAAAATAGATATAAAATACTTAATCCTTTCGATGCAACAAAAAATGAAATCAAGGATAAAAATATTATAATTTGTTTAGATAATTTTAAATAATTACCTTTAAATTTTATAACTTTATTTCCATCAACAATAATCAAACTAGAGATAGCATTTACCAGTGTATCTATACTGCTCACTGTCAGTGAAATTGCTAAAATTGTTATTATTATTGATAAAAAGATGGCTTGGTCTTTTAACAATAAAGAAAAGAATGCAAGGTCAGGAACTACGCTTGGATTTTGGGAGGTTGCAACTAAACCTGAAAAGCCCATCATGAATACTATTGGCATAATAATTATAAAAGAAACTATTAAGCTATTTTTTAAAACTGTATTATTTTTAGCAGCATAAACCCTTTGCCAGTTACCTTGATGAAAAAGATTAGTTGCTGCAACAGCTATAAAAAAAGTTAGGCCTGCAGTAAAGTTAGGCAAATAACCTGAGCTTAACAAATAGGGTTTGTTCTGTTTTACAAACTCAAAACTAAAATTATTAGAATTAAGAGAAATTAAATAAGAAAATGCAATTAACAAAAGCAAACTAAAAACTATAAATTGAATATTATCTGTAAATATTGAAGCTCTAAGACCACCATACAAAGTGTAGACAAGTGAGCTGACAATTACGATAAATGCCGTGATCCATAGATCGGTTCCTGAAATGTAATTAATTAAAATTGAAACGGCGGTAACTTCTGCTATTAAAAAAATAGTCATATAGAAAATAGATAAAAACAAAATTAACTTAAATAATTGTGAGCCAAATCTAGATCTAATCACCTCAATTAATGATTTTCCTGTTGGATATTTATCTCTAAATTTTTTTCCTAAATAAATTAATGTAAAAAGAGGAAACGCTGTCCCTAAAGAATATCCAATAACAGCCCCTACTCCTCCCCAGGTTGCTGCTGATGCCGGACCGAATAAAATCCATGCACCTAGAGCAGATGCAACTAAACTAGTTGTTAATGAAAAAGTCCCTACAGATCTACTTGCAACTAAATAATTGTTTAACCCTTGATATTTTTTTGAATATACAAGGCCAACTATTACAAAAATGATACTAATAATTAAGGTTAATAAAATTGCAGATGATTGATTTAAAATGTTTATTTGATCCATTTTTCCCTTTCTGAATTACCGGACAGGTTCCTTGGGTATTTCTCAGCCATATGGCACCCCATAAATAATTTTTATATTAAATGACAAATAAGTAAAGAGAGATGTTAAGCAACTATATGAATTATACATAGCTATTATTCGCATTTAGCGCTCCTAAAATATGACTGATGTTGTAGTAATAAATCTCTCTCTCTTATTATAAGTTAATTATAATACTAGGCTTCGTGGATTGAAGCCTAGAGATGAAATTTTATTGAATTTCAGTCTAAATTGAAAACACATGTGTCATTATAAATTATTTTCTTTATTTATCCAAAGGTGTAATTTTATAATCACAATGAAAAAATTTTTTATTTTTATTTTCTGTTTTTTTGCATTTGCCGCAAACTCAATGGAAAAGAAAACAACATTTGATAAAGATTTGTTTAGCAAAGCCCAGTCTGAGGGCAAAATTATAGTTATAAGTTCTTGGATCGAATATTGTGGATCTTGTGCAAATCAAATGAAAGTTTTGCAAAAAGCAAAAAAAGAGGGTGAATTATTAGATATTAAATTTGATAACATCGAATATTTTGCATTTGATGTAACAAACAGAGATATAGCAAATTCGTTTGACGTTCTTTATCAAACTACTCTATTAATTTTCAAGGGTGATACAGAAGTTTACAGAAGTATTGGTGAAGTTACTGAAGATTTAATTTATCAAGCTTTAAAAGCTTCTATTTGAAACTAAAATCTAAAGAATATTAAATCTTATTCATTTCTGACTAGCGGATAAACTTTTGGACTCAGATATTTAAGGTTTGTAAAGACTATCAATATCATTGTTACTAATCCAACTGTAATTGTTACATTTAAGAATATATCAAATTCAAATAGCCATTTAAGTTGAAAAATATTTTCAATAATAAATTTTGATGAAATTATAGAAAAAATTGTAGAAAAAAGAATTATAGAAAAAAATGTAATTATGAATTCAATTAAAGATGAGTAAATTATTTCTTTTTTTGAAAATCCCAAAATCTTAAAAACTAAATTTTGGAAAGTTTTTATTTTTCCTTGCACTATAATTGCACTCGATATTACAACCAACCCTATTATTACTGTAACAGTTGAAATTATAATGACCGCTATAAATACTTT
>CACHTK010000027.1 GCA_902582765.1 uncultured Pelagibacteraceae bacterium
GGGAATAGCAGTAGCTAATAAATTATCTAACAAATCAGGTAATGTAATTGCGGTAATAGGCGATGGAGCGATAAGTGCTGGTATGGCTTACGAGGCTATGAATAATGCGGGTGAAAGCAAAACAAAGATGATTGTTGTTTTAAATGACAACGATAT
Source organism: uncultured Pelagibacteraceae bacterium (assembly GCA_902582765.1). Classification (GTDB taxonomy): domain Bacteria; phylum Pseudomonadota; class Alphaproteobacteria; order Pelagibacterales; family Pelagibacteraceae; genus Pelagibacter. The sequence continues at coordinate 157 of CACHTK010000027.1, forward strand.
GTCAATTGCAAAACCTGTTGGTGCTATGAGAAAATATCTAGCAAAAATATTATCTGGGAAAGTTTACTTTAGCTTTAGAGAAACATTAAAATTAATTATATCTGCTTTTTCAAAAAGATTTAAAAATCAAGCTGGAAAAGCTGAAGATTTTTTAAGATCTGCAGTTACTGGTGGAACATTATTTAATTCTATGGGATTTTATTATATTGGACCAATAGACGGACACGATATCGATTCAATGGTTTCAGTATTTAACAATGCAAAAGAAATTAATTATGATGGGCCAATTTTAATCCATGTTAAAACTGAGAAAGGAAAAGGCTATTCCTTTGCTGAAAAATCAGAAGATAAATTTCATGGTGTTTCAAAATTTAACATAAAAACAGGAGAACAAGAAAAGTCAAAATCTAATACCCCCTCTTATACAAAAGTATTTGCTAACTCATTAATTAAACACGCAGAAAAAGATAGTAAGGTTATTGGTATAACTGCAGCTATGCCATCAGGAACAGGGATGGATTTATTTGGAAAAAAATTTCCAGAAAGAATGTTTGATGTCGGGATAGCTGAGCAACATGCTGTCACTTTTGCTGCAGGCATGGCTACTGAAGGGTATAAACCTTTTGCTGCAATATACTCAACATTTCTTCAAAGAGCTTACGACCAGGTTGTTCATGATGTTGCCATACAATCTTTGCCTGTCAGATTTGCGATTGACAGAGCTGGTTTAGTTGGTGCAGATGGCCCAACTCATGCTGGTTCTTTTGATATAACATACCTTGCAACATTACCAAATTTTGTGGTGATGGCTGCTAGTGATGAAGCAGAGCTTGTAAGAATGATAAATACATCAATGGATATAAACGATAGACCATCAGCTTTTAGATATCCAAGGGGTAATGGTGTTGGAGTTCAACTACCTGAAATAACTGAGAAAATTGAGTTGGGCAAAGCAAAAATAATTAAAGAAGGAAAAAAAGTTGCAATCTTAAATTTTGGAGCAAGATTACAGGAGTGTATTTTGGCTTCTGAAAATTTAATAAAAAAGGAATTGATATTTCTATTATCGATGCAAGATTTGCAAAACCGTTAGATGAAAACCTAATTTGGCAAATTGCAACCGAACATGAAGTTTTGATTACAATAGAAGAAGGTTCCATAGGGGGATTTGGATCTCACGTTAGCCAATTTTTAGGTGAAAAAAATTTATTAGACAGTAATCTTAAATTTAGATCAATGGTATTACCAGATAGATTTATTGATCATGACAAACCAGAGCTAATGTATAAGTTTGCTAATTTAGACTCTATTGGTATTGAAAATAAAATTTTAGATACCCTAAATTCGAAAGTTTTAATTAAAAAATCTAATTAGATTTTATTCTGAGCTTTATTCATTAAATAGTGATCAAGAATAACACAATGCATCATAGCCTCTCCTATTGGAACTGCTCTAATTCCAACACATGGGTCGTGTCTTCCTTTTACAGATATTGTAGTATTCTTCCCAAATCTGTCGATTGTTTTTCTTGATGATAAAATAGATGATGTTGGTTTTACTGCAAATGAAACATTTATTTCTTGTCCAGTAGATATTCCTCCAAGAATTCCTCCTGCATTATTTGATTTGAAACTAGTTTTACCTTTTTTTTTCAAAATTTCATCAGAGTTTTCCTCACCTGTTAACATTGCCGAGTTCATTCCCGATCCAATATTTACACCTTTTACGGCATTAATGCTCATCATTGCTGCTGCAAGATCCATATCTAATTTTGAGTATATTGGTGCTCCAAGTCCCAAAGGAACTCCTCTTGCTCTAACTTCAATAATTGCTCCACAAGAAGATCCAGCTTTTCTTATTCCAAGTAAATATTTTTCCCAAAGTTTAATCACTGTTTTATCAGGACAAAAAAATGGGTTACTAGAAATTGTTTTGTCTTTCCATTTCTTTAAGTCACATCCTAATATTCCTAATTGAGTAACAGCACCAACAGCTTGATATCTCTTACCAATTTTATTTTTCAAAACAACTTTTGCAATTGCACCTGCTGCAACTCTAGACGCAGTCTCGCGAGCAGATTGTCTTCCACCACCTCTGTAATCCCGGATACCGTATTTTTTGAAATAAGTATAATCTGCATGTCCTGGTCTAAATTTATTCTTTATTGTCTCATAGTCTCTAGATCTCATATCTTTATTATAAATTATTAGGGAAATTGGAGTTCCAGTTGTTCTACCCTCAAAAACGCCAGATAAAATATTAATTTTGTCGTCCTCTTTTCTTTGAGTTGTAAATTTAGATTGTCCTGGTTTTCTTTTATTAAGTTCTTTTTGTATATCACTTTCTTTTATTGGAATATTTGGAGGGCAGCCATCTACAACGCATCCAATAGCTGGACCATGCGACTCTCCCCAAGTGGTAAACCTAAATAACTTTCCAAAAGTATTAAATGACATTATTTTAATGTATAAATTATTTTTTTAAATTTATGAACGAAAAAAACTCACTTGGACTAAATCTTTGCTTTAAAGAACATAATAACCCAATAAAGCTTTTTGAAGAATGGTTCAATAAAGCAAAAAAAACTGAAATTAATGATCCAAACGCATTTGCAGTTGGAACTTTAAATAAAAATGGGTTTCCAACAGTTAGAATGGTGCTTCTTAAAGATTTTGATAAAAATGGATTCGTTTTTTATACAAACCTTAATAGTGATAAAAGCAAAGCAATTAGAAATACCTCAAAAATTTCGATGTGCTTTCATTGGAAAAGTTTGCAAAGGCAAATTAGAATAGTTGGCGTTGCATCTAAAGTATCAAAAAAAGAAGCTGATGATTATTATAATTCAAGAGCCTATGGAAGTAGAATAGGTGCTTGGGCCTCAAAGCAAAGTTCTATTTTAAAACAAAGACAAGATTTATATAAGTCCATTGAGATATTTAAGAAAAAATATCCAAATAAAAATAATATACCACGTCCTGAACATTGGTCTGGTTGGAGAATTAAACCAAAGGAAATTGAATTTTGGCTAGATGGACAGAATCGAATTCATGAAAGGTTAAAATATATTAGATTGGCCAAAAAATGGAAAAAAGTATTATTAAGTCCTTAAAAATTTCTTTCGATACTAAAAGAAGTTAAGTTTTTTAATATATTTTTTTCTTCAGACTCTTCAAATACACTTAAAGAATTAGAAGCTAAATTAATATAATGTTCTGCTTTTTTATAACACTCATTTATAATATTATTTTTTTTTATAAGAACTAGGACATGTTCTAAATCTTGCTTTTCACGAATATCTTTTTCAAAAAAAGATTTTAATTTCTCTTTTTCAAACTTATCAACTTTTTGATAAAGTAAAATTATAGGCAAAGTCACTTTACCTTCGTAAAAGTCATTGCCAATATTTTTTCCAAATAATTTTAATTCAGAATTATAGTCTAATGTGTCATCTGCTATTTGGAATGTAAGCCCTAAGTTTTTTCCATAAAATTCCAAAGCATTTTTATATTTTAAATCTTTATCAGCAATAATTGCGCCAACTTTAGTAGCTGCTGCAAATAAAGAAGCTGTTTTTGATGAAATAATATTTAGATATGTTTCTTCCAAGATATCTATTTCTTTATTGTGTTGCAACTGAAGAACTTCACCTTGGGCAATTTCAGATGATGTAGTTGCTAAAAGTTTTAATAGTTCTAAATTCCCGTCCTCTACCATCATTTCAAAACATTTACTAAGCAAATAATCACCTACTAAAATTGATGAATGATTCCCCCAAATTTTATTAAGTGTTTTTTTACCTCGTCTAATTTCAGCACTATCTATTACATCGTCATGCATTAAAGTAGCCGCATGTATAAGTTCTACACAAGCGGCAAGATTTACATCTCTTAATCCTTTTTGATATTCACAAATTTTAGCACATTGCAAGGTTAAGAGTGCTCTTAGTCTTTTTCCACCAGTTTTTAAATGATACTTGGTCATCTTTTGAACCAATTCAACTTTACTTGCTAGTCTAGAATTGATTTTTTCTTCAACTAGAATCAGTTTATCATCGACTGAATTTTTTAAATCTGCATATGAATTATTAATTTGTTTTTTTAGCTGTATTACAGTTCCCATTAATTAAAACTATTATATCCAATCTATTAATATACTTATCAATTGACGCACCTTATTCTTTAATTATAACTAGGGTTTATAATATATTTAAAAAACTTATAACAATTCTAATGTTCTCATTTTTTAAAAAAAAAAAGATAATAAGTCACCTCAAATTATCAGGGGTTATAGGAAATGTTGGAAGGTTCAGGCAAGGAATAGAATATTCAAGTGAAGAAGAAATTATAAAAAAGGCTTTTTCAGTAAAGAAAGCATTAGCCGTTGCAATTACAATTAATTCACCTGGTGGATCCCCAGTACAATCACATTTAATATGTAAATTAATAAAAGAGCAATCTAAGAAAACAAAAAAAAAAGTAATTATTTTTGCTGAGGATGTGGCAGCATCTGGAGGATATCTTATTGCATGTGCTGGTGATGAAATTTATGCTAACTCAAGCTCAATTATAGGTTCTATCGGAGTTATTTCTGCTTCATTTGGTTTTAAAAATTTAATTGAAAAAATTGGGATTGAAAGAAGAGTTTACACCGCTGGAAAAAATAAAAGCACTTTAGATCCTTTTTTGGATGAAAAAGAAGAAGATATTAATCGTTTAAAAAATATCCAATTAGAAATTCATCAAGATTTTATAGATGTCGTTGAAGAAAGCAGAAAAGAAAAACTAAACAAAAACTCTGGTATTGAACTTTTCTCTGGAGAATTTTGGGCAGGAAAAAAAGCAAAAGAATTAGGGCTAATCGATGGAATAGGAAATGCAGATCAAATATTAAGAGAGAAATACGGAGATGATTTAGAAATTAAGAAATTTGGAAAAAGTAAAGGATGGTTATCAAAAAGGCTAGCATCTTCTGAAAGTTATACTGATAAATTAATTAGTGTATTAGAAGAAAGATCAATCTGGCAGAGGTATGGTCTCTAAAATAAAAAAAAAAACTTTATCTTTTCAAGATACAATCTTTAACTTACAAAAGTACTGGTCTAAAAAAGGTTGTGTAATATTACAACCGTACGATCTAGAAGTCGGAGCTGGAACATTCCATCCAGCAACCACCTTAAGATCGCTTGGCTCAAAACCATGGAAAACTGCATATGTTCAACCATCACGACGCCCGACTGATGGAAGATATGGTGACAACCCTAATAGATTGCAACATTACTATCAATTCCAAGTTTTAATTAAACCTTCACCAAAAGAAATAAAAAAGATGTATTTAAATAGCTTGTCATCAATAGGTATTAATCATGAAGAACACGATATAAGGTTTGTTGAAGATGACTGGGAAAGCCCTACATTAGGAGCGGCAGGTCTTGGATGGGAAGTTTGGTGTGATGGAATGGAAGTTACACAATTTACTTATTTCCAACAAATGGCTGGAGTAGAATGCAAACCTGTATCTGTTGAAATTACATATGGATTAGAGAGATTGTGCATGTTTATTCAAAACAAAAAAAGTGTTTTTGACTTAATTTGGAATGATGAAGGAATTACTTACAAAGATATTTTTCATCAGTCAGAGAAAGAATTTTCAGCATATAATTTTGAATATGCCAATACAGATAATTTATTTAAAATATTTGAAATGCTTGAAGAAGAAACAAAATTATTAGTTGAAAAAAAGATTTCTCTTCCAGCTTATGATCAATGTTTAAAATGTAGTCATGTCTTCAATATTTTAGATGCAAGAGGGGTGATTAGTGTAGCACAAAGGGCTGAATATATTGCAAGAATTAGGGAACTAACTAAATCAATTGGGAAAGTTTGGATTGAAAGCCAAAGTTAATGTCAGAATTATTTGTAGAGCTATTTAGTGAGGAAATTCCTGCAAGGCTTCAAATAAATGCAAGGAATGAATTAAAAAAAAATATTAAAAATTTTTTTATTGATAACCAAATCAAATTCAATGAAAATTTCAATGTTTATTCAACACCAAATAGATTAGTTCTACATGTTGATAAAATCCCTAATGAAATCAAATTGAGCTCAGAGGAAATTAAAGGCCCAAATGTTAATGCTCCTGAAAAAGCATTAGAGGGATTTATTAGATCAAACAATACAATAGTAGAAAAGATCTTTAAAAAAAATACTGAGAAAGGTGAATTTTATTTTTTTAATAAAGAGTCTAGAAAAATAAAAGTTTCAGATTTACTAGAAAAAAATTTAAGTGAAATTTTAAAAAAGATTACTTGGAATAAATCAATGAAATGGGCAAATTATGATCTTTATTGGGGGAGACCTCTTAAATCTATTTTAGCAATTTTTAATAAAAAACCTCTAAATTTTGATTTTAACCACATAAATAGCTCCAACAAAACTTTTATAGATAAATCACTAGAGGAAGGCATGAAAATTTTTAACAACTTTCATTCGTATTTAAAATTTTTTAAACAAAAAGGTATTTTAATTGATCAAGATTTAAGAAAAAAAATAATACAGAATAAGATTAATGAAATAATTAATAAAAAAAACTTAAAAATTGAACAGAATGATAGGCTTATAGATGAAATAGTAAATATAGTTGAAAAGCCAATGGTAATTGTTTGTGATTTTGACAAAAAATTTTTAAATATACCAAGTGAAATATTGATTACGACTATGCAGAGTCATCAAAAATATTTACCAACTTTTGACAAAAAAAATAATCTTACAAATAATTTTTTTGTAGTTTCAGATATAAAAGACACTAAAGGATTTGTTAAATTAGGAAATCAGAGAGTGATTGAAGCAAGATTAAGCGATGCTGAGTTTTTTTGGGAAAAAAATAAAACCCAAAATTTAGTTAAACAAGTAGATAAATTAAAAAATATAAATTATTTTAAAGGTTTAGGGTCTTACTTTGACAAAATTCAGCGCATGAGAAAGTTATCATCATTAATTTCAGATGATTTTTTAATAAGTAAAGATAAAATTGAAATAGCTTCATCAATTTGTAAAGTTGATTTAATGTCTGATCTTGTTGGAGAGTTTCCAGAACTCCAAGGCATTGTTGGAGGTCATTTTGCAAGGTTTCAAGGGTTTGATAAAGAAGTTTGTCTTGCTGTATCTGAACAATATTTGCCTAACGGGATGGAAAGCAAATTACCAAAAAAAATGTACAGTGTTGCTTTATCTTTAAGTGATAAACTAGACTCATTAGTTGGTTTTTTTGGAATTAATCTGAAACCTACTAGTTCAAAAGACCCATATGCCATAAGAAGAATGGCTATAAGTCTTGTCAGATTAATTGTTGAAAATGAAATAAAAATAAAACTAAAAGATTTAATTGTTTACACCTGTTCAGTATATAGAGATCAGGGTTATGAATTTGATATTAAGAAGATACAAAACGAATTAACTGATTTTATAATTGAAAGATTAAAAAATTATTTAAAAGAAAAAAAAATAAGACAAGATATAATTGAAGGCTCAACATTTTTGCTTGGATTAGATGATATATTAAAGGCTTATAAAAAATCTTTATGTTTAAATAAAAATATTAAAAAAGAAATCGGTTTTGAAACTATT
>CACHTK010000028.1 GCA_902582765.1 uncultured Pelagibacteraceae bacterium
TCTTCAAATAAGGCATAAAATTTTTCTTCATCAGTGACATTTGCAATAAAAATCATTTTACCTTCACGAATGTGTGCCCATTCAAATGATGAAGTACATTTTGCAAGATCATCTTTAAATATACTGTATAATTCATCTGCATCTTTTTTAGTTCCTTCATATGTTGTTGTTCCAACAAAGTTCATAGTTTTTCCTTTCATTAATAAATTAAAATAATATAGACACAATAAATTCCCAATCAATAAGATTTTCAACTAATTTATCTCAACTTGTTCAAGTTTCAGGACTAGTTTCTCTAAAAAATCCTACAACACAGAACCATAAACTTAAAAGATTTTTTAATTTATTAATCAACTGGTTTGTTCTTATTTATATCTACTTCATCATAGGATTTACCAAATCTCACTTCATCAAATAGCATTACGGTTGTTGGAATTTTATTTTCCCATTTATATTTAAAAGGTTTTATTATATTTTTTTGACCACTTGGTTGAGTCATGGTCTTCATTCCCTTTGGTTTATTTCTATTTATTTGAGATAAGTAATCACCAACTCTAAATTTATAAATACCATATCTCATATTAATTTGTTGTTTGTTACTGCTCCACCCATGGCTTTTGGACTCTTTAATATGTTTGCTTTTTACAAATGGAATATAATGGGTGCACTCATTAATCTGTTCTCCATTCCACCATAGCTCAAAATATTTTTCACCTTTAATTCTTTCTCTACTATAATTAGTTTTAACTATAAAATCATTCCAACTACCTTTTTTAAAAGAGAATCCATGGCATCTCTTATAGTGACCTAATCTCACTTGAAAGCCTGAACCCTGTGTAGAAACCATCCATAATGGCATATCTACACCTTTCATTTTAGCTTGAAACAAAGACATCTTTGATGCTACGAAATCGTATCCAAAATCTTTGGGTATATAGATACTCAAAGCATAAAATACTGGTTCTTTAAATTTTTTACTTGAGTAATGAAGTTTTTTTAAATGTCTTTCTGTTCTTTGAGCACCCCATTTACAATCTTGTTTTTTACATTCACCATGTCTAATTTCAAACTTTTGAGCTGATTTACCAGCACGAACATTCTTATCGACTATTTCAAAATGCTCTTTGATATCCATGTGATGCCACTTAGTTTTTTTAATTGTAACAGGCTCTGTATAACCTAAATTACATGTAAAAAAGATTAGAACAACAATCCCAAAAATTTTTTCCATTTAAAATCCACCTCGCCAATTATTTTTAGATTTCAAATCTTTCTCTTCTTGTTTTGAAGTAGGTCTAAATAAATAAAAACCCACTACAACAATTACGAATATACCTAAAATAATTTCAATCATGTTTAATTAATCTCTAAAATTAATAAATTCAATCGGAAGCCCTATATCTATTGCTTCTATGGCAGATATTGCTTCTTGAAGATCATCTCTTTTCTTTCCTTGAGCTCTTAATTCTTCTCCTTGAATTTTAATTTGGATTTTAAGTTTTAGTTTTTTTACATCAGCAATAATCTTCTTAGCATTTTCTTGGCTTATACCCTCAGCTAATTCACTAACCTGCCTTATAGTTCCACCAGCTGCACCCTCTGAATTTTTAATAATTAATACTCTTGGATCTACTTTTCTTCTTATAAGGTGAACTTGTAACAATTCATTTACTTGTTTTAATTTTAATTCATCTGGAGCTAGTGTAGTTATTATTTTATCTTTTCTTTCAATAGAAATATTAAGCCCCTTAAAATCGTATCGGTTAGCAATTTCCCTTAAACAATTAGCAAGAGCATTATCAAACTCTTGATAATTGATTTTACTTATAACATCAAATGAAGGCATACTTTTTAATACTACTTACATTAATATATTTTTTAATTAGAACAACCTTCATCAGAGCTACTTTATTCACATTTTCTTTATTCTTTTAATTTTTTGGTAACCAAGAGTTATAGAATGGATTATTTTTATCAATTGGAAGTTTGATATTTATATTTTGTCTTGAAGATTGGTAAACAGCAGTTACAAACTCTAATGATTTTCTAGCATCTGACAATGTTACCTCATCACTTGAAGAGCCATCTAGTTTCTTTGCTACTTCATCAAACATTCCTGCGTACCATGATTTAGTTTTTTCGACTTTTGACAATACCTCTTCAATTTGACTTTTTGAAATAGGAGCTCTTGGTAAAAATACCCATTCATCGTCAGCTGGATTATAAGGTTTATCTGGAGATGCTCCCGATTCTACTGTCAGTCCATCAAAACAGAATTTTAGTCTACTGGTATCATTTGCTGCACCAAGGGTGATAGAGCTGGTGACCAATGTTCCATCTTCCATTTCAATTGATAAAGACGCACAGTCTTCAACCTCAATATCATTTACTCTTGTTGTTAATTTTGCAAATACATTTGAAACTGGGCCTAGTATCATGCTCACCAAGTCATGAATATGTATAGCATGACTTAATATTGCCCCACCTTGTTCACCATCCCAAGTACCTCTCCAAGGTTTTGAATAATAATCTTTTCCTCTATTCCAATGAGTCTCCAATGAGGCGATTAAAGGTTTTCCAGCAAGTCCTGACTTTATTAGTGCCTTAAATTTAGAAAATCCTAATCCATACCTATATTGGAATACAGGAAAAATTATCTTTCCTGTTTCTTTACTTATATTTTCTAGCTCATCAATTTCTTTAAGACTTGAAACCAATGGTTTTTCACAAATTACATGCTTTCCAGCTTCAAGAGATTTTTTGCACGCAGAAAAATGTAAATGGGGTGGAAGACAAATATCAATTATATCAATTTCCTTTATTTTTAATACATCATCAAAGTTTAATGACATTTTAGTATCATTGTTTGACGCCAAGATCCTATCTATTGCATCTCTTGTTAAACCACACAATGTATGAACACTAAATCGGTCTGATACTTTTTGAAAGTCTTCAAAATGTTTAGCTCCTATATTAGTTCCTATTATTGCTACCTGATATTTTTTCATTATTTTTCTGCTAATTCTTGAGCTTTAATTGCTAGTTCCATTGATAAGTAAGTAAGTTCTTGCGAACAAGCAGTATCAGTTCTATTCAAAACATCTTGAATTAAATTAGCAAAGTAGGGAAGTTTTTCATTCGAACAGTCAATATGTTTAACTTCATCATTATTTGCCAAAAATAGTTGATTTCCTTTTTCAGATTTTGCTAAATCTGTGTATTTTCTAATTTCAATAAAACCTTTATCACCCAAGACAAATAACCTTCCATCTCCCCAAGTAGGAAGCGCATCAGGAGTAAACCAGTCTAAACGAACATATCCATGACCACCATTTCCAGAAAGATTAACTTCACCGAAATCTTGAAAACCAGCAGATTTTTTCTTAGTTGTATTTTCAACTAACGCATGATTTACTTTAGCTTCATTTGAATTAGTAAATACTAAAAATTGGTGAATTTGATGTGAGCCTATATCTGTTATTATTCCACCATAACTATCACGATCATAAAACCAATCTGGTCTTTCATAATTACCTTGCCTGTGGGGACCAGTGCCAATTGTTTGTTTTACTTTTCCAATCTTACCATCAGCGACCAGTTCTTCAGCTTTTGTTACAGCGGCTACATGAAATCTTTCTGAAAAATTAATTGACCAAATTTTTCCTGTCTCCTTAACTGTTTGTTTTAGATTATTAAGTTGCTCAAGTGTTGTACATCCTGGCTTATCGACCATGACATCTTTTCCAGCTTTCATTGCGTCTATAGATAGATTTGCCCTATCTTTAGGAATGGATGAAATTAAAATCATATCAATTGTATCATCATTTAAAATATCACTTTTATTATCTACTCTTTTAATTCGAGGATATTTTTTTCTAAATTCATTTAAAGTTAACGGAGAACCTTGTGTCCAAAAATAATTACAACTACATCCCTCTTTAAGCATCTTATCAAGCATGTCGAAGATATGACCATGATCAATACCCAATACTCCAAGATTTATAGTTTTAGTCATAAACTATTTTAGCAGAATAAAAGTTTTAAATAAGATTTTAATTATTGGGAAGGGTTATTCTCTACAATAACTGTTTCTTCGGTTTCTACTGGTTTTATTGGGTCTTCGATAGGCTCTGTCGCTGGATTAAGTTCTAAGCCAATAGGTGTTATTGTTGTAGGAAGAGGTGTGAATTGAGAGTCAGGGTTTTCAATAACCTCTCTTACATTCATCCTGTAAATTCCATATGCTCCTATTAAACAGTGAAATATAATTAGAAATATAAAGTAACCATTCTCTCCTATAAAATCCATAAACATAGAACATAAAAAAGGTCCACTAATTGCACCCATTCCGAAGGTAAATTGTAAACCCGCACCTGCAGCGACAAATTTTTCTTTAGCTATAAAATCATTAGTGTGAGCAAATATTAATGCAAACATAGGAAGACTAAAGAAAGCATATAAACCTGTAAAAATATAAAACCAAAACTTCGAGCTTGCTAAACCTTCAGGTAAATGCATCGTGCCCACTGAAAAAATTGCACATAACGCAAAGAAAGCCGAAGCAAATGTGGAATATACTGTAACTGTTCTTCTGTCATAAATATCTGATAGTTTACCAATTGGCCATTGCGAAATAGCTCCAGAAATAGCTATTAAAAATGTTACAAAAGAAATTTCAAAAATACTAAAATTCATTGACGCTGCATAAACAGCAATTAAAGCAAACATTGCAGAGTGACAAATTCCACATAAAAGTGCACTTACCATTCCAAAAGGAGAGGCTTCATAAAGTTCTTTAATTTTCATTCCAATAATTTTTTTAAATTTTGGAGGTTTTTTCTTAGTTAATAATATTGGAACAAGTGACAATGACATGAATAAAGAAACAAGTATAAATGGCTGAAAATTTTCTGGTTTACTGAAGTTTAAAAAAAACATTCCAATCGCCATAGATGCGTAAAGAACGATCATATAAATTGATAAAACACTTCCTCTGTTTTTATTGCTTGCTCGGTCGTTTAACCAGCTTTCAGCAATTGTATATAAACATACCATTGAAAAACCTGAGGCAATTCTTAATAGAAACCATGTAAAAGGATTGATGATTATAGAGTGTACTAAAACAACGATAGAAGCAATTGATGCAAAAGCAGCAAATACTCTTATATGACCAACTCTTGATACTAAAATTGGAACTGTTTTTGCTCCTATAAAATAGCCTACAAAATATCCAGACAACATAAAGCCGGTTGCTGTTAAGCTGAAACTTTCATGAACAGCTCTTACTCCAAGTAAAGAAACTTGAAAGCCATGAGCTATCATAATTAGACCCATGCCCGTGAATAATGCCCAGGAGTTTTTAAGTATCTTTTCCATAATTTCGCTATCTATGGATGATTTGATATTAAATCAAGAAATTAATTAATTATTTTTTCAGTCTCTCTTAGTTTTATAAATGAGTGGATACCCAAAGTAATAATGATTACGGCACCTCCAATAATTGTCTCAAGGGTTGGCTGCTCTTTGACAACTAACCAAACCCAAATTGGACCTATTATCGTTTCTAATAAGAAAAATAGATTTACTTCCTCTGCTGGTATAAATCTTGGTGCGATTGTTACTAAAACAAAAGGTAAGGCTACACAAATAATGCACATTACTGGTATGTAAATTTGATCGGTTCCATTTAAATTAAAGTTTTCGACAAAAAAGAAAGCAAATACTGCAACTCCTAATTTGCCCATTACAGCAGACGGCAAAAGATCTCTGTCCTTGGCATATCTAATAAGAACTGCATTTACTGCTAATCCTGCAGCTGTAACAAATCCCATTATATTCCCAAAAAGATTACCAACTTGTAGCGAGTCGTAAAAAATAAACAAAGCCGCCAAAAATGTGATGAAAATGGCGATCCAAGTCCCTTTACTAGGCATTTCTTTTAAGAATATTGCCCCAAGTATTGCTGAAAGCATTGGCGCTAGAGCAATCATTATTAACGTATTGGCTACGTTAGTATTTTGAATAGAGACAATGAAAGTGATGTTGCAAATAGAAAAACTAATTGCGTAAAATATACCAACTATACCAACTTTTAAAAAGGCGTTAATAAAATTTTGCCTATAAAATAATAGTAGTCCAATTAAGACTATAAAGAAAGGTATGGCTCCTCTATAAAAAAGCATTCCCCATGTTTCTATGTCTGAAAGCCTGATAAGTAATGAATCAGGTGTAATGAACATTACAGCTACGAAGGCTAGTAATGAACCTTTCTTTTGATCTGATAATTTATTCAAGCTCTTAAACCTTTCCAAAATATCTTAGCAAGATTTATTTTAGAAAGGTCATAGTATGTTTTTAATCCAGTAGGAGACGTTACATTAATATCTCCATTTAGTTTCTGATCTATGAAGTCAATTCCAGCAAAATAAATATTATCATTCTTTAATTTTTTTCCTATAAGTTTTGAAATTTTTATTTCTTGTTTTGTAAGTTTTGTAAGTTTAGGCACAGCACCTTTGCTCATATTGCTCAAATATGAACCTTTTTTAGGAACTCTTGAGATTGCTCCACATACTTTACCATTAATAATAAAAACTCTCTTATCTCCTTTAGATATATTTTTTAAGAATTTTTGAAACATCGAATGACCATTTTTATTTAAAAAATTTGAAATAAGTTTTTTATTAAACTTATTTTTAATGAGATGAATTTGATTACCGCCATATCCATTAATGGGTTTCATAATCATGCTTTTATTTTGTTTATAAAATTTCTTAATTTCTTCTATATTATTTGAAAACAAAGTATTAGGCATAAATTTGATAAAATGCTTTGAATACAGCTTTTCTGATACATTTCTGATAGCAGTTGGATTATTTATTACTTTTGCTTTTTTTAAGTCATCTAAAATAAGTGTAGTTATTAAATATTCTGAATTAAATGGAGGATCCTGCCTAATTAAAATAAATTTAAGATTTTCAACGTCAATTTTTTGTTTTTTATAAATTTTATAAAATTTTTTTCTTTCATAATTAAATTTTACAAAAACTCCATTTGCATATGTTTTATTTTTGATGATAGATAAGTTTGGGGGAGTATAATAAAATATTTTATATCCTAGTTTCTGAGCTTCATGAGCTAAAAATATTGATGTGTCAGAAGATATATTTACTTTATCTAATTTATCGCCTTGTATGCCTATTATTTTATTTGTCATATAAATCTTCTAAATTTTGAAATTTAGAGAATTTATTTATAACATGACTGGCGACTGTTTCTTTATTATTGATAATCTTATTTAAATGTTCCAAGTATTTAGTTTCGTTTGTACCGCTTTTTCCAATAAAATCTCTCTTTTCCAAGCCTTTTTCGGCAATTTTTAACAAGTTAGAGATCCAATAAATCATATCCTTACCCATTAAATTTGTATCAAGTCCTTTCATAGGCGCATCTTTATACGCATTTAATAAATCTTTCTTTTCCCATTTTGAAACAAATTCTAATGCTTCGTCTAAATTACC
>CACHTK010000029.1 GCA_902582765.1 uncultured Pelagibacteraceae bacterium
GGTAAAAGCAGCAAAACCAATGGCTGAGGTTACAACACCAAGCACCGCTGCAATAAAAGCTTTAAAAAAATTAAATATAAGCAAGCTTTGTTTATTTACTCCATACAGTAAAAGACTAAATGATGATGTTATAGAATATTTTAAATCCGAAGGATTTGAAATAACATCCAATTCATACTTTGATATAGAGTCAGACTACGATATTGGTAAAGTAGATCAAAATTATTTGTATGATGTGTTGTCTAAAATAGATTTAAATGGAGCAGAAGCATTATTTGTGTCTTGCACAGCTTTACCTGTACTTCCAATAATTGATAAACTTGAAAAAAAATTGAATACAATTGTTTTATCAAGTAACCAGGCTTTGATCTGGGATACACTTGTTAAAATAAATAAAAATAATCTAGTTGAAGGTTTTGGAAAATTATTCAAATAGAAATTAATGTCGTTTACCAAAGAAGAATACAAACAAAGATTAAAAAAAGTCCAGTCAATGATGGAAAAAAAAGGTATTGAACTTTTAATTTCTCACGACACTAATAATATGAATTATTTGACCGGTTATGACGCTTGGTCTTTTTATTATGCTCAATGCGCAATAGTACATGTCAATGCAGATGAACCGCTTTGCTTTGTAAGAGCTCAAGATGCTGGTGGTGCATATATTAAGACTTATCTAAAAGATAAAAATATAATTGTTTATGATGAAAATTATATTCATAAATGGCCGAAACATCCCTACGATTATTTAGTAAAAATAATTAAAGATAATAAATGGGACAAACTTTCAATTGGGGTTGAAATGGATGCTCATTACTTTACTGCTTTTTGCTATGAAAAGATAAAACAAGGTTTACCAAATGCAAAAATAAAAGACTCAGAAAGATTAGTTAATTGGGCAAGATTCGCAAAATCTGATGCAGAAATTAATTATATGAAAACTGCTGCACTAATTTCAGAAAAAGGAATGAAAACTGCAATGGAAGTAATAAAGCCAGGGATAAGGCAATGCGATGCAGTGGGTGAAATACAAAAAACATTATTTTATGGGACACCTGAGTTTGGTGGAGAGTATTCTAGTATCACTACACTTCTACCAACAGGACAAGGAACTTCTGCTTCACATTTAACAGCAACTCAAGATAAGTTTGTTGAAGGTGAGGCATCAATAGTTGAATTATCTGGAGTTTATAAAAGATATCATGCACCAATGGCAAGAACAGTTTTACTTGGAAAACCTGATCAATTAAAAATAGACACAATGAACAAAACTATCGAAGCTCTTCAAGCTGGAATAGATGCTACTAAACCAGGAAATACAGCCAATGATGTAGCGCAAGCTTTTTGGGGTATTTTAGATAAATATGGAATAGAAAAAAAATCGAGAACTGGTTACTCAATTGGCATAGGTTATCCACCAGATTGGGGCGAACATACTCTTAATATATATAAAGGAGAAATGACCGAATTAGTTCCAAATGCCTGTTTTCATATGATAGCTGTAATGCAATTTGGTGATTGGGGGGTTGAAGCATCTGAAGCCATAAGAGTTACAGACAAAGGATGTGAATTATTTTGTAATTTTCCAAAGGAGTTACATATTAAGAGTTAATTAACTGTTGCAAACAACTTAACTAAGTGTTTTAAAAACTAGCATATGTCAAAAAAAGAAGATTTCGTAAAATTTGATAAAGTCGATAAAAGCTACGATGGAAAAGTATTAGTAGTTAAAGACTTAAATTTAGATATCAAAGAAGGTGAGTTCGTAACTATGCTTGGACCTTCTGGTTCAGGAAAAACTACGTGCTTAATGATGCTTGCTGGTTTTGAAACTCCTACTAACGGAGAAATCTATTTAGATAATAATCCTATTTCAAATATTCCTCCACACAAAAGAGGCATTGGAATGGTTTTTCAAAATTATGCTCTTTTTCCTCATATGACAGTTTTTGAAAATTTAGCTTTTCCTTTAAGGGTGAGAAAAATTTCAAAAGAAGATATTGAAAAAAAAGTAGATAAAGCTTTGGCAATGGTTTCGTTGTCAGAATTTGGAAATCGTATGCCAGGACAACTCTCTGGCGGTCAACAACAGAGAGTAGCTGTAGCAAGAGCATTGGTATTTGATCCATCAGTAGTTTTAATGGACGAACCTTTAGGTGCTTTAGATAAAAATTTAAGAGAGAGTATGCAGTATGAAATTAAACATATTCATGAGAGTATTGGTGTAACAGTTGTGTATGTCACTCACGATCAAGGTGAAGCATTAACAATGTCAAACAGAATAGCAGTATTTAATGATGGTAAAGTCCAGCAACTCTCAAGTCCAGATAAATTATATGAAGAACCTGTAAATTCATTTGTTGCAGAATTTATTGGAGAGAATAATACTTTCGCTGGCGAAATTTTAGATATATCAAATGGATCCTGTAAAGTTAAACTAGATAAGGGTGAAATAATTGCAAATCCAATTTCAGTACAGTCTGTTGGCGAAAAAACTACTGTTTCAATTAGACCTGAAAGAGCATTGATTAATCCCAAAGATAAAATGGATAACAATCAAAAGGGTAAAATTGAGGAAGTGATTTATCACGGTGATCACACTAGAGTGAGACTTAATTTACTAGGTAATTCTGAATTTATTTTAAAAGTTCCAAACAGTTCTCAAAATTTAGATATTAAACTTGGAAATGAGATTAATATTGGATGGAACAGTCGTGATGCAAGAGCTTTAGACCCAAAATAAGCTAAATTATTACAAAATTACCAAAATCCCCTGTTGACTCTCTTTTCCTATGTTGCTGTACTTCGTTTTTTATAAAAAAACGTTTAAACGGAGGATAAATGAGAAAATTAAGTAAATTATTACTTGCCTTAACTTTTGCTATCTCAGTATCTTCATCAGCATTTGCAGTAGTTGTTGCATCATGGGGTGGAGCTTACACAGAAAGTCAAAAGCTAGGATATGGTGATCCAACTGCAAAAGCATTGGGTATACCTATCGAATGGGTAGATTATTCTGGTGGATTATCAGAAATCAAAGCTCAAATAGAAGCAGGAGCGATTACATGGGATATTATAGATGTATTTGCTTATGACACTATCAATGGTTGTGACGAAGGTATTTTTGTTGAATTTGATTTTGACAAAGACTTTCCACCAGCTCCAGATGGTACACCTGCAAGTGAAGATTTTTTTACAGACATGCCTAGTAAATGTGCTGTAGGAAATATTTTATATTCTTGGAACTATGCTTACAACAGTGATCTACTAAAAAGCACTCCATCAACATTAAAAGATTTCTTCAACACAAAAAGATTTCCTGGGAAAAGAGCTATTTACAAAAGTGCTCTTACAAACCTAGAAATTGCTTTAGCAGCTGACGGTGTAAAAATGGGTAAAGGTGGAGAATTTATATACAAAAAACTTGAAGACCCAGCTTACGTAACAAGAGCAATGAACAAAATCAAAGCACTTTGTGAAGATCCAAATGGCGGATGTGTATTTTGGTCAGCAGGTGCTCAACCACCAGAACTATTAATGAGTGGTGAAGTTGTAATGGCAACTGGTTGGAATGGTAGATTTTTCAATGCAGCAGTTGGAGAAGGTGCTCCAATAGTTCAAGTTTGGGACGGACAAGGCCTTGACTACGAGTATTTTGCATTAGTTAAAGGTGGACCAAACCAAGCTGACGCTATGAAAGCTTTAGCTATGATGACAAATACTGAAATGTTAGCAGGAAGTGCAAAATATATTGCATATGCTCCATGGAGAAAATCATCTATTGCAGTTATGGCAGCAGGAGAGCCTTGGTATAAAGATGGAAAAACTAATATGGTTCCACATATGCCAACTGCACCAGCTAACTTAAAAAGATACTTCTTAGTAGACGCTGAGTACTGGGCTGATAATGGTACAGAACTTGGTGAACAGTGGGAAGCTATGAAAGCTAGTATTAAATAATTAAAGTTTTAAACACTTTAATTTTATATTATATTAAGGGCGGTTATTTTAACCGCCCTTTTTTTTATGAGCTCAGAAACACAAAAAATACTATCTACTGATGGAATTCCTTTAGAGGAAAGTCTTAAAAAAGCAGAAAAAAAAAATAAAATAAAAGCATTTCTTTTAGTAACCCCATTACTCTTATTTCTTATTATAACTTACATAGTTCCAATTGCTGATATGTTTTCACGAAGTATTGACGATAAGTTGGTTACTAATATGTTGCCTAAAACATATAAAGCTATGGAACAGTGGGATGGAAAAGAACTTCCACCAGAAAAAGTATTCGAAGCGTTTTATCTGGATTACAAAATTTTAGTAAAAAATAAGACTGCAGGAAAATTACAAACTCAGCTGAATTATGAAAAAAATGGCTTTAAAAGCGTTTTGAAAAAATTAGCAAGAAAGCAAAAGAAATTTGAAGAAGGTAATTATAAAGAGCAAATAATGAAAGTGCATAAAAGATGGAGAAATGTTGAATATTGGAGGGCAATTAAAAGAAGAGCTCCAGCCTACACTTACTCTAAATATTTAAAGGGTATTGATATGTACTCCAATGAAGATGGTAAAATTGTACAAGTTGCTGAAGATAGAAGAATTCATAGAATTTTATGGTCAAGAACTTTGGAAGTGGCATTTTTTGTAACTCTATTTTGTTTTTTAATGGCCTATCCAATTGCACATTTATTAGCAACGCTTCCAATGAAGTACAGCAATTTGTTAATGATTTGTGTGCTGCTGCCATTTTGGACCTCATTACTTGTACGGACAGCCAGTTGGATGATTTTGTTACAGCAACAAGGAATTGTTAATGACTTTTTTGTTTGGATTGGCCTTGTGGCCGACGATAACAGGCCGGAGATGATGTATAACAAGACCGGGACTTATGTTGCAATGACACAAATACTTTTACCATTTATGGTATTACCTTTGTACAGCGTTATGAAAACAATTTCTCCTAGCCTTATGAGAGCAGGCAAGTCTTTAGGTGCTACTCCAGCAGTAGCGTTTTTTAAAGTTTATTTCCCGCTTACAATTCCAGGTATTGGAGCAGGATGCTTATTAGTATTTATTCTTGCAATTGGATATTACATAACTCCAGCTTTAGTAGGTGGAGCCTCTGGAACACTTATTAGTAACCAAATTGCTTATCACATGAAGAGTACTTTAGATTGGAGTTTTGCATCCGCTATGGGTTTAATGCTTTTGACTGGAGTACTAGTTATCTATTGGATTTATAACAAACTTGTAGGAGTTGATAATATCAAACTAGGATAAATATGGCTTTACCAAAATATACAGAACCACACTACAGAATTTGGCATTATTTTTATCTTTTTGTTTGTGGATGTGTTTTTTTCTTTTTAATTGCACCTTTGTTTGTAATTTTTCCATTATCATTTAATGCGGAGGAATTTTTAGTTTTCACTGACGGAATGAAAAGACTTGATCCAGATGCTTTTTCTACAAGATGGTATAAAGATATGATTTATGGAACAAAGAATCCATGGGGATTAGCTGCAAAGAACAGTTTTATTATTGCTATATTCGCAACTATTGGCTCGATTATTCTTGGAACACTTGCTGCTCTAGGCTTGAGTAGTAGGCATATGCCATACAAAGGTTTGATAATGGCAACTTTAATATCACCGATGATTGTACCTTTGATTATTTCAGGTGTAGCAATTTTCTTTTTTATGGCAAAGGTAGGATTAGCTGCATCACACTTAGGCATAATTTTAGCTCATATTATTTTAGGGACTCCATTTGTAGTAATTACAGTTACTGCAACACTTTCAGGATTTGATCATGTGATGCTCCAACAAGAATGTTGGTTGAAAAACCAATCTATGAAAGAGCTGTTAAAGAAGCTGTTGATGAAGCAAATAAAATTAAAGTTGATCTGGCTTCTAAAAAAGGAGATCATATTGGACCTTTAGTTTCAAAAGTACAATATGATAAAGTAGTAAATCTTATCAATGAGGGATGACCAGAAATATGATTTCCAACAACTTCTCCATTTCCATTAACTAAGTTAAAAACTCCTGCAGGAAATCCAGCTTCATCAATCATTTCTGCAAACAATACTGCTGACACTGGAGCAATTTCGGATGGTTTTAAAATCATTGTACAACCAGCAGCTAAAGCAGGAATAACCTTTAATACGATTTGATTCATAGGAAAATTCCAAGGCGTAATTAATCCACAAACTCCAATTGGTTCATATCTTATATGGTTATTAGATTTAGGATCAAATTGATGTTCAAAATTAAAATCTTTTAAAATTTCAATGTTATTTCTACAAATATCAGCACCCATTTTAGTGTGTGTTTCGGAAGCAAAATCTAGTGGGGCGCCCATTTCTTTAGATTGCGCCTCAACCATTTCATCCCATCTTCTATTATAAATTTCATCAAACTTCTCAAGTAAAGCTAATCTTTCTTCCTTTGTAGTTTCTCTCCAAGTCTCAAATGCGATCTTGGCAGCATTTATTGCTTTATCAGCATCTTCTGCAGAGCCCAAAGATATTATTGCGAAAGCTTCCTCAGTTGAGGGATTAATTACTTCAAAGTCATTCGGCTTAGCAGGCGAAACCCACTTTCCATTTATATAAAAATCTTTCTTTTCAATCATAAAGTTATTGTAGCATAAAATTTAAATTTCATAACCTTTTTCTTCAGGCTCATTGTCGATTAACTCCTCAGGAAAACCTTCAGCTCTCAAATTAATTTTATTTAAGTCTTCCATTCTTTTTACTATCATCGAGGACCAAGCTCTTGAGCCATATTTTTTTTGACCATCTTTAAAAATTTCAACTATCTTAGGTGAAATTTCCAAAGGCACATTTAATTTTTTTGCGAATTCATCAAATAGACCAGTATCTTTTAAGACAAGATCCATCGTAAAATTTATATTATAAGAGCCATTTAAAATAACTTGACTCTCGGTTTCATGAACAAATGAATTTCCTGATGACACAGCAATTCCTTTATAAACTTTTGTAAGATCTAGGTTTGATTTTTTGGCTACTGTCCATGCCTCCCCAAGGGCAACCAAATGTGTAGAGGCTAAATAATTTGTAATTACTTTGAGAATAGAAGCAGTACCCAATTCTCCTGTATGTAATATTTTACGTCCCATGACAGTTAAAGCAGGTAAAATCTTTTCAAATGCATCTCTTTCTCCACCAACAAATATTGCTATATTTCCTGACGCTGCTCTATGGCATCCACCACTTACTGGACCATCTAGGGGTATTGCCTTTTTTTCAATTACTTTTTTACCAATTCTTTTTACCTCTGCCTCATCAGTAGTACTCATTTCCAACCATATTTTATTTTCAGAAATACCTTCTAGAATTCCGTTATCCCCCTCCATCACTTCTGCACAAATTTCAGGAGAAGGAAGACAAGTTATTATTAAATCGACTTTCTCTGCCATCTCTTTAGCAGAGTTTGCAATTTTAGCCCCCATCCTCTCAAATTGTTTTGTTAAATTTTTATC
>CACHTK010000030.1 GCA_902582765.1 uncultured Pelagibacteraceae bacterium
TGGAGTTGATAAGCCTGTTATATATGTAGGATCAAAAACAGGAAGAGACGGAATTCATGGTGCAAGTATGGCATCAGCTATTTTCGATGATAAAATAGAGGAAAAGAAACCAACAGTTCAAGTTGGGGATCCATTTACAGAAAAACTACTTTTAGAGGCTTGTTTGGAATTAATGGCAGGTAAATCAATAATATCAATTCAGGATATGGGAGCAGCTGGACTAACTTCATCAAGTATTGAAATGGCATCAAAAGGTGATTTAGGCATTGAAATAGATTTAACAAAAGTACCATGTAGAGAAGAAAATATGACACCTTATGAAATAATGCTTTCAGAAAGCCAAGAGAGAATGTTAATTGTATTAGAGGCTGGAAAAGAAGATGAAGCAAAAAAAATATTTGATAAGTGGAACTTAGATTTTGCAGTTATTGGAAAGACAACCAATAGTAAAAATATAGAATTATTTTTTGAAAATAAAAAAGTTGCTGAAATTCCGATAGATTTTTTAGCCGAAAATGCTCCAATGTACGATCGTAAATGGATAAAGGCTAAATTACCTAAAGAAAACAATTTTTCAAAACATGATTTTAAATCTTTGAAATTAAGTGATTGTTTGAATAAAATCTTAACTGATCCAAACATTGCAGATAAAGAATGGATATGGAACCAATATGATCATACAGTTATGGGTGATACTATACAAAAACCAGGCGGTAATGCAGGTGTTGTAAGAGTACATGGAACCAATAAAGCTATTGCTGCAGCAGTGGATTCATCAGCCACTTATTGTCATGCTCATCCATTAACAGGAGGAAAACAAGTGGTTTGCGAAAGTTGGAGAAATATGATTTCTGTTGGAGCTAAACCAATAGCAATTACAAATTGCCTTAATTTTGGAAATCCAGAAAAAGAAAAAAATATGGGAGAGTTTGTTGAATGTGTTGAGGGAATTACAGAAGCTTCAAAATATTTAAATTACCCTGTAGTTTCAGGAAACGTCTCTTTCTATAATGAGACAAAAGATAAAGGTATTAAACCTACTCCTTCTATTGGAGGTATTGGACTATTATCAGATTATAAACAGATGGTTACAATGGAATTAAAAAATGATGGAAATTATCTATTAATAATTGGTAAAACAGAAGGTCATTTAGATCAATCAATATTTGCAAAAAATATTTTATCTAATCATACTGGACCTCCTCCAGAAATTAATTTATTCAATGAAAAACAAAATGGGATGAGTATTTTAAATTTAAAAAATAAGAATTTAATTGAGACTTGTAATGATATTTCCTTAGGAGGAATTTTAACTGCTGTTTCAAAAATGGGTATAAAAGGAAATAAAGGAGTAAAATTATTTCCAATTGAGGGTTTGGTAAATAAATTTGAATATTTTTTTGGAGAGGACCAAGCAAGGTATATAATAGAAATAAAGCCTGAAAATTTAGAAATTGTTGAAAAAATACTAAAAAAAGATTCAATCCATTTTGATAAATTGGGTATAGTAGAAAGTGATAAGATTACTTATGGAAATGACCTGAAAATATCAATTGGAGATATTAAAGAAGGCTATAAAAGATGGCTAAAAGAATATATGATTAACTAATGGCAATGGATTTAAAAGAAATAGAAGGTTTAATAAAAGAAGCACTCCCTGATGCGAAAATAGAAATTCAAGATCTTGCAGGTGATGGTAATCATTATTCAGCGACAGTAATTTCGTCGCAATTTGCAGGAAAAAGTAAAATTCAGCAGCACAAAATGGTATATAATTCACTTAAAGGCAAAATGGGAAATGAGTTGCACGCATTAGCTGTTAAAACAAAGGAGAACTAAATGGATAATCAAACTAATGAATTAATTAACAATGAAATTAAAAGCAATGAAGTATGTTTGTTTATGAAGGGGACGCCTGATGCTCCTCAGTGTGGATTTTCTATGGCTGTTACAAACATTTTAAAAATGCTAGAAGTTAATTTCAAAGGTGTAAACGTTTTAGCAGATCAAAAGCTACGAGAAGGTATTAAAGTTTTTAGTGATTGGCCAACAATTCCTCAATTATATGTTAAGAATGAGTTCATAGGTGGTTGTGATATAGTTAAGGAAATGTACGAAAGTGGTGAACTAGCCAAACTTTTTGAAGATAATGGAATTGAATTTAAAAAGAAAAACTAATCTTATTTAATTAACAACCTAATTTTTTTTGAGAAATACTTCTTTAGTAAGTTTAAAATTGATATTTTAACTGGAGTTTTTAAATTATCTTCAACCATTTTAAATTTAATACTATCTTCCCAACTTAATTCGATTACTAAACTTTCACGAAAATATTCATTTAATTTTTTTATTGTTCCTACAGTTAAAACTGGTTCAAAATATTGTTGTTTTTTTGAGATATTAATTTGACTATTAACATCATCAAATACTAAGTGCCAAATATGAGCTTTTTTATTTTCAAAAACCAAATTATCTTCAAGTCTTGTAGGTACTTCAATGTATCCTTTTTTTCCTATTCTAGATAATTCATTTAAAAAATAAGAAACATCCTCAACATGTTCAGCTACATGGGAGGCAATAACAAAGTCAAACTCCTTATCTTTAAATGGCAATTTTTTTTCAGTAATCTTTACAAATGACCTATCTTTGTAGTGATTTGATAGATCTAGTATATCACTGATTGTTGTTGCATATTTATTAGCACCATACCCACAACCAATATCCAAAATTTTCCAGTCTTGATTTTCTGAGAGGGTTTTTTCTATGTAGGTTTTTGATGTTCTTTTGATCAGAAAAATTATCTTGAATAATATTCAATTACTAAATTAGGTTCCATAACGACTGGATAAGGAACTTCTTCAAATTTCGGAATTCTAACAAATTTAACTTTTTTATTTTTTTCATCTAATTGTAAATATTCTGGGACTTCTCTTTCCTTGTTCGCGAGTGCTATATCAATTAAAGCTAATTGTTTTGATTTATCTCTTATTTCAATACTATCTTCTTCTTTTACTTGGTAGCTTGATATATTAACTTTTTTTCCATTTACTCTTACATGTCCATGATTAATTAATTGTCTTGAGGAAAAAATAGTATTTGATAGTTTTGATCTATAGATCACTGCATCAAGTCTTCTTTCTAATAATCCAATTAAATTTTCAGCAGTATCGCCTTTTTTCATTATTGCTCTTTTGTACATGTTTCTAAACTGTCTTTCGTTCATGTTACCATAGTAACACTTTAATTTTTGTTTAGCTTGAAGCTGAATTCCATAATCAGATGGTTTAGATGATTTTGACTGACCGTGTTGTCCTGGGGGATATGCTCTAGTATTGAATGGACTTTTAGGTCTACCCCATAAATTTACTTTAAGTCTTCTATCGACTTTATGTTTTGAGTTTAATCGTTTTGTCATATTAAAGTTATTGGGTTTATAGACATCAATATATTTTTGTCAATCAAGGTTTTTTTATTAAACCAGCAAATACGCTTGATAAAATGCGTGTTTCTTTTTGAGAAAGTTCCATTTTATAAAAAATACTTCTTAAATTTTCAAGCATTATGGGTTTTTTTGCTTTTTGTTTAAAAAAATTTTTATTTTCTAGATTTGTTAAACAAAAATTTAACATTGCAGATATCTCTTTCTTAGTTGCTTTTTGTATTTTTTTTGATTTTTGAAAATCAAATTTTTCTTTTGAAATTAATTTTGAAACAGTTTGAGCTACAATTACTAGACTGTGTGAAAGATTTAAAGACCTGAATTTAGCATTACTTGGGATTTGTAAAGTATAGTCAGCATAACTCACTTCATTATTTGTTAAACCTGAAGCTTCAGAACCAAACAAAAAACTTATCTTTTTTGAAAAATCAATTTTTTTTAATTCTTGTAAGGAAATATGTTTAATATTTTTATTTCTAAATCTTGCTGATGTTGCAATAAGAATGTCAGTTTTGTTCAAAGATTTTTCTAAATTAGGATAAATATTTGCTTTTTCTATTATATCTTTAGCTCCAACTGAAGTTGCTTTGATTTTGTCATTTGGAAATATTGGCTTTGGTTCTATCAATGATAAATTTTTAAAGCCAAAGTTCTTCATTCCTCTTGCACATAACCCTATATTTTCAGATAGCTGAGGTTTGTGTAAAATAAATGATATATTATTAAAATTCATTAAGCACTTGCTGGTGCATTATCTTTGAATAATTTATAATCAAGACTATCTATTAATGCTTTAAAAGATGCATCTATAATGTTTGGCGAAACTCCAATTGTAAACCAGTTTTTTCCTTTAGAGTCTGTGCTTTCAATTGAAACTCTGGTTACAGCCTCTGTTCCTGTATTTAATATTCGTACTTTATAATCAACTAATCTTAGATCTTTAAGATAATCAGAGTATTTTGAAATTTTTTTAATATTATTTCTAATTGCATTATCTAGGGCATTTACTGGCCCATTACCCTCACCTTCACAGATAATTGTTTCGCCATCTACTTCTAACTCTGCTTTAGCAGATGAAATAATTTCTCCTGAGGAATTTTTTTTAACGGAGACATCGTAAGCCTTAATAATTAAGTATCTAGGTATTTCACCAACTATTCTTCTTGCTAATAATTCAAACGATGCGTCTGCACCATCGTAGCTATAACCTATAAACTCTCTTCCTTTTACCTCTTCTAGTAGTTCTTTAATTTTAGGGTCATTTTTTTTGATATCAATTCCAATGGTTCCTAATCTTGATAATATATTTGATTGACCAGCCTGATCTGAAACAACTATATTTCTTACATTGCCAACTTCTTTTGGATCAATATGCTCATAAGTTTTTGGATCTTTTTGAACCGCTGAAACATGCATTCCACCTTTGTGTGAAAAAGCTGCAGCACCTACATAAGGCAAATGTTTGTTAGGTTTTCTATTTAGAATTTCATCTAATAATCTAGAGCATTGTGTTAGATGTTTAATATTCTTGTCTTTTATATTTATTTCAAAATTGTTAGAAAACTCAGGTTTTAAATATAATGATGGTATTAGTGACATTAAGTTGGCATTACCACATCTTTCACCTAAACCATTAATCGTCCCTTGCACCTGTCTTACACCCGCTTGGATTGCAACTAAAGAATTTGCAACTGCATTTTCTGTATCATTATGTGCATGAATTCCTAAATTTTTACCTGGTATATGTTTTGATACATCTGAAACTATTTTTGATATTTCGTGGGGTAAGGTGCCACCATTGGTATCACACAATACAATCCACCTAGCACCTTGATCATATGCAGATTTGATGCAACTTAAAGCGTATTCTTTATTTGATTTATAACCATCAAAAAAGTGCTCAGCGTCAAACATGAATTCTTTTCCAGAATTAATTATATGTTTTGCGCTTTCACTAATATTTTTTAAATTTTGATCTTTGGATATGCCTAAAGCCACATCTACATGAAAATCCCAAGACTTTCCAAATAAGCAAATTGAATTTGCCTTAGAATTTATTAAAGATGAAATCATTGGATCATTTTCAGCACTATGATCAGATTTTTTTGTCATACCAAAAGCTGTTAATACTGAATGATTAAAAGGATGTTGCTTGTTAAAAAACTCTGTATCCGTGGGATTAGCTCCAGGCCATCCTCCTTCTATGTAATCGACACCGAGATTATCCAATGCTACAGAGATTTTTTCTTTGTCATCTAAAGAAAAATCTACTCCCTGTGTTTGTGCACCATCACGTAAAGTTGTATCAAATATGTATATTTTGTCCGACATTATTTAAATTTCCACGAGGTTTTACCATCTTTATCCTCTATTTGAACTCCTTTTTCCAAAAGCTCATTTCGAATTTTATCAGCTAATTCGTAATTTTTATCATCTCTAGCCTGATTTCGTTCTTTAATTTTTGTTTCAATTATCTCATCACTTAAATCAGATTTATTTTTTTTAAATTTATCCCATTCATCATTAGTCTCCGTTAACAATCCTACAAAATTACATGCAGATACAAATTCTTTTTTATCTTCCAAATTACCTGATTGAGATTTTTCATATAGCTTATGAAGGTTCGCTATATATTTTGGTGTATTTAAATCGTCATACAAAGGATAAAGATCCTCATCAGAGATAAGTTTGGGCTTATCCAGTTCTACATAGCTTTTATACCATTTATCGATTGTTTTTTGACTTTCCTCTAAAAGTTTGTCATTCCAATCTAAAGGCTGTCGATACTGTGCGCTAATTAAAGCTAGTCTTAGAGCTTGACCATTCACATTATTTTTAAAATCACTTATCTTTAAAATATTACCCTGTGATTTTGCCATTTTTTCATTTGATAAGGTTATAAATCCATTATGCACCCAATAATTTGAAAAAACTTCAGTATCATTAGCACAACGTGATTGTGCAATTTCATTTTCATGGTGTGGAAATATCAAATCTCTACCTCCCCCATGAATGTCAAACTTATCACCAAGATATTTTTTGGACATTACTGAGCATTCTAAATGCCAGCCTGGTCTTCCCTTTCCCCACGGTGATGGCCAACTAGGTTCATCTTCACTTGAGGGTTTCCATAATACAAAGTCCTCAGCATTTTTCTTATTACTTGATACTTCTACTCTGGACCCTGATATTAAATCTTTTATTTTTTTATTTGATAATTTTCCATAATCCTTAAATTTTTTAACCTCAAAATAAATATGTTTATTGCTCTCATAAGCAAAACCTTTCTCTATTAAACTACTGATCATATGGATCATTTCATTTATATTTTCTGTTGCTTTAGGTTGAAAGTTAGGTTCCTCACAATTAAGATAATTACAATCTTCCTGGAAATTTATGTTTATCTTATTGGTTAATTCAGAGATTGAAATTTTTTTATCTTTTGCAGATTGAATTATTTTATCATCAATATCTGTAATATTCCTGACATACGTAACGTTATCTTTACCGTATTTACATTTTAAAACTTTAAAAAGAATATCAAATACAACTAGTGGCCTTGCATTACCTATATGTGGATCATCATAAACAGTGGGACCACAAACATACATTTTAACTTTATTTTTATCTATTGGCCGAAACTTTTCTTTTTTTCCACCATAGCTATTTGTTAAAAAAATATCTTTATTCATTATTCTAGGAATATACTTTAATTATAGATTTGTGAATCTAATTGATTAGCTTGGAATCTTGCAAACTGGAATTGGATCCATTTTATGCAAGTTTGCGTTTCTTATTTGGATGTATTTTTCTCTATTTTTTGAGTTTTCATTTTCCATTGCTTCTTCAAGTTCTTTATAAC
>CACHTK010000031.1 GCA_902582765.1 uncultured Pelagibacteraceae bacterium
ACAATAACTTGACCAATGAGTACAACTTCAGCTAGATTGGCTGAATGCCAAAATTTTATTCAGGAGCTGAGATAGTATTCAAATGTTTGGAAGATCAAAATGTTAGTCACATATTTGGTTATCCGGGAGGAGCAGTCCTTCCCATATATGATGAATTAAAAAATTTTAATTCAATTAAACATATTTTAGTAAGACATGAACAGGGCGCAGGGCACGCCGCAGAGGGCTATGCAAGATCAACTGGAAAACCAGGTGTATTGTTAGTAACTTCAGGTCCTGGAGCCACCAATGCTGTTACTGCTTTAACAGACGCTTACATGGACTCTGTACCGTTAGTTTGCATCACAGGACAAGTTCCAACACATTTAATTGGTACCGATGCGTTTCAAGAATGTGACACAACCGGAATTACTAGACCTTGTACTAAACATAACTGGTTAGTCAAAGATGTTAATGACCTAGCTGAAATAATGCATAAAGCTTTTGAGGTAGCAACAACAGGCAGACCAGGACCTGTTTTAGTCGATATACCTAAAGATATTCAATTTCAAAAATCTAAATACAAAAATTTTAAAAACAATAAAAAATTAAATGGCAAATCTCATGATAACTATTCACAAAAAAATATTAATGAATTAATTAATTTAATTAGCAAAGCAAAAAAACCAATATTTTATACTGGAGGTGGAGTAATAAATTCAGGAACAAAAGCAAGTGAGCTTTTAAGAGAACTTGTGTATACAACAGGTTTTCCAATAACTTCAACTTTGCAGGGTCTGGGTTGTTTCCCTGCTGACGATAATCAATTTTTAGGAATGTTAGGTATGCATGGTACCTATGAAGCAAACAACGCTATGTATAGTTGTGACTTAATGATAAATGTTGGCGCAAGATTTGACGATAGAATTACTGGCAAAATTGACGAGTTCTCTCCAAAATCTAAAAAAGTTCATATTGATATAGATCCATCATCTATAAATAAAAATGTAAAAGTAGATCTAGCAATTGTAGGAGATATTAAATCAGTTTTAACAACAACATTAAAAACTTTTAAAAAATCAAAAAAAAATTTTTCTAAGTCAAATAAATCTCAAATATCTAATTGGTGGGAACAAATCCAGAAATGGAGGTCTAAAAGATCATTAGATTATATTGGTAGTGAAGAGACAATAAAACCACAATATGCAATTGAAAGATTGTACGAGCTAACTAAAGATAAAGATACATATATCACAACTGAAGTAGGCCAACATCAAATGTGGGCTGCTCAACATTATAAATTCAATAAACCAAATAGATGGATGACGTCAGGAGGTCTTGGTACAATGGGATATGGCTTACCTGCAGCTGTTGGAGTTCAGATTGCACATCCTAAAAAATTAGTTATTGATATTGCTGGAGAAGCATCTGTTTTAATGACTATGCAAGAAATGTCTACAGCAGTGCAATACAATTTACCAATAAAAATATTTATTTTAAATAATGAATACATGGGAATGGTAAGACAGTGGCAGGAATTACTACATGATAAAAATTATTCAGAAAGTTATACAGCCGCATTACCAGATTTTGTTAAAATGGCAGAAGCTTATGGTTGTGTAGGTATAAGAGCAAAAACACCTGAAGAATTAGATGATAAGATTATTGAAATGTTAAATACAGATCGACCAGTAATATTTGATTGCCTAGTAGATAAACAAGAAAACTGTTTTCCAATGATACCTTCTGGAAAACCTCATAATCAAATGTTACTTGGTCCTAAGGATCAAAAAGAAAAAAAGATTACTGGAAAGGGTAGAACACTGGTTTAATGGCTAACTCAAAATCAGCATATAGTTTTGCAGGAAAAAAACAGAAGCCTGATACTCATATTATAGTTGTATGGGTAGATAATGAGGCTGGAGTTTTAGCTCGTGTAGTTGGTTTATTTTCTGGAAGAGGTTACAATATCGAGTCGCTTGCAGTAGCTGAGGTCGACCAGAAGCAAAATATTTCAAGAATAACAATTGTAACCACTGGTACACCACAAGTAGTAGATCAGATTAAACTTCAATTAAAAAAATTAGTTCCAGTTCATAAAGTAGCGGATTTTAAGAGAGAAGATAAAAATGTTATTTTTAAAGAAATGGCATTGTTTAAGTTTGTTGCAAACAATGGTAAATTAAATAAAGCTTTCGAAGCTTGTAAAAATTTTAATCCAGTAATATTAGATCAAACAAATAAATCAAATGTTATACAAATTACAGCTTTAAGACGAGAAATAGATACTATGTCAAAAAATTTAAAAAAATTTGGTTTAGTGAGTGTTTCAAGAACAGGCGCAGTCGCTATGACAAGAGGATCAGAAATATTTAAATAAATTAAAAATTAAAGGAGAGAAATTATGAAAATGTTTTATGAAAAAGATACTAATGTAGATTTAATAAAAGATAAGAAAGTAGCAATTTTTGGCTACGGAAGCCAAGGACATGCGCATGCACTTAATCTAAGAGATAGTGGTGTTAAAGAAGTTGTGGTAGCTTTAAGAGAGGGCTCATCAAGTATTGAAAAAGCTGAGTCTAAAGGTTTAAAAGTTATGAATTTATCTGATGCTGCAGAATGGGCAGATGTAGTTATGATTCTAACTCCAGACGAATTACAAGCATCTATATATAAAAACCATATAGAGCAACGTGTAAAAGAAGGAACATCAATTGCGTTCGCTCATGGTTTAAATGTTCACTATGATCTTATAAAAGCTAGAAAAGATTTAGATGTATTTATGGTTGCACCAAAGGGACCTGGGCATTTAGTAAGAAGTGAATATGAAAAAGGTGGTGGAGTTCCTTGTTTATTTGCTGTTCACCAAGATGGTTCCGGTAAAGCAAGAGATTTGGCAATGTCATATGCATCAGCTGTTGGTGGTGGTAGATCTGGAATAATTGAAACTACATTTAAAGATGAGGTAGAAACGGATCTATTTGGAGAGCAAACAGTATTATGTGGCGGACTTGTTGAGCTGATTAAAAATGGATATGAAACTTTAGTTGAAGCTGGATATGAACCAGAGATGGCTTATTTTGAAACTGTTCACGAAGTGAAACTGATTGTAGATTTAATATATGAAGGTGGGATTGCTAATATGAATTATTCAATTTCAAATACCGCAGAGTATGGTGAGTATCAGTCAGGTCCAAGAATAATTAAAAAAGATGAAACTAAGCAAAGAATGAAAGAAGTTTTAGCAGAAATTCAATCTGGTAAATTTACAAAAGAATGGATGGAAGAATGCAAAAATGGTCAAAAAAACTTTCTTGCAACTAGAGCTAAATTAGCAGAACACTCTGTTGAAAAAGTAGGTGCTGAGCTTCGGGCTATGATGCCTTGGATTTCAAAAAAGAAACTTGTTGATAGCGATAAGAAGTAAATAAATTATTGTTTATTTGGCCTAAAATAGCCATTTTATTTTGCAATCTGAGCGTGAGCATGTATGATACTAATGCTTAAATTAATAAAATGACTGCTAATAACAGAGTATACATTTTTGATACTACAATGCGTGATGGAGAGCAGTCTCCTGGTGCATCAATGAGTTTGGAAGAAAAAATCCAAATAGCTAGAGTATTTGACGAACTTGGAATAGATATTATTGAAGCTGGATTTCCAATTGCATCTCCAGGAGATTTTGAAGCTGTAACTGAAGTCAGTAAAATATTAAAAAAATCAATACCTGCAGGTTTAGCAAGACATTCAAAAAAAGATATTGATAGATGCTATGAGGCTCTTAAACATGCTCCAAGATTTAGAATTCATACTTTTATTTCCACAAGTCCTTTACATATGAAGCATAAACTTAATAAATCACCAGAAGAAGTTTATGAAGCAATAAAACAAAATGTAACTTATGCAAGAAACTTTACTGATGATGTGGAATGGTCTTGCGAAGATGGTACTAGAACAGATATGGATTATATGTGTAAGACAGTCGAACTAGCAATTAAATGTGGTGCTAGAACCATTAATATTCCTGATACTGTTGGCTATACTATACCATCTGAATTTACAAAAATTATTGAAACTCTGTTAAATAAAGTTCCAAATATAGATAAAGCAATTCTTTCAACTCATTGCCATAACGATTTAGGTTTGGCAGTTGCCAATTCTTTGGCAGGTGTTCAAGCAGGAGCTAGACAAATTGAATGTACTATTAATGGTCTAGGAGAAAGGGCTGGAAATGCAGCTCTTGAAGAAGTTGTGATGGCCATGAAAACAAGACCTGATTTAATGCCATATGAAACTGGAATTGAAACTACTCTTCTAAGTAAAGCATCTAAGATAGTATCGAATGCCACAGGTTTTCCTGTACAATATAATAAAGCTATTGTTGGAAAAAATGCTTTTGCACATGAAGCAGGCATTCATCAAGATGGAATGTTAAAAAATAGGCAAACATATGAAATTATGACACCAGAGAGTGTAGGCGTTAAACAAACATCTCTTGTAATGGGCAAACATTCAGGAAGACACGCATTTAAAGATAAATTAACTAGTTTAGGATATCCAGATATTACTGATGATGTTGTAGATAATGCGTTTGCAAAATTTAAAATCTTAGCAGATAAAAAGAAACATGTTTATGATGAGGATATTATCGCTTTAATAGATGATAGTTTAATAACAGACAATAAAGTAAGTGCAATCAATTTGAAATCTTTAAAAGTATTTGCTGGTACAGGAGAACCTCAAAGAGCAGAGATGACATTAGATGTTTTTGGTGAAGTTAAAAAAGCATCAGACACAGGTGACGGACCAGTTGATGCAATTTTTAAATGTATAAAAATACTTTATCCACATGAGGTAAACTTACAACTTTATCAAGTTCATGCTGTTACAGAGGGAACAGATGCTCAAGCAACAGTAAGTGTAAAAATTGAAGAAAATGGAAAAACAACTGTAGGACAAGCTGCAGATACTGACACTTTAGTTGCATCTGCAAATGCTTATATAAATTCACTTAATAAAATGATTATAAAAAGAGATAAAACAGCACCAGGGACAAATATAGAAAATCAAAATTTTGAGAATCAAAAGATGAAAGGTATATAAAAATGGCAATGTTCAGTAACTTAAAGAAATTATGGAGTCAAGATATGGCAATAGATCTTGGTACAGCAAACACACTTGTAGTGTTAAAGGGCAAAGGTGTTGTTCTTAATGAACCATCAGTAGTTGCAGTTGTTGACAATAAAGGAAAAAAATCAGTTTTAGCTGTTGGAGATGAAGCAAAGACTATGCTTGGAAGAACACCAGGAAACATTCAAGCAATCAGACCTTTGAGAGACGGTGTTATTGCAGATTTTGTTGTTACAGAGGAAATGATTAAACACTTTATTAAAAAAGTTCATAAAAAAACATTAGCTAATCCAAGAATTTTAATTTGTGTGCCAACTGGTTCAACACCAGTTGAAAGAAAGGCAATTCAAGATAGTGCCCTTGCAGCGGGAGCTCGTAAAGTTAACTTGATTGAGGAACCAATAGCTGCTGCAGTAGGAGCTGGACTACCAATATCTGAAGCAACTGGGTCAATGGTTGTTGATATAGGTGGAGGCACCACTGAAATTGCGGTTTTATCTTTAGGAGGAGTAGTATACTCAGAGTCATTAAGAGTAGCTGGAGACGCAATGGATAACTCTTTAAAAGAATATATGAGAGAAGAGTATAATTTAATGATTGGCGATAGTACTGCAGAAAAAATCAAAAAAGATATTGGCACAGCTATCCCAACAAATAATAATACATATGCAGTTAAAGGTAGAGATTTAAGATCTGGAACTCCTAAAGAGGTTAATATTTCAGAAGAAGATACTGCAGAAGCACTAAATCCAATTCTTAAAGATATAGTATCTGCAATAAAAAAAGCTTTAGAGAATACTCCACCAGAGTTATCTGCTGATTTAGTTGATATGGGCTTAACCCTTACAGGCGGTGGTTCTCTTTTAAATAATATAGATAAAAGATTTTCGAAAGAAACAGGTCTTCCAGTAAATGTTGCCGATGATCCCTTATCTTGCGTAGCAATTGGAACTGGTAAAGCTTTAGATCAAGAGGAAACTTTTTCATCAGTCTTATCTGAGTATTAATCAAAATGTCTAGAGAAATGGGCAGAGATGATTTGGTTATATCTGCTCGTTCAATTTTTTTGAATAAAGGTAATAGACAAAAATTTTCACTTTTAACTTTAATTGTAGTATCCATAATTGTTCTATCATTAGAATATTTTAAAACGGGACCTATTAATCAGTTTAGGTCAGTAGCCAAAGATGCTGTTTTTAAAACCTCATATATTATATCATTACCATTTTTATCCTTAAAAAATGCTTATTACGGTGTTAGTGATCTTTTAAAAATACATCAAGAAAATAAACAACTTAAGATTATTAATTTAAATATTGAGGAGTTAAAACTTGAAAATCAATTTTTAAAAGAAGAAAATTTAAGGCTTAATGCACTGATTGAAGAAAAAAACCTCTTTTCAGATAATTATCATTTAACTAAAATTTTACTAGATCAGAAGAGTCCATATCTACGATCAATTGTGATTAATAAAGGTTTCAAACATGATATTAAAATAGGCTCAGGTGTGAGAAGTGGATCATATTTTATAGGAAAGGTGGTTGGAGTTAATTACTTAACCTCGAGAGTTTTATTAATAAATGATCTAAATAGTAAGATACCAGTAATAATTGAACCTAATGGAATAAGCGCAATAGTCTCAGGGAATGGAAGTAAATTTAATGGTGATATTGAGTATCTGCCTGAAAAAAATCAAGTTGAAGAGGGTCATATTGTTTATACTTCAGGAGCTGATGGGATAATTTCCTCAGGAATACCCATAGGCAAAATAACTTTTATAAATAACAAAAAATATGTGAAATTTTTTGCAGATTTCGATCAAATTAAATTTGTTAAGGTTTATTTTAAAAAGTGAGTTTATTTGCTAACAGAATTTATTCTAAGACAATTACAAGTTTACCCACTTTAATTTTATTCTTAGTCGTAATTTTAGGTTTAAATATTAATATTATTTATAAAAATTATGATTTTATCATAAATTTTAGCTACATAATTGTATTCTTCTGGAGTTTAAAAAAACCAGAACACCTAGGTTATGGATTAATTTTTTTTGCAGGTATTATAAA
>CACHTK010000032.1 GCA_902582765.1 uncultured Pelagibacteraceae bacterium
GATACTCACTGGAAATAGCAATAAACAGCTAAGTAGTAAAATTTCTAAAAATCTTAAAAACAAATTAGTTAATACCAGTATAAGAAAATTTGCTGATGGTGAGATTTATATCGAGATTAATGAAAATATCAGAGGAAATAGTATTTTTATAATTCAATCTGTATCCTCTCCAGCAAATGATAACCTGATGGAATTACTTCTTTGTATAGACGCACTTAAAAGATCATCTGCAAAAAATATCACTGCAGTAATTCCATATTTTGGGTATGCGAGACAAGATCGTAAGGTTGTACCTAGAACTTCTATTTCTGCAAAATTAGTATCAAACTTAATTACAAATGCAGGTGCTGACAGAGTGGTAACAGTAGATTTACATGCTGGTCAAATTCAAGGTTTTTTTGATATTCCAGTTGATAACCTTTTTGCTACACCAATCTTTGCAAAGCATATTAAAAGGAAAATTAAAAGTAATAATATAATTTGTGTTGCACCTGATGTGGGAGGAGTTGAAAGGGCAAGAGCTTTAGGAAAAAAATTAGATGTTGGATTAGCAATTGTAGACAAAAGAAGACCTAGTCCTGGAAAATCGCAAGTTATGAATGTTATTGGAAATGTTAAAAACAAAATTTGTATTTTAACAGATGATATAATAGATTCTGGAGGAACAATTGTTAATGCAGCGGACGCTTTAGTAAAAAGAGGTGCAAAAGAAGTTCATGTATATGCAACTCATGGAGTTTTTAGCGGTGATGCAGTTAAAAAGATAAAAAGTTCAAAAATTAAAAACTTAGTTATTACAGATAGTATTGATAGTTCAGACAAACTTAAAAAAGTAAGGAATATTGAAGTATTATCAATATCAATATTACTAGCTGAGGCTATTAAAAGGATTTCTAATTCAACATCTGTTTCAGATCTATTTAAATAAATCTTGTAAAATTACCAAACTGCGGTATAAAACCTGCAATTTATGAGCATAATTCAGGCAACAATAAGAGATACAAAAACTAAAGGCCAAGTCAATAAATTAAGAAGTAGAGGTAATGTTCCAGGTATAGTTTATGGTGGAGAACAGCCAAATGAAAAAATCTCAATTACAACTAAAGAGTTAAAAAATTTAATAAATAAAGAAAATTTTTTATCTAACGTAATTTCTATTAATTTAGACGGAAAAGAACAAAAAGTTCTAACAAGAAGTATTGCTTTTGACACTGTCACTGATGAGCCTATTCATTTCGACTTAATGAGAATTGTTAAAGGTGGAAAAATTATTTTAGAAATACCTGTGAAATTTATAAACAATGAACTATCACCAGGACTGAAACGTGGAGGTGTACTAAATATAGTAAGACGTAAGGTAGAACTGAGATGTCCAGCAGAAAATATTCCAACTGAGCTTGTTGTTGATTTAGAAGGTTTAGATATTGGTACAAGTATAAAAATTTCTTCAATTAGTTTACCTGAAAATGTAACCCCTACGATACAAGGTAGAGACTTTGTGATTGCAACAGTTGCTGCACCTACTGTAGTAAAAGAGCCAGAAAAACCAGCAGAGGCAGCTGAAGGTGAGGCTGGCGAAGGAGCAGAGGCAGCTGCAGAAGGTGGTGATAAAACTTCAACTGATGGTGATAAAGCTGAAGGTGAAAAAGCCAAAGAAGAAGATAAATCTTCATCAGATAAAAAATAATAAATAGTGAAATTTTTTTTCCAGATTTGATTTGATATGTTGTTACTTGTTGGTTTAGGAAATCCGACTCCTAATAGTCAAAATAATAGACATAACATTGGTTTTAAGATTGTGGATGCGATTAACCAAAAATTTGGATTGTCTAAGCAAAAACCAAAGTTTAAGGGGTTATTAACTACTGGGAATATTGGTGATAAGAAAATATATGCAATTAAACCTCTCACATTTATGAATAATTCAGGAATTTGTATTAGAGAGCTACTTGAATACTTCAAAATAGATGCAGAAGATGTGATTGTATTTCATGATGATCTAGATATTGAATTTGGAAAAATTAAAGCAAAGTTTGGTGGATCAAGTGCAGGTCATAATGGAATAGCATCAATTGACAAATTTATAGGCAAAGAATATTCGAGAGTTCGTATTGGTATTGGAAAGCCAGAAAATAAAATATCTGTCTCTGATTATGTGCTAAACGACTTTAATGAAGATGAACAAGTTCATTTAGACTCAATAACAAGTAATATAATTGAGTCTTTAACTATATTGATTGATAAAAAATTAGATTTATTTTCTAGTACTGTTAACAACAATTAAATGGGTTTTAAATGTGGAATTGTTGGATTGCCAAATGTTGGTAAATCTACTTTGTTTAATGCTTTAACAAACTCTAATAAAGCACAAGCAGAAAATTTTCCCTTTTGCACAATTGATCCAAATATTGGCATAGTAGCAGTTCCAGATGAAAGACTTGACAAACTAGCTAAAATTTCGGTTTCAAAAAAAAAAATTAACACTACAATCTCATTTGTTGATATCGCTGGTCTTGTTAAAGGAGCCTCTAAAGGAGAGGGGTTAGGTAATAAATTCTTATCCCACATCAGAGAAGTTGATGCCATTATTCATATGATCAGATGTTTTGACTCGGATGACATTCAA
The DNA here is from genome assembly GCA_902582765.1 of uncultured Pelagibacteraceae bacterium. GTDB lineage: Bacteria > Pseudomonadota > Alphaproteobacteria > Pelagibacterales > Pelagibacteraceae > Pelagibacter. Next base: position 2,627 of record CACHTK010000032.1, read on the forward strand.
AATGTTAACCCAACCATTGATCCTGTCAGAGATTTGGAGATTATAGAAACCGAAATGAAGTTAGCTGATTTAGAGTCAATTCAAAAGAGACTTGATAAAAAGAATAAAAAAAATGTTGATATTAAAGAGCTTAAATTACTTCAGACAGCCCAAAAGATAATCGATGAGGGTGGAGATTTGACACAGATCACAAATGAATTTGATGAAAAACTTTTAAAAAGTAGTGGACTTCTTAGTACTAAACCAAAACTATATGTATGCAATGTAGACGAAGAAAGTATTAAGTCAGGTAACAAATATACAGATGACTTTATGAAAAAATTTGGTGAAAAAAACACATTGGTAATTTCTGCAGATATAGAAAATCAGATAAACCAATTAGAGGATGAAAATGAAAAAAAAAATTATATGAAAATGATAAATATGTCAGAGACAGGACTTAATTCATTAATAAAAAAAGGATACGAACTTTTATCCTTACAAACTTTTTTTACATCTGGACCAGAGGAAACACGAGCATGGACTATCACAAAGGAGTCTAGGGCACCAAATGCTGCAGGAGAAATTCATTCTGACTTTGAAAAAGGATTTATAAGAGCTGAAACAATTTCTTACGAAGATTTTTTAAATAATCAAGGGTGGTTAAAATCTAAAGAGGCTGGGAAAATGAGATTGGAAGGTAAAGAATATATTGTTAAAGACGGAGATATTTTAAACTTTCGTTTCAATACGTGACCAGATTTTTTTCATACTGAAATAAACCAAAACTGTTAAAACAGATAAATATATTATTACTCTAAAACCTAGTTTGTGTCTTGTTTCTAAGTGAGGCTCTGCAGTCCATTGCAAAAAAGTTGTAACATCTTTAGCCATTTGATCTACTGTTGCTTTTGTTCCATCAGCATACTCTACAATGTCATCATCTAAGGGGGATGACATTTTTATTTTGTTACCATACATATATTTGTTGTAATAAACACCGTCATCCAGTTCCATACCTGCTGGTGGCTCATCATAGCCCATTAAAACAGAATAAATATAATTTGCCCCACCTTTTCTAGCTTTTACAAGAACTGACATATCTGGAGGATATGCTCCACCATTTGCTGCAATTGCTTCTTGAACGTTTGCATAAGGCATTACAAATTTATCTGATAATTTTGCTGGTCTTTCAAACATTTCTCCATCACTATTTGGCCCATCTGTTACTTCAAAATTTGAGGCAATTGCTTTTGCTTCAAGCTCTGTAAACTCTGGTCCACCTTTTTCAGCAAGATTTCTATAACTTAAATGTTTAAGTGAATGGCAAGAAGCACAAACTTCTGTGTAAACCTGATACCCTCTTTGGAGGGAAGCTCTATCAAATTTTCCAAAGAAGCTTTTAAAAGACCAATCAACTTTTAATAATTCTTGTTGTTCGCCAGCTGCATTTGCTCTTGATAAAATTAATGATGAAATAATAACAAATAAAAAAGTTAATTTTAAAAAGATTTTCACAGTTTCTCTTTAAAATCTGAATTATTTCTAGCCATCGCCATATCAGTAGATCCGCCCAATACAGGCTCGGTTATACTTAGAGGTAATGGAGTAGTTTTTTCCTTCATGCCTAAGAAAGGTAAAATTACCAAAAAGTGTACAAAGTAATAGGCTGTTGCCACTCTTGCTATCAATAAGTATAAGCCCTCTGCTGGCATTGCTCCCACATAACCAAGAATTAATACATCGGCAACTAAAAACCAGTAAAACTGTTTATATATAGGTCTGAAAACAGTTGATCTAACTTTAGAAGTATCTAACCAAGGTAAAATCACTAATACAAATATTGCAGCAAACATTGCTATTACTCCAAGCAGTTTATCGGGGACTGATCTCAAGATTGCATAAAATGGTAACAAGTACCATTCAGGAACAATATGAGCTGGTGTGACTAGTGGGTTTGCTTCAATATAGTTGTCCGCATGACCTAGAATATTAGGTGAAAAGAATACAAAGAATGCAAAAATTAATAAGAATATTAAAAGTGCAAATGCATCTTTAATCACAATATATGGATGAAAAGGAACAGTATCCTTAGAGGGTTTTTTTATATCTATTCCAATAGGGTTATTGTTTCCTGGAACATGTAGCGCCCAAATGTGAAGCACAACTAGTCCTAAAATTAAAAAAGGAAACAAATAGTGTAAACTAAAAAATCTAGTTAAAGTTGGATTGTCAACTGAATAACCTCCCCAAAGCCAATTAGTGATACTCTCCCCTACTAAAGGAATGGCACTAAATAAGTTTGTAATTACTGTTGCGCCCCAGAAACTCATTTGCCCCCAAGGAAGAACGTACCCCATAAATGCAGTTGCCATCATAAGGAAATAAATCAACATACCTATAATCCAAATAACTTCTCTTGGTGATTTATATGACCCGTAATACAAAGATCTAAAGATATGAATATAAACGGCTAAGAAAAACATAGATGCACCGTTTGCATGGACATATCTGATTAACCAACCATAATTAACATCTCTCATTATGTGTTCTACACTCTGGAACGCTAAATCAGCATGAGCCACATAATGCATACCCAAAACAATACCAGTAATTATTTGAGTGATTAAGCAAAAAGTAAGAATTCCACCGAATGTCCACCAATAATTTAAATTTTTAGGAGTAGGATAATCTGTTAAATGGTTTGCAAGTGTTAGTAATGGAAGTCTATCATTAAACCATTTTCCAACTTTTGATTTAGGTGTGTATTCGTGATCGCTCATAAAATTTTCTATCCAATTTTAATAGTGTTACTATTTACAAATTCGTATTTTGGCACTTCCATATTTGTAGGTGCAGGTCCTTTTCTAATTCTTCCAGATGTGTCGTAGTGTGAACCATGACATGGACAAAACCATGCCCCATAATCTCCTTTATCATTTAAAGGTACACATCCAAGGTGGGTACATACTCCTAACATCACAAGCCACTCAGGATTTTTTGCTCTGTCCTCATCTTTTTCAGGATGTTTCAATTCACTTAAATCAACAGCTCTTGCACTTTCAATTTCTTCTTTGGTTCGTCTTTTTATAAAAACTGGTTTACCTCTCCACAAAACTGTTATTGATTGACCAGGCTCAACAGCGCTTATGTCTACTTCTGTACTTGCTAGGGCTTTGACTGAAGCATCTGGGTTCATTTGATCAACTAATGGCCAAACAACCGCGCCGACCCCTACTGCACCTGCTGCCGTTGTTGCCGTTACTATAAAATCTCGTCTATTTGGCTTCTTTTTTTCTGAATCGGACATTTATTGTTATTTTAATTTTTTCTTAATATATGATTTCATATATGAAGAAAAACGTTATTTTTCCATGGTAACAATGACACACAAAAAAACTAAATCGATGCCTAAAATAGCACTTTACGAGCCTGATATACCACAAAATACGGCTGCGATAGCTCGAACTTGTTCTTGCCTTGGGGCTGTTCTTGAGATTATAGAGCCTTGTGGATTTTTACTAAATGACAAGCGCTTTAAAAGAGTTGTGATGGACTACCTGGATGAAAAATTGATGAAGATTTACAAAAGTTCAGATGAATTTTTTGAAGCAAAAAAGAATGATAGAGTAGTTTTGATGACTACTAAGGCCAGTAAAATTTATACTGAATTTAAATTTAAATTCAATGACACATTACTATTTGGAAGAGAAAGTGCTGGTGTTCCAGATGAGGTTCATAAAAGGCTAGAGAATAGGATAAAAATACCAATGATTGAAAAAAAAAGATCCTTGAACCTCGCATCTTCAGTTGCAATAGTATTGTCAGAAAATATAAGACAATCAAATATCTATGGATCAAACGATTAAAAAAAAACTAGCTCGAAATTGGTTTAAGACTTTGCAAGAAGTAATTTGTCAAGAAATTGAGGAATTAGAAGCGAAAAAAAATATCTTCAAAATTAAAAATTGGGAAAGAGGTAAAAACTCAAATGAAGGTGGAGGCCAATTTAGAATTTTAGAAAATGGAAAAATTTTTGAAAAAGTAGGTGTAAATTTTTCAGAAGTGTATGGAAAATTTTCAAAAGAATTTAGAAACAGAATCCCTGGGGGAGATAAAAATCCAAACTTTTGGGCAGCGGGTATATCAGTAGTAATGCATATGAAAAACCCTCATGTTCCTGCTATGCATTTTAACACTAGATATATTTATACTTCTCATGGATGGTTTGGCGGAGGGATGGATGTTACCCCTTGCCTGAAAGATAAAAGTTTAGAAAAATGGTTTCATAATGAATTAAAGAAATCTTGTGACAAACACAATAAAAATTTTTATAAAAAATATAAAAAATGGTGTGATGAATA
>CACHTK010000033.1 GCA_902582765.1 uncultured Pelagibacteraceae bacterium
TACAAGATACTCTCATTCCCGCCTCGTTTGTACATATGTCTACCAAGAATGGACCAAATTTTGTTTTTGATGAAATATTTTTTTTAAAATTATATTCAAACTCTTTGTTAAATTCGATTACATCAATTAATTTAGAGTTTTTGTAATTAGAATAAATTAAATCAGTAATAATGTATGATATTATTAGGACTGATAAACTAAGAATAATATTCTTAACCATTATTTAAAACAGTCATCGGATCTAGTCTTGTTTGGAACCAATTGACTCTAAAATCTAAATGAGGACCTGTTGATCTACCAGTAGAACCTACTGTCCCAATTATATCACCTTGTTTAATTAAGTCTCCAACGTCAACCATTACACTTTCTAAATGTGAATAGATTGTTGAAATGCCATGGCCGTGGTCCATTATGATTGTTCCACCAGTATAATAAAGATCATTTTCAGCCATTGTAACAACTCCAGTTCCAGATGACTTTATCGGTGTTCCTTTTTTTGCAGCAATATCTATTCCATAGTGTGGCCATCTTGGTTTTCCATTTAAAATTCTTTGACTTCCATAAACCCCACTTATTATTCCTTTAACTGGCATAATGAATTTATTGCTAAAATAATTTAAATCTGAATTTATGGCCCTTGCTTCACCTATTTTTCCATTCTCTTTTTTTATTCTTTTGTATACAGACTCTGGGGGTGTTACTTTATTTTCAGGCAATCCATCTATTCTTTGAATATTGTATTTTCTTTTAAATACACGTTTAGTAATTTTCTTAGTTTTTCCATTTGAAATTTTTGTAATTAATACATCATATTTTCTATCTCTATCTATACCAAACACAAAGAAACCATTTTTGGATACTTTAATTTCTTTTTTATCAATTATGATTTGTGAATTTGGATCAGTTTTACCTAATATATAATGCCCTTGAATGAACTTTCCAGTAAATTCAATTGCTAGAATATTTGTAGGAAATAAAATTGCTATGATAAGCAATATTTTTTTCATTATTTTGCGGTCCACCCACCATCTATTTTTATCGACGTGCCCGTTATCATTGCTGCTGCATCTGATGCTAAGAAACATACAGCTGTAGCTACATCACTCTCTTTAGCTGCTTTACCCATAGGAATATTACCTAAAGCCAGATTTTTAAATTTTTTATTTTTAAAAAACTTTTTCACCATAGGTGTTTCAACAAATGTTGGAGCAACTGTATTTACTCTGATATTTTTTGTTGCTAACTCAACACCCATGCCCTTTGTTAAACCTTCAATTCCAAATTTAGTCATATTGTAAATATTTCTACCAGACATGCCTACATGACCAAGTTGGGACGACATATTTATAATTGACCCACCTCTTTTTTTGTTTTTAATCATTTTTTTTACCACCAACTGTGCAACGTTAAAGGCAGCTTTTAAGTTAAGATCTACTAAATAATTCATACTTTGCTGTTTTATCTTCTCAAATGGTTCTGGAATATTAGTCCCAGCATTGTTTACTAAAATATCTATTATTTTTATTTTTTTTAATTTTTCCTGTAATTCACTGTAGTTCATTACATCACAATTAATTTTGATTAATTTACTTTTTACTTTTTTTATGTCTTTTTCTAACTTATCAAGATCAGATGATGTTCTGCTCAAACCAATAATTGTTGCACCTGCTTCAGCCAATGCAATTGAACAAGCACGTCCTAAGCCTTTACCAGCCCCCGTTACGAGAGCATACTTATTTTTAAGATTAATTTTTTTTAAGTACATTTAAATTAAAAGTTTTATGTCTGTGTAAATTAATTCAACTGCCACAAACAATATAGCAAATAAACCAACCCATGCTATCCATTTATAATCTTTTATCCATTTGGAAATTAATGTTGCAGCTGTAGCCATCAAAATAATAGATAAAACAAGACCAAATATTAATAGGTAATAATGATCTTTGGCAGCACCAGCAACACCGAGCACATTGTCTAAACTCATCGTAAAGTCAGCTAGCAAAACGGTCCAAATTGCTTTCAACATTGATGAGTTATCAACTTTAATATTTTCCTCACTACCACCTGAATTCTTAATTACATCTACATAAAGTTTATAAACTATGTAAAGAAGCAACAGACCACCTATAAGTCTTAAACCTGTGATTTGTAAAAGATAAGCGGTTAAAAGTGTTAATAAAATTCTTAGTATTACTGCTCCACCAATGCCCCAAAAAATAATTTTTTTTCTTTGATCTGGTGGAAACTTAGAGGCAACCATTCCAATGATAATGGCATTATCTCCAGCTAAAATTAAATCTATAAATATTATTTGAAAAAAAATTGTTATTTCTTCGGTCATCTAGCATCTTCTATTATCATATCTGCTGCTTTTTCAGCAATCATAATAGTAGGTGCATTAGTATTTCCTGAGGTTATTGATGGCATGACAGATGCATCAACTATTCTTAAATTTTCTAAGCCATGAGCGACTAATCGGTCAGATACAACTGCATTTTCGTCAGTCCCCATTCTACATGTGCTCACAGGATGAAAAATAGTACTACAAAATTTTCCAGCCTCTTTAGCCAATTCCTCATTATCCGTAATATGAATTCCAGGCCTATATTCTTCAGGCTCATACTCTTTATAAGCTTTTGAATTCATAACAATATTTCTTGTGATTTTTAATGCTTTACCTGCAATTTCTCTGTCTTCGTCTGTAGATAAGTAATTCATCTTAATTTCTGGAGATACTCTTGTATCGGATGATTTTAATTTAATTGAACCTCTGCTAGTTGGTCTTACATTTGTGATGCTAGGAGTAAATGCTGTAAATTTATGAAGTGAGCCTTTGCCTAAGACATCTGTGCTAGCAGGAGATACATGGAATTGCAAATTAGGAGTTGCTAAATGATCATCACTTTTTACAAAGCCACATAAATAACTAGCCCCGACCGTTAGTGGTCCTTTTCTAAATAAGAAATATTTTAGTCCAGTCATAAGCTTTTTAGTCATACTATAATAGATATCATTTAAGCTTTCTAAATTTTTAACTTTATAAACTGGTCTTAACATTAAATGATCTGTTAAATTCATACCTACTCCAGGATGATCTTTAACTACATTTACATTATTTTTTTTTAAAAGTTCACCTGGACCAATACCTGAAGCTTGAAGAATATGAGGTGAGCCTATAGTCCCAGAACTTAAAATTACCTCTTTATTTGCTTTAACAGTAATTACATTCTCACCAATCCAATAATTCACTTTGTCTGCCTTTTTATTATCAAACTCAATGTTCTTAACATGAGCATTCGTAACAACTTTTAAATTTTTTCTTTTTTTAACTGGATTGAGATAGCCTACGGCAGTACTACATCTTAGACCATTTCTTACGGTAAAAGGAAAATAACCCATTCCTTCATTGTCACCATTATTAAAATCATCAGTTCTTTTATGACCAAATTCTTCAGCTGCATCCATAAATAGATCGCACACTTTAAAAGTTCCTCTTATTTGCTGAACTGCCAAAGGACCACCAGATCCATGAAATTCATTTTCACCAAATTGAAAATCTTCAGATTTTTTAAAATAGGGAAGCACATCTTCCCATGACCAACCAACGTTACCAAGTTGTCTCCAATAATCAAAATCGTTCGATTGACCTCTAATATAAAGCATTCCATTTATTGAGGAACTTCCACCTAAAGTTTTACCTCTTGGGTAAACCATTTCTCTATTATCACAAAACTCTTCTTTTTCCGTCTGAAAACACCAATCTGTTTTTGGGTTCAACATTGTTTTAAAATATCCACCTGGAATATGGATCCAAGGGTTTGTGTCTCTACTTCCAGCCTCGATCAATAAAACTTTATGATTTGGATTAGCGCTCAATCTATTTGCTAGTACACATCCAGCAGATCCAGCACCTAAAATAACATAATCAAAGTTTTCCATAATATTTTTATAATTAAATTTTTTTAAAAATCTTTTAACATATACTTTATAAATTAAATAATAACATTGAGTAGTTATATATGAAATATTTAGACGCATTAATTATAGGTGCTGGATTTTCAGGACTATATCAACTTCATTGTTTGAGAGATAAATTAAAATTAAACACATTGGTCCTAGAAGAAGGAGATGATCTAGGAGGTACATGGTACTGGAATAGATACCCAGGGGCGAGATGCGACTCAGAGAGTTTTACCTATGGTTTTACTTTTTCAAAAAAAATTTTTAAAAAATGGACTTGGAAAGAAAGATATCCTAAACAAAAAGTAATTTTAAAATATCTCAAATATTTTTCGAAAGAATATAATCTTAAAAAAAACATAGTTTTTAAACAAAAGGTAATATCTACACAATATTTTGAAAAAGAAAACTTATGGAAAATAAAAACGAACAATATGAAAATTTATTTTGCAAAATATTTAATTTGTGCAGTTGGGTCCCTTTCCTCAATTAATTTACCTGCAATAAAAGGAATCAACCAATTTAAAGGTCAACTACACCACAGTGGAAGATGGCCCAAAAAAAATATTAATTTTAAAAATAAAATTGTTGGACAGGTAGGAACAGGTTCTACAGGGATACAGATCGCACCTGAAATTGCCAAAAAAGCAAAAAAATTAATTTTATTCCAAAGATCTCCGAATTTTAGTATTCCAGCAAGAAATAGAAAATTATCAAATACAAACATTAAAAACTATAAAAAAAATTTTAATAAATTAAGAAGTTTTTTAAAAAGGACACCGGGCGGCCATCCTTTTGAATTTCCAAAAAAATCAGCATTCGATTTTGATGAAGCTAAGAGAAATTTAATGTACGAAAAATCTTGGCAGTATGGAACTTTATCCTTTAGAGCAACTTTTAATGATATAGTAAAAACCATCAAAGCTAATAAAACAGCAGTTAAATTTATTGAAAATAAAATATACTCAACAGTTAAAAATAGAGAGTATGCAAAGATCCTTACTAGTTTTGACCACCCATTTACTGCTAAAAGACCAACCTTAAATACAAATTATTATGAGATGTTTAATAAAAAAAATGTGGAATTAGTTAATTTAAAAGAAAACCCAATTGTAAAAATTACTAAAAAAGGGATTAAGACAAAAAAAAATGAATACACACTAGATAAAATTATATTTGCAACAGGCTTTGATGCTTTGACAGGTTCAATTGAAAAATTAAATATAACTGGAAAAAAGGGAATTAAATTGACTAAATATTGGAAAAGTGGACCTAAAAGTTTTTTAGGACTTCTTGTTCCTAACTTTCCAAATATGTTTATAATTAGTGGTCCAGGAAGTCCCTCAGTATTAACAAATGTACCGGTACAAATAGAACAGCATGTTGAATGGATTACTAAATGTATTAAGTTTTTGGAAAATAATAAAAGACAAAGTATAGAAAGTACAAATGAAGCAGCAAAAAAATGGCAAAAAGAAATTACGAGCTCAGTTAAAAAAACATTATTTATGAAAGCAAAAAGCTCGTGGTATAAAGGCGACAATATACCTGGCAAGTCGAAATCTTTTTTACCTTATCCTGGTGGAATGCCAAAATATAGAAAAGTTTGTTTAAAAGTTGAGAAGACTAATTATAAAGAATTAAAAATAATCTAAATGAATAAAATTAAATTTCTAATAATATATTTTTTTTTAATTTGTAATGTTTTTGCCGCAGAAATAGAAATCATTCTTGATAAGCCAGGTGAAGGAAAAAAAATTATTAATCACTCATGGGTTCAAATTGAATACACAGGTTCTTTTGTTGATGGAAAAGTTTTCGATACCAACGTTGGAAAAGATAGACCCTTAGTTGTTCAAATAGGTATGAAAGAAGTTATACCTGGTTTTGAAATGGGTATAGTTGGAGCCAATAAAGGAACTGTCAGAAAAATTAAAATACCTGCTGAACTAGCATATGGAGCAACAGGCGCTGGAAATATAATACCACCAAACTCCGATCTTATTTTTGAGTTTAAGATTATTGATGTTCTAGATCCAAATTATAATTTAATCACATCTGATGAATTAAACAATTTATTGAAAAAAAATGCAGTAGTTTTAGATATCAGAACAGAAGACCAATGGATTAAAACTGGTGTAATTAAAGAGTCGTTTCAAGAAACAGCTTTCGATAAAAATGGAAAATTTAATGTTTACCTTATGGATAGAGTAAGAGCTTTAGCTGGAGCAGAGTCTCAAAATATTGAAATTATTTTTGTTAGTCATGATGGTGAAACAGCATCAATTTTAGGCAATGCTTTTGCAGAAGATCTTGGTTTTAAAAATGTTTATGTTCTTGATGGAGGAATTAAAGCTTGGATTAGTGAGGAAAAAGCATTAGTTTCCTTCTTAAAATAACGTCAATCATTTGGGAAATGAAACTTAAAGATAGGGTAGCAA
>CACHTK010000034.1 GCA_902582765.1 uncultured Pelagibacteraceae bacterium
TACTCAACAAATGTTAAAATACCGTTTCCAATTAATTGTGCAATTCTATCACTGCTGTAAAATTTAAGTGGTTTACCCTGGCTTAAATTTAATGCCATCTTTGACATCTGTAATTTATTTTTAAATTCATCAGACCATATTGGTTGTCTATTATCGATACCGTAAATATCGAATTTAATATTTTGATTCGCATTAACTAGTTTCTTGATAAAATATTCACGTAAATCTACTTTTCCTTTTTTTAAAACACCTCTGTGAACGCCGTGCGACATTGCAAAAAAGATGTCATAAATAAAATTCTTATTATTATAAATTTTTAGATTATCTAAAGCTTTATCAACAGGATTGGGTATATAAAAGCAAACTTTATCATCCAATTTAACAGATTTTGGATCTGTGGTACAAAAATTACAATCCATTAGTTTAAATTTGTCCATAAATCTTTTTTTGTTATGAAGCCATTCTTTATTATCCATTTTGTCTAAAAACCATTGGGAAAATTTTATATTAGGATAAAATTTTTTTATTTTTAAAACAGTATCGATAGAAATCATATCTGCATGACCAAATAAAATTAAATCAGGCTTAAAATTAGCAGTCATTTCAAGAAGTTTATTATTTAAGGAATTTGATCCTGTTATATCTTTAATCGATTTTTCGTAACTAACAGTATCTCTATCACTTAATGTAACCACAGAATTAAAACTTCTTACTAATCCATTGTTTATTCTTCGACCAGTATTATAGAATAATCTAGCATTGTGTCTTAAATTAAAATTTGTAACGTGAATTATTTTTTTATTCTTATTTTTGCTAACAGGATGGTTTTTAAAAAATTGTTCACGGTAATTATCAATTTTCTTTGATATAAATTTATCTGTTAAATAAAAGTTTTTTAAACATTTATTCTGCATAGATATAAGCATTTTTTTATTATCAATCAGTTTTTTTATAGATTTATAAATATTTAAATAATTTAGCTTTTTGATTATTATAGGGTCCGTTACAGTTTCTTTTAATCCACCTCTATCACTAATAATTACAGCACAACCTCTGCTTGATGCTTCTAAACTTGTTCTGCCAAATGGTTCCTCCCATCTCGAGCAAGCTATTGATATTGAGGATTTTTCTAAATGTTTAAGGATATCAACATGTTCTTTAAATCCAAAATTTAAAAACCTTGGATGTTTAAATATAAGCTTTTCTCTAGGTTCATCACCAAAAACATGTGCTTCCCATTCTTTATATTTGTTTAATATTTTAATTACAGCCTTACCGAAAAGATCATATCCCTTCGATGAATTAAGCTTTCCTATAAATGTTATAATTTTTTTCTTTTTACTTAAATTAATTTTTTTCGAACTTGTTGATTGATGGATTACAATTGATTTAGTTGAATTTTGATAAAATTTCCCAAGGTCTTTGTTAAACTGGTTTTTCGTCCAGTTGCTATTAAATATAATTTTATCACAAATATTTAATAAAGAAATTCTTTCATCTACACTTTGGGATCCTGATAAAGAAAGGGGATCATTATGAAAATAAAGTACAAATTTTCTATTTTTTAATTGTTTGAGTGATTGTATGTATTTTGGCCTATTGTGTATTTCAATTATACTCGATTTTCTTTTTTCCTCGATTTGCAAAAAATTACTTAAATAAATCTTTGTAGAGCTTTTAAAATATTTTTTTTCAAGTGGTATATTAATATAGTTTTTAGATAATTTTTTTTTTAAATTAGTATTACCAAAAATTCTTATATTGGTTTTGTAATTACTATATTTTGTAACACCGTGAATAAATATAGATACAGCACCAGAATAAGTGGGTGAATAATTCTCCTTATATGGTAATAGAACTGAAATTTTCATTTATTTAAATAATAAATTTTTATTTTATTTCTAAGTAAGTAATTTTTTTTTAATTTATATTCTTCTCGCATAGCAGTACTCTTGTCATTGTATTTTTTTAAGTAAATTAATTTCCATTTATTACCTCTTGTAAACTTTGCGCCTTTAGAGGAATTATGAAGCAAAATTCTTTTATTTATATTATTAGTATAACCAACATAAGATCTGTATTTGTTTAATTTTTTTGATATTATTAGGTATACATAATATATCATTATGATTTTTATATATTTAATAATAAAATATATAAATATATATTTTTATGTTCCCAAGAAGTTATAAAAAACTAAGTAAAATTAAAAGATTTATTCTTAAAATATTGAACGTTTATGCTCTAGACAAAGAGAGTCTTAATCTTGTGAATCCTAATTATAAAAATGTTAATAAAAATTATTTCTCTTTAAATGATAAATCAATAATATTGTCCAAAGGATATTTAAATCTTGATAGAAAAATAGAGAATTTAGATATTTATTATAGATATGCTCCAAACAATCAGCTCTGGAATTCAACGGATAGATGGAAAAGAATTATTCCCAATATTAACAAAAAACAACTTATTTTAACTTCATTAATTAGCTTAAATGAGAGTATTTTAAATTTTTTGAATGAAAATAAATTAAATATTACTTTAAATTTAATTTCAGATGTTTCAGATGATCAGTTTGATAACGAAATATATAGAAAATTAGATAATAAAAAGATGAATATACAATTTATTAAATCTAAAATTAAGGGAAATAGAGGAACTTATCTTGAGTGCTGTGATTGTGCTGACAATGCTAAGGATCTTATTTTTTTTATAGAGGATGATTATTTATTTGAAGATAAGTGTATTGAAGAAATGATTTTTACATACTCTAGATTGTCAACTCTTTTTAATAAAGATATCTTTCTCTGTCCAAGTGATTATCCTTTTTATTATGACTCAAGTTATAACACCTCAATATATTTAGGAATGAACTATAAATGGAGAGACGTAAAAGAAACATTGTTAACATTTATGTTTTCAAAAAATATGTTAAATGACTTTCGTAAAAATATACGAATGGTAGGTGAAAAGGAAAACGATCCATTTGAAAAACCATTACATGATGTTTATTCTAAAGAAAAATGTTTAGCTCCTATAGGATCATTATCTTATCATATTAATAGACATATCCCAGCTACTACTGAGAACTGGACGGACTTATGGCAAAAAAACTTTAAAAAATTATAGTCTAGTTTTTTAACCAGCAATAACAGCTAATAAAAGTAATGCTACAATGTTTGTAATCTTAATCATAGGATTAACCGCTGGTCCAGCTGTATCCTTATATGGATCTCCTACTGTATCACCTGTTACTGCAGCTTTGTGAGCTTCTGAACCTTTGCCACCAAAATTACCATCTTCAATATATTTTTTTGCATTATCCCAGGCACCTCCTCCTGCGGTCATAGAAACAGCAACAAAAAGACCAGTAATAATAACTCCCAACAACATTGCTCCAAGTGATGATAAAGCTGCTACTTGTCCACCAATAAAATAGATTATTATGTATAGAACTATCGGTGATAATATTGGTAATAATGATGGAATAACCATTTCTTTAATTGCAGCTTTTGTTAAAAGATCAACAAGCTTTCCATAATCAGGCTTGGCTTTTCTTTTCATTATTCCAGGAATTTTTTTAAATTGTCTTCTTACCTCAATGACTACAGCACCTCCTGCCCTACCTACTGCTTGCATTCCCATCGATCCAAATAGATAAGGGAGCATACCGCCAATAAGAAGACCAACCACCACATAAGGGTTAGATAAATCAAAAGTGACAGCTATACCTTCCAAATTTGAACCAGCAACTTTTGAGAAATGTTTAATATCCTCAGTATATGCCGCGAAAAGAACTAATGCTCCAAGACCAGCAGAACCAATAGCATAGCCTTTTGTAACAGCTTTTGTGGTATTTCCAACTGCATCTAAAGCATCTGTAGTTTTACGAACATTTTTAGGAAGATTAGACATTTCTGCTATACCACCAGCATTATCAGTAACAGGTCCATAAGCATCTAAAGCAACAACCATACCAGCTAGTGCAAGCATAGTGGTTACAGCAATTGCTATTCCATAAAGACCAGCAATATGATTGGTCCATAAAATACCACCCACAATAATTAAGGCTGGTACAGCAGTTGCCTCCATAGATACTGCTAAACCTTGAATAACGTTTGTACCGTGTCCTGTAGTAGATGATTTGGCCACACTTTTAACAGGTCTATAGTCAGTACCCGTATAATATTCTGTAATCCATATTATTAAACCAGTAATAATTAGTCCTATTATTCCACAAAAGTATAAACTTAGTCCATTAAATGATTTTCCATTAGCAACATACTCAGTTGTAAAACCAATAACATGCTTAGTTATAGGAAATAAAATAATTAGGGAACTTGCTGCTGTTATAACAAAACCCTTATACATAGCTTTCATAATATTTTTATCACTACCAAGTGTAACAAAAAAAGTACCAAGAATTGAAGTTACAATGCAAGCACCACCTATTGCTAAAGGATATATCATCATATTTAAATCATTAACAAAAAAGATAGACGAAAGGACCATTGTGGCAACAATAGTGACAGCGTAAGTTTCAAAGAGATCAGCAGCCATACCTGCACAATCTCCCACATTATCACCAACATTATCAGCTATAACTGCGGGATTCCTTGGGTCATCTTCTGGAATTCCAGCTTCAACTTTACCAACTAAATCTGCACCAACATCTGCACCTTTTGTAAAAATTCCTCCACCAAGTCTTGCAAAAATAGAAATTAACGATGCGCCAAACCCTAATGCAACAAGTGCATTAACAATTTCTCTTTCATCAACTCCAGTTTTAACCAAAAAATAATAATAAACTGCAATAGAAAGTAATGCTAAACCAGCAACAAGCATTCCAGTTACTGCGCCAGATTTAAATGCTATTGATAAACCACTTGCTAAACTTTTTCTTGAGGCTTCAGCTGTTCTTACATTAGCTTGAACAGAAACAAGCATTCCAACATAACCTGCAATCCCGGATAAAGTAGCTCCTATTAAATAACCTAAACCAACCAATGGACTAAATAAAATTGTTATAATTATTAGGACTACAACACCAACTATTGCAATTGTTTTATATTGTCTATTTAAATAAGCTCTAGCTCCTTCTTGAATTGCAGATGCAATTTCTAACATTTTAGTATTACCTGAGCTTGAATTTAAGATATTTCTACCTGTTATAAAACCGTATACTATGGATAATATTCCAGCCGATATGATATAATACATTATTATTTCAGTTGATGTGTTCATTGGTTCCTTTGTTAATTAAAGTTATGAAAAATATGTAATACAAAATATGATATAAAACGCAATGATAACTTTTTTAAAAATTGTGAGAATATGCCTCATTATATGCATCTTTTAAACGCTTATTTCCCTCAATAATTTCATTATTTTTTGCATCTTTAGTTAATTTGCCAATTAGTGTCACTTTTTGATTCATCTTTTTGAAAAAATTTTGAATATAATTTCTCTTTGATTTTGGGGATGTAAATATAATTTGATAATCATCGCCCTTTGAAATGAAATTGATTTTTTTTTTTTTGAATTTAGCAAGATAGTTTCTCAAATTTATTGAAATTGGAACTTTATTCAGGTCAACTTTGTAAAATAATTCACTTTTATTGATTAGCTTGGTTAAATCTCCAAATAAACCATCTGAAATATCTATTGAAGAATTTGCAAAGTTTAAAAGGTTTGAGCTAATCTTAATAGGTAAGTCAGGTAAGTAGTATTTATTAACAAAATAGTTTTGTTCTTTTTTATTTAATAAAACTTTTCTTTTTAAAATTTGTAATCCTAAATAACTGTCACCCATGTTCCCAGTTACATATATATCATCACCATTCTTACACTTATTTCTTTGCACTATTCTTTTTGAATAACCTAACGACATTATTGTAAAGATTGTTTTGTTTGATTTTGTTGTGTCGCCACCTGATAATTTAATACCATATTTCTTTTGCTCTTCGTTAAGACTTTTAGAAATAATTTTAAGATTTTTTTTTGAAAAAGAATTATTGTTACCACTAGCACCTATAAAAATAAATTTTGGTTTTACACCCTTGCAGTATAAATCTGAGATTGAAGATCTTACTACTTTTTTTATAACTAAATTAGGATTTTTAAAACTAAGAAAATGAACACCTTCGATATATGTATCTGTTGAAATGACAACACTATTTTTTTTGTCAAAAAAAACAT
>CACHTK010000035.1 GCA_902582765.1 uncultured Pelagibacteraceae bacterium
CAGTTTCAAATATTTTATCTTTTACACATAAAGCAATGTCTTCTTTGGATGTATTCATTTTAGATAAATATCCTAGTATTTTTTTGTATTTTAAGTTTTTATATTCAGGTTTCACTCTTTCATAGTTTACTAATTTAATACCAAATTTATTGTTAAGTTTGACTCTGTCTCTAAGAGATATTGAAATAGTATTTTTATTTAAAGCAACTCTAAGTAAATGATTGTAAGGTTTTGTTTTATCTATATTTTCATTTATTAATTTTAATATTTTACTTTTTATTCCTTTATCATATATCTTATAGGCCTTTAATGATTTTATCAAATTATCAATGTGTGTTTTAAAAAAAAGAATTTTAGGTGGCTTATTATAGATCCACATTGTTGTAAAAACTCCATCCTTGTTCCATAGATCATCAAACTCAATTTCTTTAAAGTTTTTACGCTGATAAGATTTTTTTAATAAGTAATTTACCATTATTTGTCAAAAAAGATTCTGGGTGAAACTGAAATCCATATACATCATCTTGAGTATTTTCGAAACCCATTGCTATGTCAGATTTAGTACATCTCATTGTGATATTAAAGTTTTCTGCCTTAAAAGGTTCTTTTAACTTAAGTGAGTGATATCTGCCAACTTTAAAAATTGAATTTTTTTTAAAAATAGAATGATTACTTGTAACTTTTACAGTCGATTGAAAACCATGATAAATATTTTTTTGTTGAATAATTTTTCCATTTTCACTGTGTAGGATCAATTGATAACCAAGACAAATACCAATAATTTTTTTTGTTGCTTTGTATTTATTATAAATCTTTATAGATGTTGGGTAATCCTTGGGTGATCCTGGTCCAGGAGAAAATACTATTGTTTTAGATTTATCCAATAATTTTTTATTTATATCAAAGTAATTTGAGCAATATACTTCGTCAAATTCAGAGAATTGATGAACTACATTCCAAGTAAATGAATCTTGATGATCAATAATATAAATCATTTAAATAATTCCAAAAGTGATTTTGCCTTGATAAAGTTTTCATTGAATTCTTTCTTTGAATTGCTATCCAACACAACTCCAGATGCTGCAGATATTTCTGATCTATTTTTAAAATTTAAAATTGATCTAATAATTAAATTAAACCTCATATCTTCATTAAATTTTATATACCCAAAACTCCCAGTAAAAATATTTCTATCTTCCTTTTCTTGTGAGTTAAGTAATTCCAATGTTCTTATTTTAGGACAACCAATTACAGATCCACCTGGCATCATTGACTTAATTATTTCTATAACAGATGTTTTTTGATTTAATTTCCCAATAATGCTAGTCACGTAATGATATAGGTGCTTATATTCCTCTACATATTTTTGTTTTTTGATTTTTACTGTACCTGGTTTGCATATTCTAGATAAATCATTTCTCTCAAGATCAACAATCATATTATGTTCTTTAGTTTCTTTGATGTTATTTCTAAAGAATTTGAGAGCTTTAGATTTTGTTGTATATTTATTTTTTTTTAAGGTGCCAGCAATAGGTTTGGTATTTATAAAATTACCAACTCGATTTATTAAAGTCTCAGGAGAACAGCTAACTATTGAATAATCTTTATCTCTAATCATAAATGATTCAGGCGAAGAGTTAATTTTCATAAGTTTCCAAAAGAAATTTACCGAATTAATTGTAGATTTATTTTTGTACTTTGTGCATATTTTAATTTGGTAAGTTTCACCCTCTCTAATTTTTCTTGAAAATGTATCAAATATTTTTTGATATTTGCTAAAATCTAAATTGAGCTTAAAAGGGCTTAGAATTTTTGTTTTTTGAAAGATTTCATTGAATTGAGCTCTTTTTATATTTGAATGAATAGTAATTTTTTTTCTTATTTTAATTAAAGTTTCAGGCTTATAAAAAATACCCTTGTGAAATTTTAAATTTTTTTGGTTTTTTATAGATAAATTTAAAAGACTACATAAAATCTCATAACCAAAAAATCCCACATATAAGTCGGTTTCTTTTCTATATTTTTTCGAAGAAAAACTATGTAAAAATTTTGAAATATTATTTTTGTTAAGCGTTATCTTTTTTGAAAAATCTGTGTAAATATTATAACCCCCGTTAACTTTATAAATAATAAGGGGCTTATTTGACTGATAAAGTTTTTCTAAATATTTATTAAACTTAAGTTTATGCTGCCTGAACTCGTTCAATTGTTTTCTCTTTTATAGGTAAGTGTATCACACCAGCAAAAATAGAAAGTGCGATAGATGCGTACCAAGCATAATCAAAGTTACCATGCATTTCATAAAAAACTCCACCTAAATATGCTCCAAGAAAGGATCCTACCTGATGACTGACAAATACAATTCCATATAAAAGACCTAGATGTTTTGTTCCAAATATATGTCCCACTATTCCATTAGTTGGAGGTACAGTTGAAAGCCACAGAAGCCCAAATGTTACTCCAAATACTATACAATTAAATACGCTTGGAGGTAAAAATATAAAATAAATTAATGATACACCTCGTAAAAAATAAATTGCACTTAAAACTTTCTTTTTGCTAAATCTAGTTGCTAAATAACCTGCACCAATTGTACCAATCATATTAAAAACACCAACTAGAGCTAATATCATTGCTGCTGTCCAATCGGGTAACCCTCTATCCATCATATAAGTTGGGATATGCGTAGCCACTAAAGCAATATGCCAACCACAAACAAAAAAACCAAGAGTTAAAAATATGAAACTTTTATTTCCAAAAGCCTCTCTTAAAGCTTCTGATGCTGTTTGATTGTTATCTAAATTACTACTTCCAACTGGAATTTTTGGAGTATTTACAAATAGAGCAACAATTAATCCAATTCCTAATAGAAAACAAAAATATAAAATTGTAATTTCCCACCCCATTTCAATTAATGAGTATCTAACCAATAAAGGTGAAACAAAAAAACCAAATGATCCTGCACATGTAACAATACCTGTTGCTATTGTTCTATTAGAAGCAGGAAAATGTTTGGCAACAACTGATACTGGGATACTTATAGCAGTACCACCTAATCCTATACCAATCAATATTCCAATCGTTAGAGTAAAGTAGTGTCCAGTATTAAGTCCTGCGTAGAAAAGTAATAGTCCTGATAAAAAAAATAAAAAACCCACAAATATTGCTGTTGCACCTCCATATTTATCAGTTATGAAACCAAAAACTGGACTGAAGATTCCCCACATTAAAAGTTGCAAACCTATTACAAAACCAAAATGTGAAATAGAAATATTCAGATCTGTATTAAAATCAAAAAAAAATAAGCCAAATGTTTGCCTAATACCCATTGCAAAAATAACTGTTAATGAAGCTGCAATAAGGGTAACCAGTGCTTTTTTACTAGTGAAAAATTTTTCTTTGCTCATTTAACGAGCATAAGGCTTTTTCTAATATCTGCAATTAAATCTTTTGGGTCTTCTAGTCCTATATGTAATCTTACCAAGTGTTCATTTTTATCTAAATTTAGGAATTTTCTATCACCCATCTCAATATCACTTTGCAGCAATGCTAAACTTTCAAACCCACCCCAACTATAACCATGACCAAATAATTTTAACGAATTTACAAATTTCAAAACAGATTTTCTGTTTTTAGATCTTATAATTAATCCCATAAGACCTGATGAGCCAGAGTAATATTTTTTCCACATTCTAAAATTGAAAGAGTTTTTTTTATAAGGATACAAAAGTTTTACGTTTTTGCTTTTGGAAAGAAATTTACAGACTTCTTTAGCATTAGACTCATGTTTATCTAATCTAATATCTAAAGTTCTTAAGCCTCTTGTTATTAAATAAGCATCATCAGGACCTAATCTTAAACCCAAAACATCGTCCGCTTTTTTGACGAGTTTATATACTTTTTTGTTAACAGCTAAACTTCCACCCATCACATCGGAATGTCCTGAATAATATTTTGTTGCTGATACTATTGACATATCAAAACCCAATTTAATGGGTTTAAAAAAATATGGTGTTGCCCAGGTATTATCTATTGCAGTAAATATTTTATTTTTTTTTGCAATAGAAATAACTTTTTTTAGATCTTGGAATTCAAAAGTATTACTTCCAGGGCACTCAACGTAAATTAGTTTAGTTTTACTTGTTATGCTTTTTTCTAGAGACTTTAAATCATGAGGGTTATAAAATTTTGTTTTAATTCCAAATTCTTTAAGATAATTTTCACTTAAATTTCTAGTTGGATTGTAAAGTGGATCTGAAACTATTATCTCATCTCCTGGTCTTGTTACACTAAATATTGATAGAAATACCGATCCAAATCCAGTTGGAGTTAAAAATACATTATATGACTCCTCCAGTTTGGTAAGAATTTTTTGTAATATGAAAGTAGTTGATGTGCCTTTTCTACCGTAATCATAATGTCCACCTAATGGTTTTTTTAAAGCCATTCTTTGCATTTTTCTTAAATCTTGCATTGATTTAAAAATAATTGTAGATGCCCTTACAACTGGTGGATTGACAGAATGGTTGTGAAAATCTTTAGCTGTATGCTTTAAAAAAGTTTTAAAGGAATAATCCATAAAAAATTTGATATGTACTTAGGACAATGCTATATCCACCAAATAAGTCAATAAAATAGTAAAACTAAGGAGATTATGGGATATCCAAAAAAACATAGAGGCCGTAGAAAAATGGGCTCTAAAAAAAGAAGAGCAAGAAAAAAAAATAAAAAGAAATAGAAAATTTAATCTTTAATCCAACCACCACCTAAAACTTTGTGACCAAATTGGTCTTTTTTGTAAAATACACAAGCTTGGCCAGGAGATATTCCGTATTCTGGTTTTAGAAGATTTACTTTAACATTTTCATTATCTTTTATGTCTACTTTTGCATCTAAAAGTTTGCCAGTAGATCTTACTTTGACCAATATATTTTTGTCTAATTCATTTATATTTGTTAGTAAATTTACGTTTTTTAAATTTATATTACTTCTTGCCAGCTCTTCTTTTGGACCAATGTAAATTTCATTTTTCTCAGCATCAATTTTAATTACATAAAATGGCTCCTCATTTGAAACTTTAATTCCTTTTCTTTGACCAATAGTAAAATTGACTATGCCATCATGTACTCCAACAACTTTCCCATCTAAATTTTTAATATTTCCTTTTCTGTATGATTCTGGTTTGAATTTTTTTATTACAGAAGCATAATCTCCGTTGGGCACAAAGCATATATCTTGACTGTCTGGTTTATCAGCAACATTTAAATTCAGATTTTTTGCAATTTCTCTTGTTTTATCTTTAAGAAGTCCACCTAGTGGAAATCTTATATAATTTAATTGCTCTCTTGTAGTATTAAATAAAAAATAACTTTGATCTCTATTTTCGTCAATTGCTCTGTACATATTAGTTGAGTTATCTTTAGTTAAACTTTTTACATAATGACCTGTGATTAAAGCATCTGCATTTAAATCTTTAGAAAATTCAAATAAATCTTTGAACTTAACTGTCTGATTACATTGTACACATGGTATTGGTGTTTCACCCTTTAAATAACTG
>CACHTK010000036.1 GCA_902582765.1 uncultured Pelagibacteraceae bacterium
ATTTTTCAAAATATTTATATGGATAGATAATATGGTGCTAATTAAAAAGAATGATAAAAAAAATAGGTAATTTAAATAAAAATAAAATTATAAGTAGAAGACTTTTTGTTTTAGTTGCCGCAAAGATTGGGTTACTTGGGATTGTTACTTCAAGATTATATAATCTTCAAATTTCTGAGAAGCAAAAATATGAAGTTTTATCAGACAAGAACAGAATTAGAGAATGGAAAACTCCACCTCAAAGAGGAATAATAACAGATTATTTTAATAATATTATCGCAGACAATCAAAGAGTTTATCAAGTTCATTTATCTCTTGAAGAAGTTTCCAATTTTACTAATTCAATTTTTAAACTTAAAAATATTATAAGTCTTAAAGAGGATGAAATAAAAAGAATATATGAGAAGAAACAAAAGTCTAAGCCGTGGGATACTATAATAATTTCTGAAAATTTATCATGGAATGAATTTTCTAAATTAAATTTGTATTTGCATGAATTGGATGGAGCGAAACCAGTTTTATCTACTTCAAGATACTACCCTTATTCCAATGATTTAGTACATGTTGTTGGTTATGTTGGTGATGCAACAACTGAAGATATTCAAAATAAAAAAAAAATAGAGGAAAACTTTGTACCAGGTTTAAAAGTTGGAAAAATTGGTATTGAAAATTCAAAAGATATCGACCTAATAGGAAATCATGGAACTAGAAGATATGAAGTAAATGCATCAGGAAAAAAAATAAGTGAAATTAGTTATAATAAAGAAACTCAAGGTGAAAATTTAAGAACCACCATAGATTTAGAAATTCAGCAATTGGCTCAAGAGTTACTAAAAAATCAGGCAGGTTCAATATGTGTTATGGATATATATACAGGTGAAGTAATTACCATGGCATCGTCCCCAACCTACGATCCAAATAAGTTTACGCATGGAATAAGCACTAAAGATTGGAATGAAATTAAAAATAATAAGTTGAGACCTTTACTAAATAAATCATTAGCTGGATTATATTCCCCTGGATCAACTATAAAACCCTTGGTTGCACTTGCTGCACTAGAATATGGGATAATAGACACAAAGTTTAAAGTAAACTGCAAAGGCCATGATCATCCATATGAATTGTATGGAGAAAGATATCATTGTTGGAAAAAAAATGGTCATGGATGGATGAGTATGAGAAATGCCATTAAGCAGTCATGTGATATTTATTTTTATGAAGTTGCAAGGCTCTTAGGCGTAGATAAGCTTTCACTAATTGCAAAAAGATATGGTCTAGGTTCAAAAGTTTTAGAAGATTTTTTTTCTGAAGAAAAAAAAGGAATTGTCCCCTCAACGAAATGGAAAAGACAAGTTTTAGAACAGTCTTGGTACCTTGGTGAAACTGTAATCACTGGAATAGGACAGGGTTACATTCAGACTACTCCACTTCAATTATGTTTGATGACAGCGCAATTAGCTAATGGAGGCTATAAGATTAAGCCAAATTTAATTTATGATAAAGAAATAGATTTAGACAAAATTAAATCTAAAATTGAAAGTGAAAAAAATAAATCTGTAAGTCAAAATATTTTGAAAGATCATGAATTTAAACACTATGAAAGACTTTACAGGAATCAAAATAATTTAAAGTTAGTTCTGGATGCAATGTATGGGTCAACCAATGAACAATTTGGAACCTCCTTCAGATCTAGACACAAAGAAGATAAATACAAGTTTGCTGGAAAAACTGGGACTTCTCAAGTTAAAAGAATTACTGACCAAGATAGAGAGCTTGATTTAGACCTTGATGAAATAGAATATAAAAGTAGAGATCATGCTTTATTTATTGCATTTGCGCCTTATGATAAACCAAGATACTCCCTTAGTGTTTTAATAGAGCATGGAGGCTCTGGTAGTAAAGCAGCCGCCCCACTAGCAAACAAATTAATAAAAAAAATTTTAGATAGGCATGAATTAAGAGAAAAAATTAGAAAAGATTTAAAAAATATTGCATGATACTTTCAACGTCTCTAAATTCTTCTAGCTATTCATTTTTTGATAAACTGAAGGCTGTTGATTACTTTTTAATAATAATTGTTGTGTTAATTGGTTCAATCAGTGTTGTTTCAATTTATTCTACAGAAAGTGGGAACTTTTCTTTTTATACTAAAAATCATTTAACTAGATTTCTAGTATTTTTTTCTATGTTTTTAGTTCTGTCATTTGTAAGAGTTTCGGTTTGGTATAGACAGGCATATATTTTTTATATTCTTGGAATTTTACTTTTATTACTTGTAATTTTTTTTGGAATTTCAGCGTCAGGGTCTAAACGATGGATAAATTTTTTCATAATGAACCTTCAGCCTTCAGAACTGATGAAAATTGCAATAATAGTTTGTTTTGCAAGATACTATCATCGTATTCAAACCTCTGACATACAAAGTTATAAATATTTATTACAACCAATTATACTTTTGTTGATACCTTGCTGTTTAGTTATAACTCAACCTGATTTAGGAACAGCAATTTTAATAGCAGGAAGTGGGTTGGCTATTATTTGGTTAGCAGGACTTAATTTAAAATATTTTATATATTCAGGATTAATTTTGTTAGTCTCATTACCTTTCATAATTTCATTTTTAAAACCATATCAAAAATCAAGAATATTAACTTTTTTTAATCCAGAGAGAGACCCTTTAGGTGCTGGCTACCAAATAATACAATCCAAAATAGCTATTGGTTCAGGAGGATTGTTAGGCAAAGGTTTCTTACAAGGTACACAAAGTTATCTTGAATTCTTACCTGAAAAACACACTGACTTTATTTTTACTCTTTTCTCTGAAGAGTTTGGCTTTGTTGGTTCAATGGTGCTAATTTTATTATACGGTTTATTAATTTATAGAATAATAAGAATTGGTTTTTCTAGTAGATCATTTTTTGCAAAACTGTACTGTTTTGGTTTTGCATCTGGTTTATTCTTATATATTTTTGTAAATATAGCTATGGTAGTTGGTTTGTTGCCAATTGTTGGAGCACCACTTCCTATCATGTCATACGGAGGGTCATCAATGTTATCAATAATGCTTGGTTTAAGTATCGTAATGAGCTGCAAAATTTACAGTCGAGATCCGATCGGCAATTAAGATAATGTGAACAGTTATCCACCGCGATCAAATAACATCTATTATAATTTATCTCACCAACTATATTTTTTCTTGTGTCAGAAAAAATTTTAAAAGTTGGTATAATAGGAGCAGGAATTCAAGGAGTATGTAATGCTCTTTTTCTTCAAAAAAAAGGCTATCAAGTAATTTTGTTCGATAGAGATGAACCTGGAAATGCAGCCTCTTATGGTAATGCAGGTCATTTTTCTCCTTATGCATCAGTCCCTTTAAACAGACCAGATATTATAAGTGATGTTCCATCAATGCTTATGAGCTCGAGAGGACCTTTGGCACTTAAATGGAATTATGTTCCAAA
The DNA here is from genome assembly GCA_902582765.1 of uncultured Pelagibacteraceae bacterium. GTDB lineage: Bacteria > Pseudomonadota > Alphaproteobacteria > Pelagibacterales > Pelagibacteraceae > Pelagibacter. The sequence goes on from CACHTK010000036.1 coordinate 3,462, forward strand.
AATGATTCCTTGGTTTTCAAAATTTTTAATGAATTGTACTAATGATAAAATGATGCATACCGCAAAAAATATGCATCAAATTTTAGATCAATCATTACTGGCTTATGATGAACTATTCGAAGAGATAGATCTAGATGGTTTAGTTGAAAATAATGGAATTTTATATGTTTGGAATGAAAAAAATTTAAAAAGTAGAAAATTAGAAATTAAAATTAGAGATGATCTAGGGGTTAAACAACAAGTGGTAAATAAAAAAGAAATACATGATTTAGAACCTAACTTAAAACCATTTTACCATGGGGGTGTTTTTTACGATTATGCTAGACATGCAAGAAATCCGAAAAAAATACTAGTTAAGTTATTTCAAAATTTTATTAATAAAGGAGGAAAGTTTTTAAAACTTAATATCCAAGATTTGAATTTTGATGAGGAAAAACCTGTTCTGAGATCGGAAACTCAGAGATTTGTTTTTGATAAATTAGTTATTGCATGCGGTGCTTTTTCAAAAAAACTTACTGATAAACTTCATGAGAATATTCCACTGGATACCGAAAGAGGGTATCATGTTCATTTTAAAGATTTTGATCATTTAATTTCTAGACCAGTGGTTTATTCTAACAGAGGGTTTGGAATGTCGCCAATGGATCAAGGGTTAAGAGTAGTTGGTACTGTGGAGTTCGGCGGTTTAGAAAATTCTTTATCAAAATCTAGGATCAAAAACTTAATTTTAAATGCAAAGGATATGCTTGACGGCTTACCTGAGCACAAAGATGAATGGTTAGGGTTTAGACCTACGTTGCCAGATTTTTTACCAATAATTGGACCATCAAAAAATTATAAAAATGTATTTTACTCATTTGGTCATCATCATTTAGGATGGACTTTAGGTGCAATTTCTGGAAAAATAGTGTCTGGTATGATTGCAAATGAAAATACTAATATGGATTTAAAACCTTATAGTTCAGTTAGATTTGCCTAAAAAAGCTAAATAGTGTGGAAATTAAACTTGAAGACAAATATAAATTAAGAAAAGGCACTAGATTTTTAACTGGTGCTCAAGCTCTTGTTCGAGTTCCAATTGTTCAATCAAGAAGAGATAAACAAAAAAACTTAAATACTGCATGTTACATCTCTGGCTATAGAGGATCTCCTTTAGGTGGCTACGATCAGCAGATTTTAAAAAACAAAAAATATTTGAATGAAAATAATATTTATTTTCAACCAGGAATAAATGAGGAACTCGCTGCAACATCTTTATGGGGAACACAGCAAGTAAATCTTAGAAAACAAGATAAATACGATGGTGTTTTTGGCATATGGTATGGCAAAGGTCCAGGAGTAGATAGAGCAGGAGATGCATTAAAACATGTAAATCTGGCAGGTACCTCAAAGTTTGGAGGCGTCATTGCTTTAATGGGAGACGACCATATATGTGAGTCCTCAACAACCTCTCATCAAAGTGAATTTGCTATGATTGATGCGATGATACCTTTTTTTAATCCAAGTGGTGTTCAAGAAATACTAGATTATGGAATAATAGGAATAGAATTATCAAGAAAAAGTGGATGTTGGGTTGGGATAAAGTGTGTTCATGATAATGTGAGTTCAGGAGCAACAGTTGACTTAGATGAAAATAGGTTAAATCTTTTAGATATTTCAAGTGAAACTTATCCATCTGAAGGTTTAAATATAAGACTCAAAGATACTGCTCAAGAAAAAGAATATCGTTTGCATCATCATAAAATAAAATATGTAAAAGAATTTTGTAAAATAAATAGTTTAAATAAATTAATTTTTGATTCAGAAAATCCAAAAGTTGGAATAATTAGCACTGGAAAGTCTTTTTTAGATACAAAATTAGGGCTAGAAAAAATAGGAATAAATGAAGATGTTGCTAATAAAGTAGGAATTAAATTTCTTAAAATTGCTATGCCTTGGCCGTTAGAAGAAACAATAATTGAAAAATTTTCGGAAAATTTAGAAAAAATCATTGTTGTTGAAGAAAAA
>CACHTK010000037.1 GCA_902582765.1 uncultured Pelagibacteraceae bacterium
AATAAAAATTATGTATAGCAAATTTGGACAATTCATTGATGGCAAATGGCAAGCATCACAAAATAATGAAACTTATGATGTTTTAAATCCTGCAACTGAGGAAGTTTTAGGTAAGGCATCTAAGGCGGGTAAAGAAGATGTAAACAAAGCACTTAAGTCTGCAGAAAAAGGTCTAGAAGTTTGGAAAAATACTCCACCTTGGCAAAGATCAAAAATTATAAGAAAAATTGCTGATCTAATGAGAGAGAGAACGGATGTTTTAGCTAAGTGGCTAACATTAGAAGTTGGTAAACCACTATCAGAAGCAAAAGGAGAAGTTGGAGGAGCTGCAGATATTTTTGAATGGAACTCTGAAGAAACAAAAAGAATTTATGGTCAGATAGTTGAAAGTAGATTTGAACATACAAGAATGTACGTAAAATATGAGCCAGTTGGAGTTGTTGCTGGATTAATACCATGGAATTTTCCAATAGTTTTATCTTCAAGAAAAATTTCTACTGCCTTAGCTGCAGGATGTTCAGTAATTTGTAAGCCTGATGTAATTACTCCAGGTAGTGTAATGGAGCTTATGAATATTATAAATGATGCGGGTGTTCCTCCAGGAGTAGTAAATTTATTATCTGGTGATCCAGCTAAAATCTCATCTCAATTAATATCATCTGACATAGTAAAAAAAGTTTCTATAACTGGCTCAACAAGAGTTGGAAAACTAATTTTAAAACAAGCTGCTGAAAAAGTTCAAAGAGTCACCATGGAGTTAAGTGGTCATTCACCTTTTATTGTTTTTGACGACGTAGATATTAACAAAGTAACTGACATGGCAATCACTGCTAAATTTAGAAATAATGGTCAAGTTTGTATATCACCTGCAAGGTTTTATATTCATGAAAGTAAAAAAGATGAATTTGCTAAAACTTTAGTTGAAAAAGTCACCAAGCTTAAAGTAGGTAACGGAATGGATGAAGATACAATTCTAGGTCCTTTAACAACAGAAAAAAGATTAAATGAAATAGAGGCATTAGTAGAAAAAACTAAAAATGAAGGAGCGACTGTTTTATGTGGTGGAAAAAGACCTGCTGGTTTTAATAAAGGGTATTTTTATGAACCAACTATTTTTGATAATGTTAAAGATAATTTTACAATTGCTAAAGAAGAGCCATTTGGACCTTTAGTTCCATTACTTACTTTTAAAGACACGGATGAAGTTGTGAAAAGAGCAAATGACAATGACCTTGGTTTAGCAAGTTATATCTACACAAATTCTTTAGAAAAAGCACACAAAGTATCAGAAAAAATGGAAACTGGAACATGCGCTGTAAACCATCCAACAATTGCTTTCGCTGAAGTGCCTTTTGGAGGAATAAAACAAACAGGCTATGGAAGAGAAGGTGGTTCAATGGCTATCAAAGATTATTTGAACGTTAAATATACTCACTTCGGTCTCAATTATTAATGAGAAAAAATAAAGTCAAACAAATGATGGCTGATGGTAAGCCTATTGTAAATGGTTGGTTACAAATACCAAGCACTGTATCAGCAGAAGTTATGGCGCATCAAGGTTGGGACTCTCTAACTGTAGATATGCAACATGGACTTGTTGATTACACAAATGCACTTCCAATGCTTCAAACAATTTCATCAACTGATGTAACTCCTCTTGCTAGAGTAAATTGGAATGAACCAGGCCAAATAATGAAAATTTTAGACGCTGGTTGTTATGGAATTATATGTCCAATGGTAAGTAACAAAGAAGAGGCGGAAAGATTTGTTCAAGCTTGTATGTATCCTCCAAGAGGATATAGAAGTTTTGGTCCTGTTAGAGGATTGATTTATGGTGGAGCTGATTATGCCGACCATGCAAATGATGAAATTTTAAAATTAGCTATGATTGAAACAAAAGAGTCATTAGATAAATTAGATGAGATTATGTCTACAGATGGCGTAGATGGAATATATATTGGTCCAGCTGACTTAAGTTTAGCAATAGGAGAAAAACCTGGGTTTGATAGAGCAGAAGACACAAAAGCTTATTCAGAAATATTAAGAATATTAGAGCATGCCAAAAAAAATAATATATTTGCAGGAATTCATAATGGAACACCAGAGTACGCACAAAAAATGATCGACAAAGGTTTTAACTTTGTAACTATTGGTGCAGATCAAAGAGCAATGAGCGCAGGTGCTAAAGCAATAGTTGAAAAAATGAAAGGCTCAATAAGCAAAAAAGAATCTGAAACTTATTAATCAAGCTTATCAAGAAAAGACTCGAACTCTTTTTTATTTAAATTTGAAGATTGTTTTTTTCCTGGAAATTTTCCTGTCATTGAATCTTTTTTGAATGCCTTAAGAGCTCGAACTCTCTCAACTTTTATTTCATTTTTTAATTTTAATAAATTTCCATAAGCTTTTGAATGTCTTGGAGGATTTAAAGTATCTCCACATATGTCTTCCATGAACAGATACATTACGTCAGCTTTCTTTCCTGAACCTAAAGATACTGTAACTATATTCGTTCTTTTAGAGATTTCTCCCATTACATTTTCTGGGATAACCTCACATTCGGCAGAAAAAGCTCCTGCATCCTCTAATCTTTTAAATTTTAAAAAAAGTTCATGTGCCTCTTCACTATTTTTTCCTACTGCTCTTAAACCACCAATCCACGTAGATTTTCTTGGAACTAAACCAAGATGTCCCATAACTGGAACATCCTCATTAGCCAGCATTTCTATGATCTTCATACTTCTAGGTGTCATTACAGCATCAGCTCCATTTTCTAGGGCTTCAAAAGCTCCTCTCATTATATCTTCCGAAGTGACAAACTTATTTAATACTAGCGCAGCAGTTAAAAATAGATTTTTTGATCCCTCTCTAACCTGTTTCACATTAAAAGCATTGCAGATTATCATGTCAAACCCAGCCTTCTCTGCGGCCTCAGCTTCATCTCTTGTATTAGCTGTGACTTGAGTAAATTTTTTTTTTCCTTTTGCTTTTTTAAGATCATCAACTGTAAGAGTTCTGTTAGCAGGTTGAGCGGCCCAAGTATAAATCTTTTTCATTTTATATTTTTTAATTCTTTATAGATATTATTCACTCTATGTACTTCTTGTGCAATATTAAAGTACCCTTCATATTCAATTTCATCTGGTGAAACGTCAAAATGATAATGTCCAGCATCATTCTTATGCTCATATGAGTGAAAGTGAGTATGCTCACCGGACTCTCTTAAATTTAATTCCCCTCCAGTTGGATCACCAGTCCATAAAACAGTATAACATTGTAATTTTGGTCCAACAGGCTCATAAAATTGTAGAAAATCTTTTGTGCATTTCATCAATTGTGGGTCATAATATTCATGTTTTATATCCTTATAATCTGGTTGTACATGTGATCTTATTTTTCCATTCAAAACTCTAAATACACCAGCAAGAGCAATATGATCTTTATTCCCAATTTTAAGATTTTCTGAAAGTACTGTTCTTATTGATTGAGGTAATGAACCTTGTTTTCCAATTCTTTTTTTTATCTTTAAATATATAACTTTTCCTTTAACACCATCCGAATAATAAACATTACCTAGCCCGCCATGTTTGCTTGCAGTGTATTCCTCTACTATACATTCTTTATCTTTTCCTACCCTAGCAATTAAAGATTTATTTTCTTTTGTTATAAAGTTTTCATTTATAACCAATTCTCCACAGTGTCCATCGAGGCAAGACATTGCTCCAGATCCTGCACCAAGTGCGTAAGATCTTTCTGATCCAATCATTTTTGATATTTCTGAATAATCAAATTCAGTTCCAAGATATTTAGGATCATGCATGTAAGGCTCTCCTCCAACATCGATTATCCTTTGGTTGCCACTCATTCCTTCAGATGGACAATCCCATTTTCTTAAATTTGGACAATCAATTACTTTTACTTTTACAATGTCATAATTCTTTGACAGACCTTTTTCTAGTGCGTTTGATATTTCTTCTAACTTAAATTTTTTGAAAATTCCTTTTTCTATTTTTAATTCCATATATAAATTAGTTACATAATATATTGCATAATTTTTTTACATAAATATATTTCGATTTTAAAAATGAATAATAATGATTTAAAAGTTGCAGTTCTTGGTGCAGGGGCAATGGGTTGTCTATTCGGGGGCCTACTAGCAGAAAAAGGTCTAAATGTAACGCTCATTGACGTTTGGAAAGAGCATGTTGATGAAATAAATAAAAATGGTCTAAAAATGGATGGTCATGGTGGTGATAGATTTATAAAAGTACCAGCAACATCAGATCCCTCTACAATTGGAAAAGTTGATGCTGTGATAGTCATGTGTAAAGCAACGGCTTTAGAACCTGCTTTAAAAAGTATTAAAAACATTATTAACGATAAAACAGTTTTTATGTCTTTTCAAAATGGAATTGGGCATGAAGCTATAATTAAAAGTATTGTTGGCGATGAAAAAGTAATCGGCGGAACAACAACTCAAGCATCAAATATCTTAGGCCCTGGTCATATTATGAATCATGCTGCTCTACCCTCTTGGATTGGAGAATATGATGGTGGGATTTCAGATAGAATAACAGAAATTGCAGACACATTTACTGCTCATAATTTAGAAATGATTGCAGCTGAAGATGTAAAAAAAAGAAAATGGATGAAACTTTTTGCTTTAACCGCAATAGGACCACTTTCAGCTATTTTTGATCTACATCATACTGATCTTTACATAAATAATAATGCTAACGACGTTTCTAGAAGTTTAGGAAAAGAAATAATATTAGAAACAAGAGACGTTGCTTTAGCAGATGGTGTTAATGTTTCTGAAAATGAATGTTTATTTATGTTTAATAAAATTGTTGACTCAAAACAAACAAATAAGTCTTCAATGGCTTTTGATGTACTTTATAAAAGAAAAACTGAAATTGATTTCATAAGTGGCGCCGTATCTAAAATAGGAAAAAAACATGGAATAGCCACACCATTAAATGACCTTATGTACAAAATGATTAAAGTAAAAGAGGGCATGTACAGCTAAATGCTGAAAATTAGTAAACTAAAGAAAATTAAATCAAATTTCCCAGTCATTGTTGGAGAACAAATAATCAGTAAAAAAGTCTGCAATTATTTAATTAAAGAAATAAGTAATTCAAAAAGTTTTGATGACATGATTATGGGCGGCAGAAGCAGGATTAATAAAGGATCAAAAAATTTCAACAAATATATCTCAAGTTCTAAAATCTCAAAAAAACTTTTTGCTACTTTCAATACACATTCGTTTTATAAGAAAATTGATAAAAAATTTAAAACAGAGTTTAAGGCAAATACTTGGGAAAGTTTATTTAAACCAAAAATATTTAATAAAAAAAAATATACACTTAAAAGAAAAGTAAATTCCATAGAGCTTAAAAAACAATTAGGTAATAATTACAAAAACCCAAATTTAAATT
>CACHTK010000038.1 GCA_902582765.1 uncultured Pelagibacteraceae bacterium
CAAAGAATATTTTACATCCTCTGCATCGAAATCAGATCCATCATGGAATTTAACACCTTTTCTTAAGTTAAAAGTCCATTCTGTTGCATCTGCATTTCCTGACCAGTCTGTTGCTAACTCAGGAGATGTAACCCCTTTAAGATCTTTTCTTACAAGACGGTTCTGTGTCATTATTACTACCTGAAACAGTCGTCCTTTAGTAATTGCATCTAAATTTGTATCTTTTCCAAAACCAACATCATGAGATAATTTAAATACTCCACTTGATGCATTAGCAAAAGAAAACGTTACTAATAGTGATACCAATGAAACTGATATCAATTTAAAAATGTTTTTCATAATTTCCTCTCTTTAAAAAAATAAAAGGTAACAATTAGCAACTTATATAGCAACAGTGAAAATGGTTCTTTTTTATTTGTTTTATTGATGTATTTTGATTATTTAAAAAAAAGTAATGAAAGATTTAATCAATAAATATAGGTTTACCGTTAAGCCTGTTAGCCTTGAAAATTCTAACTCTTTGGAGCTTGCAAGGTCAATTAAAGTTCATCCACTAACTTATCAAGAGCTACCCTATGACCCTGAATATTCTAATTATGCTGGAAGATTAACACTTGAAAAATTGTCAAATGTTAGTTCAGAAGAAATGTATTGGAAAGGAAGGCGAGAAATAATATTTAGACATACTGGTGAACATCCATTTGAAATATCTGGTCCAGACTCATTAAAATTATTACAAAAAATATTTCCAAGAGATGTATCAAAAATATCAAAAGGAAGATGTTCCTATCAATTTGCTTGTTATCATGATGGTGGAATGATTACAGATGGAGTTCTATTAAAAATTGATGAAGATAAATATTGGTTTGCTCAAGCAGATGGAGATCTTTTTTCTTGGTACAAAGCTCACTCTAAAAATATGGATGTTGAAATAAAAGATCCTGACGTATGGGTAAGTCAAATTCAAGGCCCTAAATCAATGAAACTTTTAGAAAATATAGCAAAAGGATTTTCTGAAAATGACTGGAAATATTTTGATTGGAAAGAATTACAAATCTTAGATCAAAATGTAATTGTAAGTCGAAGTGGTTTTACAAATGAGCTAGGATGGGAAATTTATTTTCGACCTGAAAATGAAACTGAAAAAATTGGAGATTATATTCTTGAGGAGGGAAAAAAATTAGGTATGATTTTAGTAGCCACTCCTGGTTTTAGATGTAGAAGAATTGAGGCAGGTCTACTATCTGCAGGGCAAGATTTTACAAAAAAAACAAATCCATTTTCAGTTGGTCTTGGGCGTTTTATAAATTTTGATAAAGAGGATTTTATTGGAAAAGAAGCTCTCATGACATCAGATAAAAAATGCAAGACATGGGGAATTAGGGTTGCAGAAGGAACTGCTATTAAAGGTGAAAATATTAAAATTAACAAAAAAATTATTGGTAAAATAACTTCTAGTACTTGGTCACCATATCAAATTTGTGGAGTTGGTATTGTGCACCTCGATAACGATAAAAATGGACCAGGAGATATTGTTGATGTTAAATGTACTGATGGAGAAGTTCATAAAGGAGAGATCTGTAAATTGCCGATGTATGATGCAAAAGGAGAAATTGTTAGAGGTCTAAATAGAAATATTCCAAAAGCGCCTAATCCTTGGCCTGGTATTAAAACCACAAATTAAAAAAATTTATTTAGTGAAGGGTAAAAAACAAATAATAGCAGTTGGAGGTGGTGGTTTCACTCATAATGAAGATAGCGATTTAGATCAATTTTTTTTAGATCAAATAAATAAAAAAAAATGCTCTATAGGGTTTTTACCAACTGCTAGTCATGATGATTCCAAAAAAACTGAGCTATTCTATAAAAGATTTAAAAATACTAACTTTAAAGTTTCTCATTTCAATCTTGTCTCCAAAGTTAAGGGTTTTGAAAACTGGATTTCAAATTTAGATGCTATTTATGTTGGCGGAGGAAATACTAAATTCATGCTCGACTTATGGAAAAAAAATAATTTATTTGAAATTTTTAAAGAAGTTTATAACTCAGGGATAATTCTTTCTGGTGTAAGTGCTGGGGCCGCATGTTGGTTTGATTATTTTCTGACAGACTCAGATGGACCTAGCTTCAAACCACTAAGTGGCATTGGGCTTATATCTGGAAGTTTTACCCCACATTATTCAGATGTAAAAAGAGCAGATAAATACAGACAAAATATAAAAAATAAAACTTTACCAAGTGGTGTAGCTGTTGATGATGGAGTTGCGGTACTTTTTATTGACGGAAAACCAACAGAGGTTTATTCTTCAAGAGAAAGTCATAATGCTTATTTTGTTGATCAAAATAAACAACTTAATTTAAAAGAATATATTAAAATTAATAATGAGTGATAATATTTTACCAAGTCAAAAAATTTTTAGCATTAAAGATGCAAGGGAACTGTCACGAAAACGTCTACCTAAGTTAGTTTTTGATTTTATTGATGGAGCATCTGGAGATGAAAAATTAGCAGAAATAAATAGCAGAGCTTTAGATCAAATTAGACTTGAACCTAAAGTTTTAAGAAATGTTGAAAAGAGATCTCTCAAAAAACAAATATTAGGGTATAAATTCGATTTTCCCTTTGGTTTTGCTCCAATGGGAATGACTAATTTATCATGGCCTGGAGCAGACTCAATGTTAGCAGCGGAAAGTGCGAGAAATAATATACCTACGTGTGTTTCTATGGCTTCTACTACAACTTTAGAAAAAATGTATGAACTTTCAGAAGGTCACTCATGGATGCAGCTATATATATTTCAAGATGAAAATTTTGTTATGGAACTTTTAGATAGAGCTAAAAATACTGGATATGAAGTGGCAATATTAACTGTAGATGTCCCAGTACTATCCAGACGAACTAGAGATGATAAAAATGGTTTCTCCTACCCTTTTAAAATTGGACCAAAACAATTTTTTGATTTTGCAACTCACCCTACTTGGTCTTTATCAACTTTACTAAGCGGCATTCCTAAACCAATGAACTATGTAACATCTAAAAGTGGAGACGGTATTTTTAAAAGAAAAGAAAGTAGAGGCTCTACTGATTGGGATACTCTTAAGAGAGTGAGAGATAAATGGAAGGGTAAACTTATAATTAAAGGAGTAATGTCTCCTGATGATGCAGTGCAAATCAAAGAGGCAGGCGCTGATGCAATTCAAGTTTCAAATCATGGAGGCAGACAATTAGATAGCGCTACAGCAGCAATAAATATGCTTCCACTAATCAGAAAATCAGTAGGAAGTGATTTTCCATTAATCTTTGATAGTGGAATAAGAAGTGGAAGCGATATCGTTAGAGCACTTGCATTTGGGGCGGATTATGCAATGATTGGTAGGCCCGTAATGTATGCAATGGGCGCTGATGGAAGAAAAGGATTAAGGAGAATTGTGGAAATAATTAAAGAGGAAGTCAGCACTACTTTAGGATTAGTAGGATTAAATGATATTAATGATGTTACTTCTAAGATAGTAATAGAGAATACTATTAATAAGGTTAATTATTAAATGAGTGAAAATAAAATCAGAGGTGGAGCCTTGCTTGCTAGGGCTTTAAAAGATAAAGGAATTAGTAAAGTTTTTACTCTTTCGGGAGGTTTTTGTAATCCAGCAATTGAAGGTTTTGCTGAGTGCCAAATTGAAGTTATAAACACTCCTCATGAGCAGATTGCTGGACATTTAGCAGATGGCAATACAAGAATTACTCGTAAACCATCAGTATGTTTAGTTGGACCTGAAGGATTTACTAATGCTGTCCCTTCAATGATGGAAGCTTGGGGTGAGAGAAGTCCAATTATTTATATTACAGGATCTAGCAGTCTTAAAAGACAAGGTTCAGGTGGTTTTAAAGAAATTGACGATGTTTCAATTGCAGCCCCTTTAACAAAATATAGCGCAAGTATTACTGATGGAACTAGAATAAGAGAATTTGTCGACAAAGCATATCATATTGCAACTAATGGGTATCCTGGTGCTGTACATCTTAGTCTTCCTGTTGACATAATGTTTTCATCTTTTGATGAGGAAGTTGGTTTAGAAGAAAGACCATATTCTCAAAAAGCAAAACCTATAGCCAAAGCGTGGCCAGATCCAAATTCACTTTCAGAAGTCTTAGAACTTGCTTGTAATGCGAAAAAACCAGTTATCATTGGTGGACACGGTGTTTGGTGGTCACATTCAGAAAAAAATCTTGAAGCAGCAGGTAACAATTTAAATATACCAATTTTTAATGTTCCGTATCATCAAAAATTATTAGGAGAAGAAACTAACGCTTACATGGGGTTGGCTGATATACATCAATACCCTCCCTCAGAATTTGCATTACACAATTCAGATCTGGTTCTTGTTGTTGGAGCTAGATTGGATAATCAATTAAATTTTGGAAATCCACCTTTTATACCAGAAGCAACAAAATTAGTTTGTGTAAATGGTTCACATGAAGAATTAGAACTTAATAGAGCTGCAGATTTAAGTTTACTAAGTGATCCTGGTGTTTTTTTAGATACATTATCTAACTTAAAAAAAAATAATAAATGGTCTTTAGGTGCAAATTGGTTTGAGGAGAATAAAAAAAAGAAGAAAGAGTGGGTTGATAAATCTTTGAAAGATTTAGAAATTGAAGCTGAAGCATCAAAAAAAAATGGAGGAAAAATACACCCTCTACAACTTTCGTTGGATGTTCAAGATGCAATGAATGAAAATGACTGGCTAGTAATCGATGGAGGAAATACTCATTTTTGGTCAGAAATTGCAATCAACATTGCAGGTGCCAAAGGGAAAAAATTAAAAGGAATATTGCATCCTGGAACTTTTAGTATGTTAGGTGTTGGAGTTTCATTCGCTCTTTCTGCTAAAAATCATAATCCAGATTCTAATGTAGTTCTCATTAGTGGTGATGGTGCGTTTTTATCAGGAGGCATGTCTATTGAAAGTGTATTTTATGAGAAAAAACCTATTACTGTTGTAATTGATAATAACGGGGGTCTTGCTTCAATTGGTCAGCAACAAGAAAGGTTATTTAAAAGTGGAAAAAGTGTGGGAACAGATTTCCGTGATATACCATTTCATAAGATATTTGAGGGTTTTGGAGGACATGGAGAATTAGTTAACAAAAGAGAAGAGCTAGGTCCAGCACTTAAAAGAGCGATGGAAAGTGGAAAGCCTGCATGCGTAAATGTTAAAGCAAAACCTGTTTTAAGCCCAATAGTCTCTGCAGTTGCAAGTAAAAGAGAGAAATCATCAATAGAATAATTGTGGCAACTTTCTCTTCTCACTTATTAGACGCAACAAATGGCTCACACGCTGCAAATATTGATGTAATTATTTATCAAATTAGTGAGAGTGGAGAAAAAAAAGTTTTCTGTGAAACTAAATCTGATGAAGGTGGACGAATACT
>CACHTK010000039.1 GCA_902582765.1 uncultured Pelagibacteraceae bacterium
AATATTTAAAAAAATTCAATCCTGATATCGTGTTAACTCAAGAAATAAAAACTCAAGAGGAAACTTATCCGTTTGATGATATTAAAAAATTAAAATATGAAAGCTATGTATTTGGACAAAAAAGTTACAACGGTGTTGCGATACTTTCCAAAAAAAAATTAGATAAAATCGAAAAAGATATTTTTAAAGATAAAAACAAACAATCAAGAATAATTACAGCAGATGCAAAGTATAAATCTAAAACTATTAAAATTATAAATATCTATACACCAAATGGTAACCCAGTGGATACTGAAAAATATGATTATAAATTATATTGGCTTAATAGTTTAATTAAAAAACTTAAAACACTTTTAAAAAGTTATGATAATATAATTATCGCAGGTGACTTTAACATAATACCTTCTGCTGAAGATGTTCACGACCCTAAAGGATATGAAAATGATGCTCTTTTTAGAATTGAGATTAGAAAAAAATTAAGAGAAATGTTTAATTTAGGATTTCATGATGCGTTTAGATATATTTATCCTGATAAAGAAGAATATACTTTTTGGGATTACACAAGTGGTGCTTGGCAAAAAAATAATGGAATGCGGATTGATCACTTTTTAGTGACTAACAGTTTACTGAATAGTATTAAGGATGTTAAAGTTAATAAATATCCAAGAGGTAAAGAAAAACCATCTGATCATACACCGATTGAATTAGAATTAGCTTAAAGATTTAATTTTATTAACTAGATCATCATTAATATGTCTAGTTCCTTTATCTAATCTATTCTTATGTCTTCTCTCACCAGGAAGTCTGACATCACCCATTGATTTCATTTTATCAAAAAATTTTGATGAATGAGTATCCCAGTCAGTATCTGACAATTTATCTGGAGATATGGCTAAAATGAACTCTCCACCACTTGGAGGCCCTCCATCATTGTTATCCTTCTCAGCCGTCTCATAACTAAAATTATCTCCTACTAAGGCACCTGCAAGCAATTCTACCATCATCGCAATCCCTGAGCCTTTATAGCCGCCGAAAGGCAATAAAACACCTCCATCTGCAATCTCAGCAGGGTCTGTTGTGTCTTTTCCCTCTTTTGTAAGTCCTGTGCCTAATGGAACTTTATGACCTTCTCTTTTAGCAACTTGAACCTCACCCATAGCCATTGATGCTGTTGCCATATCAAAAACCACTGGGGGTTTATTTTTTCTTGGCCATGCAAATGAAATTGGATTTGTTCCGAATAGAGGTTTGATTGATCCAGCAGGTGCTACAGCTGGTTTGTAGGATGTGCACGCAATTGCAACTAAACCCTGCTCTGCAATTATTTCTGTTTCAGGCCACATCGCAGCCATGTGATGAGAATTTGTGATTGATAAAATTGCAACACCATTTTCTTTAGCAAGTTTAATTAATTCAGGGATACTTTTATTCAAAACTACAGGAGCTAAACAATTATTGCCATTAGCTTTAACAACTGATGCTGATATTATTTTTATATCTGGATTACCCTTACCATTTATTTTTCCACTCTTTAACCCTGACACATAAGCAGGCACTCTAAATAAGCCATGAGAAAGACAACCATCTCTTTCTGCTTTCATGACAAGATCAGCCATAATATTAGATGTTTCCTCATCACAACCATTTTTAAAAAATACATTTTTTGCTAATATGAAAATTTCATCTAAAGATAATGCGATATTGCTCATCATTCTATTAGATATTATTTTTAAAACTTTTCAATAAAATCTTGAATTTAATGGGATAATTATCAAAGCATAACTGATATATCTAATATGCATTTGCTTATTTAAGGTAATTAACACAAAAAACCTCCGATGAATAATAATGTATTAATTTTTACCGATTTAGACGGTTCATTACTGGACAAAAAAAAATTCCATTTTACAAAAGCAAAAAAATATATCAAAGAATTGATATCTAAGGATGTATTAATAATTCCAAATACAAGCAAAACTGAGAATGAAATTAAATTATTTTTAAAGGAATTAAATTTAAAATTACCTTTCATATCAGAAAATGGGTCAGAAATTCATAATATAAATTTAATAAAGAAGAAATTCCCAAAGAAGATTACTTTAGCTAGAACAAAAAAAATAATTTATAAAATCTTTGAAAAAAATACTGACAAAACAATTTTAGATAAGTGTGATTTTGTTTATAAAATGAGTAAAAGAAATCAAACAAAAGTATTAGGATTAAAAGGAAAAAAACTCCAAGCTAGTTTAAAAAGGAAATTTACTTTTCCATTTATTTTCAAGGGATCTTTAGCACAAAAAAATTCACTTTTGAGAAATTCAAGTAAACTAGGTATTAGTATTCAAGAAGGTGGAAGAGTTATGAACTTAGGTGACAAAGTTAACAAAGGTCTGGCATCAAGAAAAGTTATCAAAATCTTAAAAAAATTAATCCTTTTGCAAAAATTATAAATACAACCAAATGTGGAGTATCTTTAAATGAGATTTTAAATCTTGATGCATTTAGTTTAAAACGTGTTTTAGATGTTGAGCCTGATTTTCTTACATCAGACCATGACCATGAGCATGATGATGATGTTACTAGCTTATCATTTGTCTCAGATACCCCTTTAGATATGGAAAAGTTTCAAGATTGGTTTAGTAAACTATTACAAACCAAAGGTCAGGATATTTTAAGAACAAAAGGTATACTCGACTTTACAGGAGAAAGTGATCGATATGTATTTCAAGGTGTACATATGCTTATGGATGCCTCTCCAATGGGTAAATGGCCTGAAGGAAAAGAACGAACTTCTCGATTAGTCTTTATTGGTCGAAATCTTGAAACGATGAATTTGAAAGAAGGATTTGAAAATTGCAAATCGGCATGAAAGCTGATCTAAATAAGATTCCAGAGTTAAATAAAACCAAATTTGAAAATAGAGGAATAGAGTATAAACTTGAAATTCCTGTTACTAATGCTGTTACAATTGGTAACTCTATAGCTGTTGGATTTGGAGATGGCACGGTAAGAATTTTTTCATCTGGAGAAAGTTCTGAACCAATAAAAGCTCATAAAGGCATTGTTCTTTGCATGTCAAAAGATGGTGATCATATTTTAACTGGTGGAGATGATGGTCGGTTTTTAAAAATTTCACTTGATGGGAAAATAAATGAAATTGGGAACTTTGGTACTCGTTGGGTAGATCATGTTACAGCAAATAATGGCAGTTTGGTCTGTACATCAGGTAATATCGTATATCTGTGGATGCCAAATAAAAAAGAACCAAAACTTTTAGAGCATGAGAGCACTATTGGTGGTGTGGCTTTCGACTCAAAGGGTAGAAAACTGGCAGTTTCAAGATATGGTGGAGTTACTCTTTGGAAAAAAGATTATAGCAATAAATGGACATCGTCTAACTTAATTTGGAAGGGCTCTCATAACAAAGTTATTTTTAGTCCTGACGACAGGTATTTGGTGACATCTATGCAAGAAAATCAACTACATTTTTGGAGATTAAAAGACAAGATTGATTCTGCAATGTCGGGATATGGAGCAAAAATTAAGAGTTTTGCCTTTGTAGATGACTCAAAATATTTAGCAACATCAGGTGCAAATGATGCTGTTTGTTGGCCATTTGATGGAGATGGACCAGTAGGTCGAGAACCTATTTGTCTTCCTTATGTAGGTAACAAATTAGTTACATTTGTTGAACCATTTCCAAATGAAAATGCGATTTTAACTGGATTAAGCGACGGTTCAGTTTTTCTGTCTGAAATTGAAAAAGCTAGTAATACAATTATTATACGAAGCTTTACTGAATTTGAAGTTTCTGCAATTGCAGTAACCAAAGATTGCTCACATCTATTAATTGGTGACATGGGAGGAAATATTTTATGGACATCGATTTGGGATGAGGAAAAAAAATAATCTATGTTTAATAAAAAGAAACCTAATGCTGAAACTATTAGAAATTTAAAACTTGTATTTTCAAAAAAACATCAAATTCCAGAAAAATCTATTTTAAGCATGGCTGAGTTAAGTTGTCATGAACCTAATTGCCCTCCTATAGAGACAATAATAACCGAAAGAGCAGAGGATGGGAAAGTAAGGAATTGGCGTATAGCAAAGCCCATTAATGAAATTCAAGAAATTGATATTGATAATTTAAACGAAGAGCACAATCACAAACATTAAACTAATTATTTAGTTTACTTAAACTCTTTATTATCCGATTTAACGCTTTCCTTAAATCTATCTAGGAAATCAGGGATAGCGCTTTTTACTCTGTGCCAAGTTGGAATAAAAGGTGTATCCATCGGATTTTCAAAAAACGATTCTCCTGCTTTCATTATATTTAAAGCAAATAACTCAACCGTTTTTTCCTCATTGTGAGAGTCAAACTTTAATCCGTTCATTTGAGCATCGCTTCTATAAATATCAATTAAATCTAAAGCGGACCTATAATAAGTTGCTTTAATTGATCTAAAAGTTTCTTTGCTAAAAGAATAGCCTTGTGTTGCTAGTTTTCTTACCAATGTTTTGATTATATCAATAGACATTTTAGATAACCCTTTTGAACTATCCTTGATGGATAATATCTGATGTTTATGATCATAATTATCAGCTAATTCTACTTGGCATATGTTGTTAGATGAATAATTTCTCTGCATTTCAGATAAAATAGCAATTTCAATTCCCCAATCTGATGAAATTCTTAGTTCTGGTAGAATATTTCTTCTAAATGAAAATTCTCCAGCTAATGGGTATTTAAATGACTTCATGAAATCTATGTAATCACTTTTACCTATTGTTTTTTCCATTGCTGTTAGAAGTGGGTTAACAAGTAATCTAGCTACCCTTCCATGCATTTTATTATCAGCAATTCTTGGGTAATAACCTTTACAAAATTCATAATTAAATAAT
This sequence comes from uncultured Pelagibacteraceae bacterium, assembly GCA_902582765.1. Classification (GTDB taxonomy): domain Bacteria; phylum Pseudomonadota; class Alphaproteobacteria; order Pelagibacterales; family Pelagibacteraceae; genus Pelagibacter. The sequence continues at coordinate 4,906 of CACHTK010000039.1, forward strand.
GGGTTTTCTACAGGATAAAAAAGTTTTGCTAGCAACCTTCTATCATATGTTTTGATATCACAATCATGCAATGCAACAGATCTAGCCTCATCTCTAGCAATTGCCATGCCAATGCAATACCAAACATTTCTACCTTTACCCATTTGTTTTGGAGCAAGATCTATACCTTTTAATTCCTTATCTAATTTTTTTAATTTAGGGCCATCATTCCATAAAATAGAAAAAGGTGTTTTAAGTTTTTTAAAAAATTTCCAAGCTTTCTTCGCTTGAGATTTATTTGCTTGATCTAAGCCAATTATCACATGATTAAGATATTTAGTTTTGCTTATTTCATTTACAATATTTGGTAATGCGTTCCCTTCAAGTTCTGAATAAAGACAAGGTAAAATTAGTTCTAGCTTTCTTTCTTTAGAAAATTTTAATAAGTCTTTTTCAATCTGCTCTGTGCTTCTTATTGAGAAGTCATGGAGATTTGCAACGATACCGTTTTGAGAAAAATCACCCATGATTTA
>CACHTK010000040.1 GCA_902582765.1 uncultured Pelagibacteraceae bacterium
TAATTTTATCAAAATTCTTAGAAATAAAATTAAATAATATATTATTAGTCTAACTTTGCTAAACTTAAATTTTCTAACTATGTATTGCCTGATTAAAAATTCTGAGTAGAAATGTTTAAGAGTTTTTATTAATTCTGATTTTACTACTATGCTACCTGACATTTTAGTAGATACTGTTGCCTCGAAATACTTCAATAATTTAATGCCCTTTTTTCTTAGGATTAGCGAGTGTAAGACATCCTCACAATAAGATCTATGAAATTTATATGGGTAATAATTTTTTAAAATAAGATTTTTTTTATAATGAATAATAATTCCACCAGATAACCATTCATGTTCTTTAAATCCCTTAGATCTATTTTCCTCATTATAATTAAAACCACTTTGGGATATTTTACCTGGAGAAAAACCTTCATCAGAATTAATAAGCCAATGGTAAAATTTCATAAGTATTGTAGTTGGCTTCCTGTATATTTTTGATACATTAGGTCTGTCAGTATATCTTGGCGCTACGCAGATATTTTTTTTTTTTTTTTAAACTGATATAATTTATGTAAACAATTTTTTTCTATCAGAACATCATCATCAAGTTGTATTACAAACTTTGTTTTACTTCTTTTAAAGCCAATTATTCTTTGATAAATTTGATTTTTTTTTTTACTTGATAGCACTCTAATTTTTAAATTTTTATATTTAGTTGGATAAGTTTTTATTTTATTATAGTTGTCTTTTGGAACTATAATTAAAACTTCTTTTGGCAAAAAACTACTTACGTTAATTTTATGAACACATTTTTGTAAATGATCGTATCCCAATGTTGGGATTACAATAGAAACAGGTATTTGTTTTAATTTTTTTTTTATCAATTTTATTTTTAATATTTAAATAATTTTTTTGGAAATCATATTTTTTCTCTAAATTTAAAAAAAAATAGACAATTTATTCCCCACCAGAAATGCTCAAAGTTTCAGAACTAATAAATGTATTCTTATCTATTAAATAAAATATGTAGTCTGCGATTTCTTTTTTATTTGCTAACCTTTTTATTGGAATTTTCTTTACTCTATCTTTAATTTTTTTTCTCAAAATTTTTGAGTGGATTTTTGTGTCTACTACGCCAAGCCTTATATTGTTAAAAAGTATATTATATTTTGCTAATTGCCTCATTTCTGAAGGCACAAATTCCGAACAATGCTTTGACAATGAGTAATTAAAATTATTTATTCCTCCACCATATTTAACACCAATACTTGAACAGTTAATAATTCTTCCATATTTTTTTTTTTTCATATGATTAATTGAATATTTATAAATAAGTAATTGAGATAAAAAATTTGAGTTTAAAGATTTAATAATATCCCTGTAATTAGTTTTTAGGAAAGATTTATTGTCTATATATCCAATTAAGTTTACGATTATGTCAAAATTCTTAAAGGGATTCAAAAATGTGGCACAATTTTTGAATGTTATTTTTGAGAAGTCTTTTTTTAACAATGTAACATTTTTTTTTGGTGTATTTGGTTTTTTACTTTTATAGTGAAGATAAATTTTATAATTTTTTTCGTCAATTAAATCTATTAAAGTTCTTCCAACATCTGAACTTCCCCCCAAAATTAAAATTTTTTTTTTTAGACCACTATGCATGCATTACAAGGCTTTAAATGACTTCTTTTTTTATTGATATGAATTGCTCTAAGATTTTTATAACCATTTGAATTCCATAAAGATTTTATATCGTCATCAAAAAAAGATACAGATAGTTTGGATTTATAGTCTACATCACATGGGTTTACCTTACCATCCCACCATATAAACATTCTTCTCCACAAATCTGAACATGGTTGAATTATATTATTTGTTTCTTTTTCATAAGAATTTTCCCAAGGATTATAATTTACAAATGCTACTTGGTCTACTAAACCTCCCCACAACTTTTCCATATCATTAAATTTTTGTTCATCAGATACTTTTACCCCTGAGACACGTGTTATTATTTTAGATGAGGAATAATTTTTTTCTTTAATATTATTAAATAATTCTAGATTTTTTAAAACTTTTTTCAAATTTCCATTCACTCTTAAACGTTTGTAAGATTCAGCGTCAGCAGCATCAGCACTTATTACTAAAGTTTTTACACCACCTAACAATATTGCATGAATATTTTCTTCATTTAATAGCGAAGCATTTGTATTAATTTTTAAGTTCAAAAACTTACCAACAGTATATTCTAACATTTTACTAATTTCCTTACATGCCATTGGCTCTCCTCTTGAAGCCAATGATATAAATTCAACTCTATTCTCAGCTGCATCAATTATTTTTTTGAATAATTCTAATTTCATTTGTCCCATATGACCATTTTTTTTATCTGTAAGTGATTTATCTGTCATAAAACAAAAGGTACATCTATAATTACATATTGATGATGGTTCTATTTGTAAATATGGAGGATAATCATCAATAATTTTTTTAATTGGGAATATTTCATACCTATATCGGTGAACTAAATATTTAAGAATATCTTTTTCCTCAAAAGTTAATATTTCATCAATAACATTATCTTTTAAATTAAAAATTTCATTATTTGATTCATTGCTTTTGTATAATAGATCATTTTTTACCGTGCTTAATATTTTTTTATGTTCTGAAGAGAAATTTCCTAAGTCACTATTTTCAATTAATGAGATAATTTTTTTTGTAATTTTATCTTTTTTATCTTTTTCTTTTACTGAAAAATTAACAAAACTATTATGTTTTTTGTAAAAATTTAATTTCATATATATTTTTTTATCCAGTATTTTAATAATGGCAACTGCCATTCATAATCTATGTCAAATCCAGCATCAGAATAAATTGGTGCAATTTTTTTACCCATCCACTTCTGTGGTAATAGATTATTTTTCATATCTTCAAGACATTTAGGTCTAACTACTGAAACCCCCATATCAGCAAACAAGACATCTCCTTGAGAATCTCGATCACAGTTTAAAGTCTTTGGATTTCCAAAAGTCTCGAATGGCACAAATGGGATTAAAGAACCATCTTTGCTAATCTTTCTAGCCCTAAGTGGGCTCCACATGTTATATTGAGATACAGACACAGCTGAATCAAACTTTTTTTTTTTACGCAATATATCTATCCCTTTACAAATCAAATTTTTATTTACTGTTGCGCCATTGGCAAATAACAAAACAATAGACTCTATCTGTTTTGATGTGATTTTTTCTTTTTTTAAAATATTAAAATAAGCATGTTGAAAAACATCATCACCTAAGGCCTTTTTATTTGCAAGGTATTTGGGTCTCTTTATATAATCAACTTTATAACGTTTTGATTTCTGTAAGATTACAGGACAATCAGATGATATATATAACTTTTCGATTTTTTTTACTTTTAAAACTTCTCTAAGAGGATACTCAAATAAATGTTTACCATATATTTTTAATATATTCTTGCCAGGAAAACCTGTGCTTCCAGCTCTTCCAATCATTATAGCAAATATTTTTTTTTTCATCAAACTTATTATTTTTTACATTATATTTTTAAATAAATTAATAAAACTACTTATGATAATTTATAGTTTTTGTAATTCCTATCTTTAAATTAGTTGATTTATTCAAATACATATTACTTCCATATCTTATTTTAAGTCTTTTGGGTTCAGAAATATAATGTCCAATAATTTTTTTATTCAAATATTTAATTTTTTTATTAATTTTAAGCATTTTAGCAGTAATTCTTAGAACCTTTGAAACACTTACTTTTTTTTTCCCTGTAAGATTAATTATCTTATTTTTATAATTTGATCTAAGTACTTTAATTGTGCAAGAAGTTGCGTCATCTATATATATGTATTTTCTCTTATTTTTGTTACTTCCGTAATAAACAACTTTTTTTTTACTGATGGCTTTTTCTATTATTTTTCTTAATCCATTAGATTTTGGGCTATCTGGACCATATATAGAACCGTATCTCAATATTGAATATTTTAAATTATTTTCCTTGCAGTACTCAATTATATAATCTTCAGCAGCTCTTTTGCCAAACCTATAGAACCCACCCTCCTCTGATATCGCATAAATACTACTAGCATAAATAAATCTTTTTATTTTATACTTATTGCAAAGATCAAGTATTTTTGCTGTACCTTCAACATTATATTTTATTACGTTCATTGGATTTTCTCTGGCAGTTTCCAGATCACTAATACCAGCTAGATGAAAAACATAATCCTGATTTTTTATTACTCTTAAAAGAACATTTTTATTTAAAAAATTCCCTTGAATAATTCGTAAATTTTTTAGTTTTTTAAGTTTAAAAATTTTTTGATCTAAAACCGTAATTTTATTTTTTCTTTTATTTAGTTTTTTTATAAGGTTAAACCCAAGAAAACCATTGCCGCCTATAACTAAAATTTTCATTTTAAAAGTTGTAAAGTTGTAAAAATTTATAAATTCGTTTTACTTTGAAATTTTTAAATAAACTTTTATTCTCAGAGTTTGATTTACAAATAAAATTTATTCCACAATATTTCGCAGCATTATAATCTGATAAGCTATCTCCAACAAAAAGGATATCATTTTTTTTTATTTTATAATTTCTAATTATGGAATTTATATGCATAATTTTTGTTTTTGGGGAACCAAAAATTTCTAAGAAATATCTAGATATTTTCATTTTTTTACATATTTTTTTAATCTCTTCTTGGTCAGTCCCTGTTGAAATATATAAATTTTTATTTTTTGAATTTTTTATAAACTTTAGTAGATTCTTATTAATTTTCATTTTGAAAATTTTTTTGAGTACATAGTCTTTAAAAATTTTTTCAATCTTATTTAAATCTCTTTTTTTGAGATTATTATTTAAGTAATATTTATTTATAAGATTAAACTTTTTTATCCTTGGCATTCCCATTCTTTTAATATGCAGCTTTACAGCATGATTTCCTATATTTTTTCCATACTTTGAAAACACATAGTAAAAAGCATTTGTTTTAACGATATGACTATTCATTATAACACCATCAAAGTCAAAAATAATGTTATTATATCTTTGCATTATATTTAATAACCTTATCTATTAACTCTCGTTCCATGTAATTCCTAATTTCTATTGCATAAGAACCAATGTGAGGTGTCAAAATAACATTATCTAATTTTTGGAAATTTCCAGAATATGGTTCTTTGGGAAATACATCTAATATAGCCCCAAGAATTTTACGCTTCTTAAGAATTTTAAAAAGATAATTATAATCCATTACCTCTGGCCTAGAATAATTGATAATAATTGAATTTTTTTTTAGAAGATTTAATTTATTTATATTAATTAAATTTAAACTTTTATGATTTAAAC
>CACHTK010000041.1 GCA_902582765.1 uncultured Pelagibacteraceae bacterium
AAAAACTTTTGGTAATATTTTTAGAAAAAAAACATCTATAATTGAAAATCTAAAAAAATCTAAAATTTCAATTGATATCTCTGAAAATGAATTTGCAAAAAATGTGTTGGGTAATTATGGAAGAATTTTGGCAGAATATCCATTTTTAAAAGATTTTAGAAATAATAATCTTTCAAATTATATTGAAATTGAAGGGATTGATAATTTGGAGAAAATAAAATTGAAAAACAAACCTGTAGTATTCATTTCAGGTCATTTTAACAATTTTGAACTTATGGCTATGCAAATAGAAAAATCAGAGATTAATTTAGCTGCAATATATAGACCTTTAAATAATATCTTCTTAAATGAAGACATGGAGCACATTAGAAAAAATTATATTTGTAAGAATCAAATAAAAAAAGGAAGGACAGGAACTAGGCAAATATTGGAAAATCTTAAGAAAGGTAACTCAATTGCATTAATGATTGATCAGAGGGTTACTGAAGGGATTAAAATAAATTTTTTTGGAGATTTAGCGTCTACTACAACAATACCTTCACAAATTATAAAGAAATATAAGTGTGACTTAGTTCCAATTTATATAGAGAGAAATAAAAAACACTATTTCAAAATGTATGTTTCGCAACCAATTGTAATAAATTCAGAAAAATCTAATGAGGAAATTTCTAAGCATTTAAATAAAATTTTAGAAAAAATGATATTAAAAAATCCAGATCAATGGATTTGGACGCACGATAGGTGGAGAAAATAAGTATAATTTAGTTACTTTTCTTTTTTAACTGAAGCCTCAATATAAGAATAATAAGCTTCCTGTTCGTCGACATTCCAATAATTTAATTTTTCTAACGGAATTTTCTTCCCTGAAATTGCGCATATCACATGATCACCCTCTTCCATTATTTCAAAATTATTTGGAAGATATTTTAATTTTGCTAACTTGTTCATGGTTTATAGGATATATATTTTAATATATGAAAATTGCAATTCTTGGAAATGGTGGAAGAGAACATGCTATAGCAGATCAAATAACAAAATCTCCAAAACTTACTAAATTATATTGCTTACCAGGTAATGCTGGAACTAAATTTATTGCTGAGAATGTAAATATCGATATTTATGATTTTGATAAATTAGGGAATTTTGTTGATGAATATAAAATAGATTTAGTAATTGTAGGACCAGAAAAACCTCTTGTTGATGGAGTCGTCGACTTTCTTACAAATAAAGGAATAAAAGTATTTGGACCTAATAAAATTTCTTCACAACTTGAGGGTTCTAAAATATTTACAAAAAAAATATGTGAAAAATATAAAATTCCAACAGCTCAATTTGGTGTTTTTGGCTCCATTAAAGATGCTTACAAATATTTGGAAAAAGCAAACAAGCCTATTGTTGTAAAAGCAGATGGTTTAGCAGCAGGTAAAGGTGTTTATATTTGCGAAGATATAGATAGTGCAAAAAATGCCGTAGATGAAATTTTTAATGGAAAATTTGGTACAGCTAATCAAGTTCTTATTGAGGAATTTCTAAAAGGTGAAGAGATGAGCTACTTTGTAATATCTGATGGAAAAACATTTAAAAAATTCAATACTGCTCAAGACCATAAAAGAGTTGGTGAAGGTGACAAAGGTAAAAATACTGGTGGTATGGGGGCATATTCTCCTTCAGGGCTTATAAATAAAGATTTGGACTTAAAAATTATTGAAAGTGTTGTCAAACCAACTTTTAAGGCAATTGAGGAAATGGGAAAAACATATAAGGGATTTTTATATGTCGGTCTTATGATTAAAGAGAACAAACCATATCTAATTGAATATAATGTAAGAATGGGAGATCCAGAATGTCAGACAATTTTACCATTATTAAACTCAGATCTTTTAGAATTAATTTTATCTTGCTGTGAAGAAAACTTAGAAAATCAAACAATAGAGTGGAAAAATAAAAAAAGTATGTGTGTTGTGCTTTGCTCTAATGGATATCCAGATATATATAAAAAAAACGTAGAAATTCCCCACTTAGAGAAAATTACAAAGAAGAATAATACTTTTATTTACCATGCTGGCACTGAGTTGATTGATAATAAAGTTTATGCAATAGGAGGACGTGTACTTAATTTTGTAAATATTTCTGAGGATTTAAATAAATCAAGAGAATTGGTGATTAATGAAATTGAAAATTTAGGATGGAAAAATGGTTTTTATAGAAAAGATATTGGTTTTAGAATTATAGATAAATGAGAATTATTTCGGGAGAATTAAAAGGAAAAAAATTATCAGATCCATTAGACAAATCAACCAGACCATTAAAAGATATGGTTAGAGAGTCAATTTTTAATATTTTAGATCACTCAAACAAAGTATCTGCAAAAATATTTAATGCAAAAATCTTAGATTTATTTTCTGGAACTGGATCATTTGGAATTGAATGCTTGTCCAGAGGAGCATCTGAAGTATTTTTTTTTGAAAATTACCATAATTCGTTAAAAATTCTAAAACAGAATATCTTTAACTTAAAATTAGAAAATAAAAGTAAAGTGTATAATTATAGTGCTTATAATTTAGAAGGATCAAACTTAGAACATAGGATATTTGACATAATTTTTTTAGACCCTCCTTTTAAGGATGGAGAAATGAAAAGCTTAATAGATCAAATTAAAAAACTTAAAATTGCAGATGTAAATTCTATATTAATCATACATAGAAACAAGAAATCAGATGATAAAATTTCACAATATCTCAAAATAATAGAAGAAAAAAATTATGGTTTATCAAAAATATTTTTTTGTAAATTAATTTAGTTAAGTATTTTTGAAGTCTCAGTTTTTATTAATTCAACTGATGGTTGATCAAATGGATTCACCTTCATTACTCTTCCAAGTAAAATAGTTTCTAATACAAAAAAAGAAAAAAGCTCTCCTATACTTTCTTCATTTCTTTTCAGAACTTCAAAACTTCTAAATGGTATTTTTTTTTTCTTAAAAACTATTTGAGTTGCATTTCTTTGGGCTTGTGTGATTTGAATTAAGCTTTTATTTTTTAAATTTAAAAATTTACCGAATAAATTACTGTTATCTAGTTTGTTTGTTTTTTCGTTTATAACTCCAAAAAATGTAAAAAAGCTATTTTTAGGTCCGTCTAAGTATAATTGCAGTAAACTATGATTATCTTTTGGCATAGATGATATAATGGGAAATACACCTTTATTTTTTTTACCTAAACTCTCAGCTGTTAGTTGCTGATACCACTTAAATAAGTTTTCTGAACCCTCATCATAGTTTAAAATTACAGAATTTTTTTTTCCTTCTGAAATACATTTTGATATAAAACTTACATTATTAACTAATGAGTTTAAGAAAGATTTATTTTTAATTAAATTATTAAATCTTTTAAATTTTGCCTCATGCAAACCCAATAATTGAGCAGGTAACATTCCTACTTCAGACAATACAGAATATCTTCCTCCAATATAATTTTTATGTTCAATTATTTCTGCTTTTAATTTTTTAGCTAATGAGGTTAAAAAACTAGATTTATCCTCAGTAATTACTATATTTTTATTTTTTTTTTGAGACTTAAGAATTAAATTTAAATTTGATACTGTTTCGAGCGTATTTCCTGATTTAGAAATTATTATATTTATAGATTTAGTATTTGATTCAAGTTTAATTTGATTATTTAGATTATTAAAAAATCTTATTTTTTTTTTAATTTTAAATTTTAAAAAATCGTGAATTGCCTCGGTACCTAATATTGATCCACCCATACCAATTAAATTGATGCTTTTATAATTTTTATATTTCCTAATAATATTTTTTTTAAAACTATATTTATAATTATTAGTAAATGAATTAAATAAAGAAGAACTTAAAATTAATTCTTTTTTTAAAATTTTATTTATTTTTTTTGTATCTTTAATATTTTTTTTTAAGTTGAAATTTTTAAATATTATGTTTTTTGAAAACATTTTTTATTTGATTTTTTTCAATATGGAACTTTCAATAGATGTCGACTCATCTGAATTTGAAACATTTTCATCACCAGTATTCTTAAGTAAATTTTTTATATTAGATTGATCATTTTCAATATCCTTAGTAGATTTTACATTAGCTTCCCCTGGTTTGGGTAATTTATCAAAATCAGGTGGCATAGACAGTGGATTTTTTTTATCGATTAAAAATTCATCTCCTTGATCTGATCTTTTTTTCCCCTGCAAGGCTTCTCCCACTGAACCACAGGAATATAAAAATAATAAGAGTAATAATAAATTTGAAAATTTAAAGAATTTATTCATTTACTTTTTTATAACTTATTAATTCAGCCAAAATAAGTAAAATAATTCCAATTGTTATAAATATGTCAGCAACATTGAAAATAAACCAATGATATCCATTATAATTTAAGTCAAAAAAGTCTGGGACAGCTCTATAATATATTCTATCAAATAAATTACCCAGTGAGCCTCCTAAAATAACAATTAAAAAATAAAATTTTAATCCTTTTTCTTTAAATAATAGATAAATTATCACAAAATTAATTAGGACAATTAAAATAGTGACTACATTATAAAAAAAATCTTCATCTGAGGACAATAATCCAAAACCTATTCCTTTATTCCAAACTAAGTAAAAATTTAGAAAAGAGTTAATGTAAATATCTACTTGTCCAGTTTCCTCTAATATGTTGAGAATAATTATTTTTGATACTCTATCTAATAAGAAAATAAATAATAAAATGAAAACACTTATTACTATCTTTTTTATATTTTCACTTTTCATGAAAGATGACAATTACCATCTCTTTCACAAATATTTTCTCTAATTTTCCAACAAACTGGGCACTTATTCCCGGCAGCTTTTGAACTAGTGATCTCAATTTCTTTTTCTAAATTTTTATCATTTAAGATTGAAGCAGAGGATGTTATGCAAATCTCAGAGAAATCATGGTTCTGGGCTAAACTAAACATGTCTTTATCTTTGATTTTTATTTCAATATTTGCCTCTAAACTTGAACCAATAATTTTATCAGCTCTTTTACTTTCAATGCTAATGTTTGCTTCGTCTCTGATTAATTTTATCTTATCCCATTTACTATTTAATTCTTCATTTTTCCATTGATTTGGAATTTTAACAAATTTTTGTAAATGAATACTTCCATTATTATCCTCCTTATAAATTAAATGATAAATTTCCTCTGTGGTAAATGATAAGATAGGCGCAAACCATTTTAATAAGCATTCTAAAATTACTTTAAGTATCAAAATACAATCAGAACGCTTTTTTGAATCTTTTGGATCGCAATAAAGAAGATCT
>CACHTK010000042.1 GCA_902582765.1 uncultured Pelagibacteraceae bacterium
TAATTTTAGTTTCTAAATCAATACCAATCGTCTTTTTAATTTTTTCAGCTATTCTAGCAGATTTACCAGTTCTATCTCTTAGATAGTATAATTTTGCTCTTCTTACTTTTCCTGATCTTACAACTTTTATTGTATCTACAATTGGGCTGTACAATGCAAAAGTTCTTTCTACTCCCTCGCCAAAAGAAATTTTTCTAACAGTAAAAGATGAATTGATGTCTCTACTCTTTTTTGCGATACATACACCTTCAAAATATTGAATTCTGTCTCTTTTACCCTCTGTTATCCTAACCCCAACTTTAACGATGTCTCCAGGGAAAAAATCAGGATGTTTTCTCTCAGAAATAATCTTGTTTAAATTTGATCTGTTTATTTCTTCAATATTTTTCATTTTAATTTTTCTTATATTTTTGCCACAAGTCTGGTCTTCGGTCGCGTGTTATAGCCTCAGATTGGGATAAACGCCAGTCTTTAATTTTGGCATGATCACCTGAAATTAGCACATTTGGGACCTTTTTTTCCTCCCAAACTTGAGGTTTTGTGAATTGTGGATATTCAAGAAGGCCATTCTCAAAACTCTCGTCTCTTGTGGAATTAATATTACCTAGAATTCCTGGAATAAATCTTAGAATAGAGTCTGTTACAACAAAGGCTGCAACTTCACCCCCTGACAATATAAAGTCACCAATGCTAATCTCTTCAATACCTCTACTTTCTAGTATTCTCTCATCTACTCCTTCGAAGTGTCCACAAATTAAATTGATTGTTTTTTCATTTGAAAACTCTCTTGCAAGTTTAGAATTAAAAACTTTTCCTCTTGGACTTAAATAAAGCGTTTTTTCTTTAGCCTTGATATTTGCATCTAATGAATTTGCCAAAACATCTGCTTTCATAATCATTCCATTTCCGCCACCATAAGGAGTGTCGTCAACAGTTTTATGTTTATCTAAAGCATAATCTCTTATGTTTACTGTTTCTAAATCCCATTCTTTTCCTTTCGATTTTCCAAAAAGGCCTTTGCTCAAATAACCTGGGAAGTATTCAGGATACATCGTAAATACTCTAGACAAAAACATTACTCTATTTAGCTTCTTCCTTCGGAGCTTCTGTTTTAGCTTCTTCCTTCGGAGCTTCTGTTTTAGCTTCTTCTTTTGGAGCTTCTGTTTTAGCTTCTTCCTTCGGAGCTTCTGTTTTAGGAGCATCTGCTTTAGCTTCGCCACCCTCATCAGTTTTCTTTCTATCTTTTTTTGGAATTGCTTTTTGAGGATTATTACCTTTTGCTGGCATAGGCATAATCTCATTTTCTCCTAATAATCTTGCAACTCTTGTTGTTGGTTGTGCCCCTTGACCCAGCCAATACTTAACTCTCTCAACATCTAATCCCATTCTTTCTTTTTTTTCTCTCGGAATTAGAGGATTAAAAAAACCTAATTTTTCTATAAACCTTCCATCTCTTGGAAATCTACTATCAGCAACCACTATCTTATAAACTGGTCTCTTCTTAGTTCCTCCCATTGATAAACGCATTTTTAACATTTGTTCTCCTATTTATTTTAATTGATTAAAAAGTTCTGGTGGTATGCCTTTATCCATCATCCCTTTTGTATTTCCTTTAGACATTTTTTTCATCATTTCTGACATCATCTTAAATTGCTTAAGCAATTTATTGATAGTGGCTACGTCTGTTCCTGAGCCATTAGCAATTCTTTTTTTTCTAGAACCATCTATAATCTTGGGGTTTTCACGCTCTTTTTTAGTCATAGATAATATTACTGCTTCGTTTTGAGTAATTATTTTTTCATCCACTCCAGCTTGATCCATTTGAGATTTAACTTTTGAAACACCAGGCAAAAAAGACATTATACCTTCAATACCACCCATTTTTTTCATTTGTCTTAGCTGAGTAAGATAATCCTCTAACGAGAACTGACCTTTTTTTAATTTTTCCTCTGTTTTTTTTAATTTTTCTTCATCTAGATCTTCTGCAGCCTTTTCAACAAGGGAAACAATATCTCCCATACCTAAAATTCGATTAGCAATTCTGTCTGGGTGAAAAACTTCAAAATTTTCTATTTTTTCACCAACCCCTAAAAATTTAATTGGAACATCTGCAACATATTTCATACTTAATGCTGCTCCACCTCTTCCATCACCATCTGATCTTGTAAGAATAATACCTGTCAGATTAACAGTACTTTTAAATTCTTTAGCAACATTAGCTGCTACTTGGCCAGTCAAAGAATCTGCAACAAGAATTGTTTCTGAGGGATTTATAATACTTTCAAGTTGTTTAATCTCACTCATCATTTGTAAATCAATCTGAGTTCTTCCGGCTGTATCAAATAGAATTACATCTGCTCCATTAAGATTAGCAGCACTAATCGCTCTTCTACAAATATCTGCAGGAAGTTGATCTTTGATGACTGGAAGCGTTATTATATTATTTTGCTCACCCAAAAGTCTTAGTTGCTCTTGTGCAGCAGGTCTGTAAACGTCTAGACTAGCCATCATAACTTTTTTCTTTTTGTTAGCCTCTAAAAATCTTGCTAACTTAGCTGTAGTTGTAGTTTTTCCAGAACCCTGTAACCCAACTAACATCACTGGAACAGGGGGTACTGCATTTAATTCAATATCAGAATTTTTATCCCCTAAGAAAGAAATTAACTCATCATTAACAACTTTAACTACCATCTGTCCGGGTGAAGTAGATCTGACGATCTCTTGACCAAGAGCTTTGGGTTTCACTCTATTTATAAATTCTTTTACAACTTCTAAAGATACATCCGCTTCTAAAAGAGCAAGCCTAATCTCTCTTAAACCCTCATCTACTTGCTTTTCATCAAGCGAGGGTGCCTTTTTTAAAGAAGAAAATATTTCTTCAAATTTATTTGTTAAATTTTCAAACATAATCACATCCAGCAAGTATCGCACCAGTGGGCGAACTCTCGCTGACTGGTGTCGATCTCTTTGTTACCAAAGACACCGCAAATTGCTGTATTTTGCGGAAACGGCGATAAACTATAATAGAGGTTCAAAATGTCAATAAATAAGTTAAATACTGAAGTATATGGAATTTAAAGCTTTTAAAATGGATGGTCTTGGAAATGATTTTGTAATTATTGATAATAGGTCAAATAATGTGGAATTAAACAAGGATCAAATTATTAAAATTTGTGATCGAAACTTTATTGGTTGTGACCAACTAGTCTATATTAACAACAGTGATAATGCTGATGCTGACCTAGAGTTCTATAATTCTGATGGTTCGGCAGCTGACGCATGTGGAAACGGTACAAGATGTGTAGCCTTTTTATTATCAAAAGAAAAAAATACAAAAAATATAAGCGTTCAAGTAGCATCAAAACAGTTGAATTCAAAGTTACTTGATGATGGTCAAGTTGAAACAATAATTGGTGTACCAAAAACTAATTGGAATGAAATTCCTTTATCTAAAAAACTAAACACTAAAAATTTAGGAATTATTATAGAAGATAACAATAACCAAGCAGTGAGTGGTGGTATAGCTATTAACGTAGGTAATCCTCATGCTATTTTTTTTGTAAATGATGTAGAAAATTTCAATTTAGAAAAAATTGGACCTGGGATCGAAAATCATGAATTTTTTCCGGAAAAATGTAATTTCACCCTTGCTCAAAAATTAAATGAAAATCATTATAAAATTAAAGTTTGGGAAAGAGGTGCAGGTTTAACAAAAGCATGTGGAACTGCTGCGTGCGCAACAGCAGTGGCTGCAAATTTAGAAAAATTAGAAAATTCTAGAACTGAAATTGAATTCAGTTTAGGAAAATTAATAATTTCTATTGATGAAAGTCAACAAATTCATATGAAAGGACCTGTATCTAGTATTAGAGAAATAGATATAAATATCTAATGGGTATTTTCGAAAAGTTTAAATTAGGTTTTAAAAAAAGTGCTGATAATATTTCCTCAGGGCTTAGAGATATAATAGTAAAAAAAGAAATTGATGATGAAACATTAAATAAAATAGAGGAATTTTTGATTAGTTCTGATGTTGGCATTGACGCTTCAGCTGAAATAAAAAATATTATCTCTCAAAAAAAAATTGATCCTAAGAAAAATGCGGTTGAGGAAATAAATGCTATTTTAAAAGGATATATTTTAGAGTTAATGGTACCCTTAGAAAGAAAAGATTTTTTTGAAAATAAAGAAAATTTAAACGTAACATTAATTTCTGGTGTAAATGGGGTAGGTAAGACGACCACTATCGGTAAAATTGGTAAAATATTTAAAGATAACGGCTCAGAAGTAATATTTTCTGCTTGTGATACCTTTAGGGCAGCAGCAATAGAACAATTAGAGTCTTGGTCTGATAAAATTGGAGCGACAATTATCAAATCAAATCCAGGGTCTGACCCTGCTTCAGTAGCTTACAAGGCGATAGAACATGCAAAAAACAACAATATTAGACGGGTACTAATTGATACCGCTGGCAGATTGCAAAATAAGAAAAATTTAATGGATGAATTCAAAAAAATTGCAAATGTTATAAAAAAAACAGATGAAAGTGCACCTCATGATGTTGTTTTAGTTCTAGATGCAACCTCCGGGCAAAATATAATAAATCAACTTGAAGAATTTGATAAAATTATAAAAATTACTGGTTTAATTATGACAAAACTTGATGGGACAGCAAAAGGAGGAGTGCTAATTGCAATTTCAAAAAAATATAAGGTTCCAATTTTAGGCCTTGGACTTGGAGAAAAAGAAGACGATTTACAAATTTTCAATGCTGAACAATTTGCAGATGCATTTACTCAATTTAATTAATTAGATTTTTAGAAATTAAAGGTTTTTCAATAGAACATTCAAAATTATTCTTATTTGTTTCATATCCACAAACTTTTGCATAACTTGAAATAATGAAATTTAGTTTCCCATCATTCTCGAAATTTTTTAATTTTTTAGACTGAATATTATATTCTAGATTTTGATGAAAATTTTTTTTACCACTTACTAAAATCAAAGTATTATTATCTTTCATTAAATAATATGCAAAGTCCTCAGGAAAAACTGGATAAGTATAATTTTTTACAAGTTTTTTTACTTTTTTAGGAAACCATTCATATGTTAGTAAAGGGAAATCCTCTTTTGAAT
>CACHTK010000043.1 GCA_902582765.1 uncultured Pelagibacteraceae bacterium
TGAAGAACTTCTAAGAAAACTTAGAAAAAAAACTTCCATGCCAGTTATTTTTTTAACTTCTAAAGATGAAGTAACAGACGAGGTTAGTGGTTTAAAACTCGGTGCAGATGACTTTGTTGGCAAAACTGGAGGATTTTCAACCAAAGTTTTAGTTGAAAGAATTAAAGTACAATTAAGAAAAAAAGATAAGGACATCAATATAGAAGAAAATAAAAATGTAATTTCTCATGGTAAGTTAAAATTAGATCCTTCCCAACTTGAATGTGAGTGGGATGGTAAACAATTGCCTGATAAACTTACTACAACAGAATTTAAAATTGTTGAGGAGCTAGCAAAAAGACCAGGAATGATTAAAGAGAGAGCGTTGCTTATGGATGTAGCTTATCGAGAAGATACAGATATTGAAGATAGGACTATTGATAGTCATGTTAAAAGAATAAGAAAAAAATTTAAAAAAGTAGACATTGATTTTTCAGCAATTGAAACAAGATATGGAAGTGGATATAGATGGAATGTTAAATAATAATTATGGGAAAAATATTAAAAAATCTCTCTATATTACAGAAATTTTTATTTATTAATCTAGTAGTCTTTATATTTATAATAATAATCACGTTCTTTTACTTAGGTGCTATTCAAAAAAATTTGATTAATGAAAAACAAAATAATCATACAGATATAATTACTCAAACAATATTAAATCTTGAAAAATCAAATATAAAATTAAATGAATATGGAATAAGCGAATTTTTATTTTCCAAAAAATCTCGATTTCCTTTTTTTGAAAAACTAGATAGAGTAATATTTTTTGACGATAAATTAAATTGGATTGGAGATACAAGATCTATTCCATCATCATTATTACTAATTGAAGAATTAACTGAACAATCAAGTGAGAATAATTTTAATAATCAAGAAAATAAAAACGAAACAATTTTCGATGAAGATCTTAATAAATATTATTTATCAGGATCTGAAAAATCTTTAACTAATTTAAAACAAATCCAAGAACAGTTTTTTGTTTTTAGTATTAAGAGTATTAATTATTTGAACAATAATGGCTATATTCTTATATCTGAAAACGCTGATAATATAATTGCACAAATTGAAGAGAGAGAGAACTTTATTATTAGAACAGCTCTTGTGGTACTTTTGGTTATCATTATTTTCTCATATGTTTTAAATAGATATTTTTTAAAACCTATTAAAAATTTAGTTACTTATACAAAAATCATAAAAGACAAAAGTAACGAAAAAACAGATATAGAAAGGGTTAAGACAAGAAATGATGAATTAGGAATATTATCAAAATCACTTGATGAAATGACCAGTGAATTAAATAAAAGAATTACAACTGCTGAAAATTATTCAACAGACTTACTTCATGAAATTAGAAATCCTCTTGCCTCGTTAAAAAGTGCATCTGAGATAATTTCAGAAACAGATGATAAAACTAAAAGAGAAAAATTAATTAATATAGTATCACATGATGTTGAGAGAATAGAAAGATTGATTACTGATTATTCTCAAATGCTGAAAGACGAGGCAGTAATTTCCACAGAAACAATGCAAAAAATTGATATAAAGGATATTGCAAAATCTGTTGTTGATGATTTTAACAATATTTATAATTCAAAAAGAAAAATACAAATACGATTAAAGTCTAATGGTTCTGAAAACTATTTTATACTTGGTATCAACAATAGGATAGAACAAATAATTGCAAATTTACTTGAAAATTCAATTTCTTTTAGCGACGAGAATCAAGAAATTATAGTAGAGGTCAGCAAAGATAAAGAAGGCAAGCCAAGACTTGTCGTAATTGACGAGGGGACTGGTTTTAGTGAGAAGGATACTACTAAAATTTTCAATAGATTTTACAGCAATAGACCTCAAAATTTTGGAGAACACTCTGGCCTGGGCTTAAATATAGTGAAAAACTTAGTTGAATTGCACAATGGACAAATTAAAGCTGAAAATAATAAAGATAAGGGTGCAAAAGTTGAAATAATTTTCCCGGCGACCCAATGAAAAGTTGATTAATATAAATAAAGTTGTTACAAGCCCTACCTTATGACAGATTATAAAGTAAAAGATATTAACGAAGCAGACTTTGGAAGAAAAGAAATCTCTCTAGCTGAGACTGAAATGCCAGGATTAATGGCGGTAAGAGCCGAATATAAAGGCAAAAATCCACTTAAAGGTGCAAGAATTTTAGGTTGTCTTCACATGACAATCCAAACGGCAGTTTTGATTGAAACTTTAGTCGATTTGGGTGCAGAATGTAGATGGTCTTCATGCAATATATTTTCAACACAAGATCATGCAGCAGCAGCAATTGCAAAAGCTGGTATTCCAGTATTTGCTTGGAAGGGTGAGACAGAGGAAGAATACTGGTGGTGTGTTAAACAAACTATTGAGGGTAAAAAAGATTGGATCCCTAACATGATTTTAGATGATGGCGGAGATCTTACTGCTCTTATGCATAAAGATTATAAAGATTTATTAAAAGGCATAAAGGGTTTAAGTGAAGAAACAACAACGGGGGTTCTAGCACTAAAAAAAATGGAAGAACAAGGACAATTGTTAGTTCCAGCAATTAATGTAAATGACTCAGTTACAAAATCAAAATTTGATAATTTATACGGATGTAGGGAAAGTTTAGTTGATGGAATTAAAAGAGCTACTGATGTAATGATGTCAGGAAAAGTTGCAATCGTTGCAGGCTTTGGTGATGTTGGAAAAGGTAGTGCTGCATCCTTAAGACAAAGTGGAGCAAGAGTTTTAGTAACTGAAACTGATCCAATTTGTGCATTGCAAGCTGCTATGGAAGGTTACGAAGTGGTTTTAATGGATGAAATGATAGGTCAAGCAGATATTGTTGTAACCGCAACTGGAAATAAAGATGTAGTAACAGCAGATCATATGAGAGCTATGAAAGATAGATCTATTCTATGTAATATCGGTCACTTTGATAATGAAATACAAGTTGAGGCTTTGAAAAATTATAAATGGGATGAAGTAAAACCCCAAGTTCATGAAATAACATTCCCAGATGACAAAAGACTAATTTTGTTAGCTGAAGGAAGACTTGTAAATTTAGGTTGTGGAACTGGTCACCCAAGTTTTGTTATGAGTGCATCATTTACTAACCAGGTAATTGCTCAAATTGAACTTTGGAATAATTCAGATAACTATGAAAATAAAGTTTATGTGCTTCCTAAACACTTAGATGAAAAGGTTGCAAGGCTTCATTTAGATAAAGTTGGTGCAAAATTAACACCATTATCTAAAGAACAAGCTGATTATATAAGTGTAACACCAGAGGGACCATACAAGCCTCATGCTTATCGCTACTAGAAGTGGCAAAATAAATATTTCTAAAGAAAAAGATACTAAACTTGTAGCTGAAAGACTTTGCAAGCTTATTAATTTAGGAGATTTTATACTTTTAAGTGGGAATCTTGGTGTAGGAAAAACTACTTTCGTCAAATGTATTATTAATTCTCTTCAAAGAATAAACAAACAAGCCCATATCATCCTTTAAATATTGATATTTATAAAAATGTTCCCAAAGATAAAATTCCAGATACAGAATCATTAAAAAATACTTATGAAAGAGTAATACCTTTTTATAAAAAAAATATTGAACCTAAATTAGATAAAAATATTATTGTATCAGCTCATGGAAATTCAATTAGATCATTATGTAAATACTTATTTAATTTAGATAATGAAAATATTTCTAGCTTAGAAATACCAACTGGTAATCCTTTATTGATTGAAACCGAAAAAGGAAAAATTAAACACGCTAGATATTTAGATAAAGATAGAGCTAAAAATCTTCTAGTTTACTAAATGAATAATTTTTCGTATATTTCAAAATCAGTTAAATGCTTAAATTCACCTTTATGCTCATAACCATAAAGTTTACTTTCTCTCAAAAGTTCATCCCATATTTCAGATATGGGAAAATAATTTAATTTTTTATCTGTTATTAATTCCTTATTAAATATTTGACATCCAGTGTATTTGAAATTGTTTATTTTTTCTTTTAAAAGGATATTATTTTTTATCTCAAAATCTCCATTAAATCTTTTATCAAAACATGTCGAGTTATTTACAATTAATAAAATGTTTTTTATTTTTCTTTCAAAGTAAATTTTTTCCATTGCATCAATTGAGTTGATATAACTATCATCCCAAATTGTATCTGGATTGATTACTAGAACATCATCCTCATTAGATTTGTTAATAAGATTTAATGTACCACCCCCTGTGCCTAAAATTGTTTCACCGTCTTCTACAATTTCAATACTTATTGGGAAATTTTTACTATTAATAAAAGCAATAATCTTTTCTTTTAAATAAAAAACATTAATTTTAATTTTTTTGATTTTTAATTTTATAAGAAAATTAATTGTATTTTCTAATAACGTCTCATTTTTATAAAGTATTAATGGCTTAGGCAAACTGTCTGTTATCGGTTGTACTCTCTTGCCAAATCCAGCGCAGAGTATCAGGGCAGTTTTAATTTTCATAAGATTTTCTAATTTTTCTATCAAAGTTTTTACTTAAAAGGTAATTTAAGTCTTCAAATATTGGATTATTCAAAGTTCTGTTATCAATTAACTCCCATGCGTGAGGTACAAGTTTAAGATATTTATTTTTGTTATCTCTTGCAGATAATCTAGTAAATATGCCAATTATTTTTAAATTCCTTAAAACAGATAAGATCTCAAAGTCATTTTTGAACTTTTTAAGATTTAATTTTTTATTTTTTTTTATAAATTCGTCAAAAATAAAATTTTTGGTCTTTGTGTCTGTTTTGAACCTGACGTCATCAATAAGTGAGGCTAAATCATATGCAATATTACCGTAGACAGCATCTTGACTATCTATCAGCCCTAAACCTTTTTTAGTTATCATTAAATTAGATATATGAAAATCTCGATGTACAAAGACTTTATTTTTATAATAAATTTTATTTATTAATTTTTTAAATATCTTATTAAATTTAAT
>CACHTK010000044.1 GCA_902582765.1 uncultured Pelagibacteraceae bacterium
TCAAAGTAAAAGTTATCGGATTTGATAGAGGAAAAGTTAAATTATCTATAAAGCAGGCTGCTATATAGATAAATGGCCAACCCATTTATTTTAATTGCTAGAATACGTGTTAAAGAGGGTAAGGTTGAAGAGTATCTCAAGATAGCAAAAGAAGCTGATGATGCTGTTAACGCATCAGAGCCAGATATGCTTATTCATACTTTTGATCAAGATCCAGCTGATCCTTTAGAATTTACTTGGAGTGAAGTCTACCGAAATAGTGAAGCTATGCTACATCATTTAAATAATGCCCCAGTCCAAGCTTATGTTGAAAAGCACAACAAAATTGCGGATAGATTCGAAATAGAGGTCTATGGAAATATTACGGAAGAGACTGTCAAGGCAATTAAAGATACAAATATCCCTCTCAAGCATTTTAAAACTACTAATGTTGGTTATATTAGAAAAATATAATTACTAACTCTCTGGGACGAAAAGCAAGCAAAGACCGTTGCTACAATATCTTTTTCCACCATCAGGACCATCATTAAATACATGGCCGTGATGAGCACCACAATTTGCGCAACTATATTCAGTCCTTTTCATGCCAAAAGAATAATCAGTTTTTGTTACAAATACGCCTGGTATTGCTTCAGTGAATGATGGCCATCCAGTTCCACTATCAAATTTTGCTGTGGACTCAAATAGTTTCACACCACAATTTGCACAATGGTATGTCCCTTTTCTTTTCTCATAATTTAATTCACTAGTACCAGCGCGTTCAGTACCCTCTTCAAACATTATTATCTTTTGTTCATTTGTGAGATCTGGATTTATTATATTGTATTCACTCTCATCTTTTTTTAATTTTTTTTTAAATCCTACTAAATTGCTCGCTAGTGATTTTAATGGATAAAATATTAATCCCAATATAGAAGCTCCAGCAATTTTTAAAAAATTTCTTCTCACAATATTTAATTATTTAATTTTTTTTTTACCAAGTTTATTTATCAAGAATAAAGCTATTGCAGTCAATAGGGCAAAAACTTCTAGTGCATGACCAGAACCTTCAAGAATTAATTGTACTATAAAAAATATAATACAAACAACAAACCAAACTAAAATTAACATAGTAATTAACTTTTAAGATATATTTTTTGGATCTGGCATACCTACTTTATTATAACCAGCATCAACATAATGAATTTCACCCGTAACACCACCTGCCATATCACTTAGAAGATATAATGCTGAGTTTCCAACATCGATGTTATCTACATTTCTTTTTAAAAAAGAGTGGTCAGCGTTCCATTTATACAAAAATTTTGCATCTCCAATTGCTGACGCAGCTAATGTCTTAATTGGTCCCGCACTTATTGCGTTCACCCTTATTCCTTTAGCTCCTAAATCTCTAGCTAAGTATTTAACACTAGACTCTAAAGCTGCTTTACAGACACCCATTACATTATAGTTAGGTATTGCTTTGTTAGCTTCATAGCTAAGAGTAATCATACTACCACCCTCTTTCATCAGTTTTGAGGCTTCTTTTGCCACTTCAGTAAATGAAAAGCATGAAATCAGCATACTTCTTAAAAAATTTTCTCTTGTTGTGTTTAGATATTCTCCTGAAAGTTCAGATTTATCAGAAAAAGCGATTGCGTGAACTACAAAGTCTATTTCGCCCCATTGAGATTTAACATCTTCAAATAATTTTATTACATCTTCTTTTTTTTCAACATCACAGCTAAAAGTAACATTAGAATTTAGTTTTTCTGCAAGAGGAACTACTCTTTTTTTAAGAGCATCACCTAGATATGTAAAAGCTAATTCAGCACCTGCCTCTGAAAGTTTTTGAGAAATACCCCAAGCAATAGATCTTTCGTTAGCAACACCCATTATTAGTCCTTTTTTGCCCTTCATTAATGACATTTATTAAACTTTCTCAAATACTAGAGTTGCATTTGTTCCACCAAAACCAAAACTATTAGACATCACAGTATTTAATGTTGCTTCTGTTTCTGTTTTAGCGACTATTGGAAATTTTTTAGCCTCTTCATCCATTTCACTTATATTAGCTGACCCAGTAATAAAGTTATTTTTCATCATAATAAGACAATATATAGCTTCATGTACTGATGCAGCACCTAATGGATGACCTGATAAAGATTTAGTTGAGCTAATTTTTGGAATTTCATTTCCAAAAGCTTCTTTAACAGCATTCAATTCAGTAATGTCTCCAACTGGAGTAGAAGTTCCATGAGTATTTATGTAATCTACTTTATTTTTTGAATTTGCCATAGCCATTTGCATACATCTTACTGCACCTTCACCAGATGGTGCTACCATATCATATCCATCTGAGGTTGCTCCATAACCTGTTAATTCTGCGTATATTTTTGCTCCTCTAGCTTTAGCATGTTCATATTCCTCAAGAACTAAAACTCCTGCACCCCCGGCAATTACAAAACCATCTCTAGTTTTGTCATACGCTCTTGATGCCTTCTCAGGCGTATCATTATATTTAGAAGATAATGCTGTCATTGCATCAAACATTGCTGTCATAGCCCAGTGTATCTCTTCACTACCGCCTGCAAAAACAATATCTTGTTTACCCATTTGAATAAGTTCCATAGAATTTCCTATACAGTGTCCACTTGTTGCGCAGGCTGAACTCATTGTATAGTTTGTACCTTTTATTTTAAAAGGAACAGCGAGTGTTGCTGAAGCGGTACTCGCCATTGTTCTTGGTACAATAAAAGGTCCCATCAATTTTGGAGTTTTGGCTCTAGTTTTATCTGCTGCTAAAATTACATTTTCAATTGAAGGTCCTCCTGAACCCATAACAATTCCCGTTTTAAAATTACTTACTTCACTTTCTTCCAAACCAGAGTCCTCAATTGCCTCTTTCATTGCAATATAATTGTAAGCAGATCCCGAACCCATAAATCTAATTGTTTTTCTATCGATATGATCCTCAAGTTTGATATTAGGCTTTCCATGAATATGACTTTTAAGATTGTGTTCTTTATATTCTTCCGAAAAAGAAATTCCTGATTTAGTATTTAATAAAGACTGATGAACTTCTTCCTGATTATTCCCAAGACATGAAACAATTCCTAAACCTGTAATTACTACTCTTCGCATTATTTAAATAATCCTACTTTTAGACTGTCTGCAGAGTATATTTTTTTACCATCAGCAAGAAGAATACCATTTGCTAGTCCAACAGTTGTTTCACCTTTAATCAATATTCTTTTCATATCAATAATATATGTCGCCATTTTGACATCTTTTAAAACTTCTCCTGTAAACTTTACTGTACTTACTCCTAAAGCTCTTCCTCTTCCAGGATTTCCAAGCCAACCCAAGTAAAAGCCAACTAGTTGCCACATCGCATCTAAACCTAAACATCCAGGCATTACTGGATCTTCTTTAAAGTGACAATCAAAAAACCACAGATCATCTTTTATATCAAGTTCAGCCTTCATTAATCCTTTGTCAAAAGCTCCATTTTTTTCACTAATTTCAGTAATCCTATCAAACATTAGCATTGGTGGAGAAGGTAATTTTGCATTTCCAGGGCCAAAAAGTTCACCATTTGCGCAGCTTATTAATTCATCATAATCAAAGGAACTTTTTTTCATAATTTTTTTAATCTTATTACTTGATTTACAAACATTATAATATAGATATTCTTTAGAATAATTATAATTAGTAATGGCTTACGCAAAGCAATATATAGACAAATTAAGAAAATCAGGTCTAAGACCAACAAAACAAAGGATTAAGATTTGTGAAGTCTTGTTTGATGCTGATAAGACCTTTCACTTTACTATTAAAGAACTGGTTAAAATCATTGAAAATCAAGCAAATATTAAGGTTTCTTTAGCAACAGTTTATAATACTGTTCACGCATTTATGAAGAAGGGTTATTTAAAAGAGATTGCACTAAACGCTTCACAAAATTATTACGATACAAATGTAACTCATCATCACCATTTCTTTGACGAGGAAGAAAATAAATTGATTGATATTCATCAAAATGATGTTGATGAAGTTAATATTAAAAGAA
Organism: uncultured Pelagibacteraceae bacterium; assembly: GCA_902582765.1. GTDB lineage: Bacteria > Pseudomonadota > Alphaproteobacteria > Pelagibacterales > Pelagibacteraceae > Pelagibacter. Next base: position 4,052 of record CACHTK010000044.1, read on the forward strand.
CAATTCCAGGAAAAAAAATAAGATCAGTAGAAGTTATTGCTAAAATTGTGAGTGATAATCAATCTCAAAAATAATTATATAATATCAATAGTTTAAATAATATATTATATTTATTCTAAACTGTTGACATATTATAATTCCTCTATATATAAACCACTTTAGAATCATTATTAATAGTAGGAGTAAATATGTCATTAAAAGGTAGTAAAACAGAGGAAAATTTAAAAGAAGCATTTGCTGGAGAAAGCCAAGCAAATAGAAGATATCTTTATTTTGCTCAAAAAGCCGATGTTGAAGGCTTTAACGACGTAGCAGCGGTATTTAGATCAACTGCAGAAGGTGAAACTGGACATGCTCATGGCCACTTAGAATATTTAGAGGAAGTGGGTGATCCAGCAACTGGTAAGCCAATTGGTGAAACAAAAGCCAATCTTGAGTCTGCAATTCAAGGTGAAACACACGAGTACACAGATATGTACCCTGGAATGGCTAAAACAGCTAGAGACGAAGGCTTTGATGAAATAGCTGATTGGTTTGAGACTTTAGCAAAAGCTGAAAAATCACACGCAGGTAAATTTCAAAAGACTTTAGAAAGCATCGCTTAAACAAAATTTGTGGACGAAACCCCTCTCGTCCACAAAAATCACATTTATAAAAAAACCATGAGTAAAGAAGGCGGCACACAAGCACCTATAAGACACCCATTAAAGTTTAGGGATCCAGATTTTATAAATCCTGAGAAAATTGATCAGG
>CACHTK010000045.1 GCA_902582765.1 uncultured Pelagibacteraceae bacterium
GTGTAAGACAACAGTCAATTCTACAACTCCTAGTCCTGCACCTAAATGTCCTCCTGTTTCAGAAACAACATCAATTAATTCTTGTCGAACCTCGTCTGCCAAAATTTTAATATCAGATTGTGATAATTTTCTCACATCATCAGGGAAATTGATGTTATTTAGAAATTTATAATTATTGCTCACTTTGTTCTATTTAAAATATAATTTATTGTTTCTCTAAAATCGTCACCTTTTTTGCCAAAAATTTTTAAGCTTTTAAATATTTTTAATTTTAGGTTATCTGCATATTTAATAGTATTATTAGTGCCTAGTAAACTTATTAAAGTAGCTTTTCCCATTTTTAAATCTTTTTTGGTTTGTTTTCCTGCACTAGATGTTTTGCCTCTTAAATCTATCAAGTCATCAGCAATTTGAAATAATAATCCAATTTCATTGCCTATTTTATTAAACTTATTAAGGTATTTTGTTTTGCCAGACATTATAATAGGAGCAATACAACAGAAACTAAATAGCTTCCCAGTTTTTTTAATTTGCATATCTATAATTTGTTTTTTTGTTTTTTTAATTTTTTCATAACTTAGGTCTAAAAACTGTCCCCCAGCAATTCCTGTGTGTCCTGAACTTTCAGAAAGCAAGTTTATTAATTTTATTTTTTTTTGTTCATTCAAATTTAATTTTTTTTCACTTAGAATTTGAAAAGCAACAGTAAGTAAAGAATTTCCAGCAAGAATTGCTGTTGACTCGCTAAATTTTTTATGTGTCGTCAATTTTCCTCTTCTCAAGTTATCATTATCCATACATGGCAAATCATCATGTATTAGTGAATAAGCATGTATACACTCAACTGCTGCTGCAACATGTAAAATTTGTTTTTTATCTACATTGAATATAGACCCAATATCAAAGAGTATTTTTGATCTTACTTTTTTACCTCCAGGTAAAAGTCCATAAAGCATTGGTTTGATAAGCTCAGTTTTTTTCTGTTTGGAAAAATATTTATAAAGATGATTGTTAGTTATATTAACTATTTTATTTAACTTTTTTTGCATGTTTATTTGATTTTATATTTTTAATTTTAATATTTGTTTTATCCGATATTTCTTTAAAATCTTTTTGGAATTTTTTTTCAATCAATTTATTAATTTTTAATAAATTTGTGTAATCTTCAGATGTATTTTCAAGATTATTTTCATTTTCTAAATTTTTAATAATTTCATCTGCTAAATCAGTAAGCTCATTTAAAGATTTTGATGTAATATCATCTGGCAAATTTTTTTCATTCATATATTAGTTGGTAATATTATATGAAAAAGAATGTTTCAAATATTAAAAAAGCAATAAAATACTTAAATAATAATGAATGTATAGCCATCCCCACCGAAACAGTCTATGGACTGGCAGGAAATGCGTATTCGGATAAAGCTGTTTCTAGAGTATATAAATTAAAAAAAAGACCTAAAAGTAATCCTTTAATTGCTCACTATTATAGCATTAATTACTTAAAAAAAGATTGTGAAATCAATGACACTTTTATTAAACTTTATAAAAAATTTTGCCCAGGACCAATATCATTTGTTTTAAAATTAAAAAAGAAAAGTAGGGTTTCAAAAATCATTACAAATAATTCAAATTCATTAGCAGTAAGATTTCCAAGCCATCCTTTAACTAGAAAACTACTAAAAAGAATTAATTACCCACTTGCAGCACCTAGTGCAAATATTTCAACAAGTATAAGTCCTGTTTCAAAACAGGATGTGGTTGATGAATTTGGGCCTAAATTAAAGTTTGTCTTAGATGGTGGTTCTTCAAAAATAGGTTTAGAATCAACAATTATAAATCTTATTGGAAAACCTCATATCTTAAGATTAGGCGGAATTAATAGTAAATTAATCTATAAATTAATAAATCCATTAGAAAATAAGAATAAAAAAAAGATTAAAATAAAAGTTCCTGGTACTAGTAAATTGCATTATTCACCTGGAATACCTGTGAGACTAAATGCCAAAAAAAATTATCAAAATGAAGCATATATATTAATAAAAAAAAGAAAAAAATTAGACAAAAACTATTTTTATATAAGTAAGACAAGCAATTTAAAAGAGGCTGCAAAAAATTTATATAAGACTTTAAGAATAATAAAAAAAAATGGGTATAAAAAAATTGCTATTGAGAAAATACCAAATATTAATATTGGTGAAGCTATTAATGATAGAATTTTAAGAGCATCAAAAAAAATGAAAAATTTAATTGAAGTTAAAAATATAAAAAAAAATTATGGAAAAAAAGAAGCCGTGAAAGGTATATCATTTAATGTGGAAGAAGATGAAATTTTAGGTTTGCTTGGTCCTAATGGATCTGGAAAAACAACAACTATTGGAATGTTGCTGGGCTTACTTAAACCTACTAGTGGTCAAATATTTATTAATAACCTTAAACTTGAAGAAAATAGAATTAAAATTCTTGAAATGATTAATTTTATATCCCCTTATATTGAACTCCCCAAAAAACTTACTGTGAAACAAAATTTATATGTTTATTCCAAACTTTATAAAGTTCAAAATATTAAGGAACGAATTGAGTATTTGTCGGAAAAGCTAAGAATAGGAGAATTATTAAACAGTATTACTGGGGAGCTATCATCAGGTCAAAAAAATAGAGTAAGTTTGGCCAAAGCCCTAGTTAATGAACCAAAAGTTCTGCTACTTGATGAACCAACTGCCTCATTAGACCCAGAAGTAGGAGACTTTGTAAGAACATTTTTAGAGGAATATAAAAAAGAAAAAAAAATTTCGATACTTTTAGCTTCTCATAATATGAATGAAGTTACACGTTTATGTAAATCCGTATTAATGATGAAGAATGGAGAAATAATTGACCAAGGTAAACCAGAAGATTTAATTACAAAACATGGAAGAACGAATTTAGAAGAAGTTTTTTTAAAACTATCAAGGAGTAAAAGTGAGTTTAACTAGAATATATGGTTTATTTTTAAGGCATTTTTATCTGATCACTAGATCATTTCCTAGAATATTAGATTTAGTTTACTGGCCATCTATTCAAATTACATTATGGGGATTTATATCTAATTTTTTTGCTACACATACAACTTACTACAATAATGCAGTTGGTGTAATTCTTACTTGTGCGATACTTTATGATTTTTTGTTTAGAACAAGTATTGGTTTCAATATGCTTTTTTTAGAGGAAATTTGGAGTAGAAATTTCACTAATCTTTTCATAGCACCAATGAGAATTGGTGAGATTTTGACGTCACTTGTAATAACTGCTTTAATTAGATCACTAATTGGCCTAGTTCCAGCAATTCTACTTACCTCTCCATTATTTGGAATTTCAATTTTAGATTTAGGAATATTTTTATTTTTTCTTTTTTTAAGCCTTTATATTTTTGGAATTACACTTGGTATTTTAGTTTCCTCAGGTTTGCTTAGATTCGGTCCTTCATTTGAAAATATAGCATGGTCAACAATGTTTTTACTCGCACCCTTTGGATGTATTTATTATCCAATAGAAACTCTTCCAGAAATATTTCAAAGAATAGCATACATCCTGCCTTTAGTTTACATATTTGAAGAAGCTAGAAATATTTTGATAAATCAAACAGTTAACATCGAAAATGTTTACTATGCATTTATTTGGAACGCTTTTTATTTTTCTCTTTCAATTGCTTTATTTTATTATTCTTTCAATGCTGCAAAAAATAAGGGAACTTTGATTAATATGGGTGAATAATGGTGCGCCCGCAAGGAGTCGAACCCTGAACCTCCAGAGCCGAAATCTGGCGCTCTATCCAGTTGAGCTACAAGCGCATATTGTATATTTATATCATTATGAAAAGTTTTATAAATATAAAAGTTAAAAATAAAGAAAAAAATTTAAGAATAGATATTCTATTATCCAATCAGGATGAAGAATTAAGTAGGTCAAGAGTAAAAAGTTTAATTTTAGAAAATAAATTAAAAATTAATAATATTATTATTACCGACCCCTCCAAGAAAATTAAATTGAATGATGAAATTTATTTTGAGATTTCAGAACCGAAAAAAGAGACACTCGAGCCATTTAAATATCCTCTTGATATTATCCACGAAGATAAAGATTTAATAGTTATAAATAAATCTGCAGGAATTTCTATGCATCCTGGGCCAGGAAATTATGACAATACTATTGTAAATGCATTGATAAACTATGATAGCAAAAATTTATCAAGTATTGGAAACGAACTAAGGCCTGGAATTGTACACAGGATAGACAAAGATACATCAGGATTAATAGTTATTGCAAAAAATAATATTTCCCACGAAAATTTATCAAAACAATTTTCAAATCATTCTATTACGCGAGTTTACCAAACATTAGTCTGGGGTAAAATAAGACCTCAAAA
>CACHTK010000046.1 GCA_902582765.1 uncultured Pelagibacteraceae bacterium
TTTTCTATATTTTCTTTAAAGAATAAAGGTGTCTTATCTCGAAATTTTTTCACTTTTTTTAATTGATTTGGCATCATAAGTTTCATGTAATTTTTAGCTTTTTGATAGCCTTCATTACCCTCAACAATAATACTAAGTGTTTCATCATCATACATGTCTCTTATGCTTCTTTTAATAATATCACTTTCTTGATGAATTAATGAAGGAGCTATAGAATTTAATGCGCTTTCTTTGATTGAATTCCAAACAGTAATTAAATTTTTAAGATCACCATCTATTTCATTTTTAGTTTTATTTGATCCCGCGGTTCTAACTATAATTCCCATCTCTTTTGGAATTTCAATTTCATTTAATATTTTCCTTATTTTTTTTCTATCCCCAGGATTAAATATTTTTCTTGAAATTCCACCTCCTTTAGGTGTATTAGGCATCAAAACAATATATTTTCCAGCAATACTAATAAATGTACTTAGGGCTGCTCCTTTAAATCCTCTTTCATCTTTGAGAACCTGCACTAATATGACTTGCTGAGGTTTTATGACCTCTTGAATTTTATATCTCTTTGATGGAAATTTTTTTTCATTAGATTTTATTTCTTTGCTCTCATCCTCTGGTTTCTCAACTGGATCATTTAATTTTATTTCATCATTACCCTCTAAAATTTGATTTTCATTATTTTCACTTTCTTTCGATAGTTCTTCTCTTACCTTTTCTTCCTCTTCTTTAATTTTTTCTAAATCGCTGTGGGGAAGTTGATAATAATCAGACTGAATATCATTAAAAGATAGAAACCCATGTCTATCTCTACCAAAATCTACAAAAGCTGCCTGTAGTGAAGGTTCTATCCTACTCACTTTACCTAAATAAATATTATTTTTAATTAATGTGTTGTTTACACTTTCATATTCATAGTCTTCAATATGATTATCTTTTTTGAGAACAACTCTAGTTTCATTTGGATGCGATGCATCAATGTATAAATTTTTTGACATAAATTTTGATTTTTTTTCATTTTTTTTTATTAATACTGTGCCTTAACTTTAACAAATTCGGTAAGTAATTTAAACTAAAATGAGTAAATTAATTAAAAACCTTCTTATTATTTTAACTTTATTTTCTCTATTGGGTTTTATAGCAATTATTGCTGTGCTCTGGTCTTATTCAAATAAATTACCAGATTATAAGTTTTTAAAAAACTATAAACCCTCAGTATCAAGCAAAGTTTACTCTGGAAATGGTGTACTAATAAGTGATTTTTCAGCGGAAAAAAGAATATTTGTTCCCTATAATGCAATTCCTAAAACTATAATTAATTCTTTTTTATCTTCAGAGGATAAAAATTTCTTCAAACATCCAGGGGTAGATGCAAAAGGTATATTAAGAGCATTTAAAAACAATATAGTTAATTTACTAAAATCAAATCGACTAGAAGGTGCATCTACAATTACTCAACAGGTTGCCAAAAATTTTCTTTTATCTAACGAAGTTAGTCTAGACAGAAAGATTAAGGAGGCCATCTTAGCTTTTAGAATTGAAAGAGCTTTATCAAAGGATAGAATATTAGAACTTTATTTAAATCAAATTTATCTTGGTGAAGGATCTTATGGAATTGCTTCCGCAAGTCTTAGATATTTTGATAAACCAATCGGTGATTTAAATTATTCAGAGTCTGCATTATTAGCTGCTTTGCCTAAAGCACCAAGTAAATATAATCCATACAAAAATAAAGAATTAGCAACTTACAGAAGAAATTTGGTATTAAAAAATCTTTATGAAAATTCATATATTTCTAAAAATAAATATGAAGAATTAATTAGTTTAGAAATTATTTTAAAAAAAAGAAAGAGAATATTTCTTGAAGATACAAGATATTTTGTTGAAGATATAAGAAAAAAAGTTGTTCAAGATTACGGATATAATAAAGTTTACAAACAAGGTTTTAATATTAAGACTCCAATTAATTTAGAACTTCAAAATCTAGCCTCAACTTCGTTAAGAAAAGGATTAATAGAATATGACAGAAGAAAAGGTTGGAGAGGCCCTCTAGATAATACAAAAAGTAATGAATGGTTCGAGAATTTAGATAAATTTGATTTAGAAAAATCAATTGGTTGGCAAATAGCAATTATAAAAAGAATAGATAAATTCGAGACTGTTATTCAAACATCAAATAAAGAGAATGGAATTATTAAATATGAAGATATTAATTGGACAAGAAAAGACTTTAATCAAATTTTTAAAGTTAATGATTTAATTTATGTAAAAAAAGTTTCTGAAGGTATATTCAGTTTAAGACAATTACCCAATGTAAATGGTGGAATAGTTGTTATGGACCCCTATAGTGGTAGAGTATTGGCCATGTCAGGGGGTTTTAGTTTTAAAAAAAGTGAATTTAATAGAGTTTCTCAAGCTAAGAGACAACCTGGATCTGCCTTTAAACCATTTATATATGCTTTAGCATTAGAGAATAATTATTCACCATCCTCCTTAATTCTTGATGCGCCCATTGTTCTTAATCAAGGAAAAGATCTAAAAATGTGGAAACCAGAAAATTATGGAAAAAAATTTTATGGTCTATCAACATTAAGAACTGGAGTTGAAAAATCTAGAAATTTAATGACTGTTAGGATTTCACAAGACCTAGGCATAGATAAGATTATTAACTTTTCAAAAAAACTTAATATTTATGACAATCCTGAAGAATTAATGTCTATATCATTAGGATCTGCAGAGACAACATTACTTAATATAACAAGTGCATATTGTTCTTTTGTAAATGGTGGAAAATTAGTTACTCCGATAATTATAGATAGAATTCAAGATAGCCAAGGTAATACAATTTCAAATAATGAAAAAAGATTTTGTGAAAATTGCGATAAGATATCATTTAATGGTAATAATGTGCCTATAGTAAAAAATAATTTTAAACAAATATTTTCACCACAGACTGCATATCAAATGACCTCAATACTGGAAGGTGCTGTTAATAGAGGTACAGGAAAAAAACTAAGAGATTTAAATTTACAACTTGCTGGAAAAACAGGTACAACTAATAATAATACAGATACATGGTTTATAGGTTTTACATCAAACTTAGTTGTGGGGGTATACGTGGGGTATGATAACCCAAAAAGATTAGGAAAATACGAAACGGGTTCAAAAACTGCTTTACCAATTTTCAAAGAATTCATTAAAAAAGCAGTAAATAATTATGAAGCCAGACCCTTTAAAATAGCAAAAGGCATTAAAATGATGGTTGTGGATGCTGAGACGGGAAAAAAAGCAGATTTTGGCTCAAAAGAAACAATTATTGAGTCATATAAAAAAATTAAAGAAGAGGAAGAAAAGGTAAGAGAAGAACTATCGAAAGAAAGTGAAAATAATGAAAATCAAATTTTAGAGGGTAATGATGAAATAAAATTAAATGATCCAGTTGAGAAACCAGAGGATGAGAGCAAAGAAATAAAATCTAATGAAAAAAAATTTCCATCAAAGAGATATAAAATTCAAGAGGTCATAAAACCTCAGCAAGTCATATTAGTGCAGGTTCTCAAAGATGAAAGAGGATTTAAAGGAGCAGCCCTAAGTACATTTATTAGTATTGCTGGAAAATATATTGTTTTGATGCCTAATACACCTAAAGGAGGTGGAATTTCAAGAAAAATATTTAATCCTGGGGATAGAAAAAAAATAAGGAAAATATTAAATGAAATTGAAATTCCAAAAGAGATGGGAATTATAGTTAGAACCGCGGGATCAAATAAAACTAAAAATGAAATAGATGGTGATCTTAAAAATTTAATTACTGTTTGGAATTCAATCAAAGAAAGCGCATTAAATTCTATAGCTCCTTCATTAATTCATCAAGAAAGTGATATTATTAAAAGAAGCATAAGAGACATGTATGATGATGAAACACTTAGTATTATTGTTGAGGGTAATGAAGGCTATCAAAAAGCTAAAAATTACATGAAACTTATGATGCCAAATCAATTAAAAAAAGTGAAAAAATTTCGAGATAAGACACCTTTATTCTTTAAAGAAAATATAGAAAA
>CACHTK010000047.1 GCA_902582765.1 uncultured Pelagibacteraceae bacterium
TAAATTATTGCAACTAAGAAAATTGATTTCGTTAACTTTAGCTTTAGAGACATTTTTTGTATTTTTATAAACGCCCAATGCAGCAATTTTTATTTTATTTTTGTTTATAAGTTTTTTTTTTAGTACTTTTGATTTTTGTATATTTGATAAAAGTAATAATTTATTCAATGAGAAAAATTTATCATTAATAAAAGGAACATAGTCATCTCCCTTTATGTAACCATTTAAATCACTTCCTAATATCCTTGACATTGTTTTAATATTAGATTTTTTTTTTAATCTCTCAAAAGTCAGTAATAAATAATTTGACCAAAATGAATAAAATATAATATTATTTTTGCTCAAATCGATAGTTTTACTTATCCAATTGTATGCAATTTGAGATCTAGTAAGTTCGATAGACGCCATTTTGAATTTTGTAAAAAAATTTTTCTTAAAGAGCATCTTAGTTATTTCTTTGTAATAAATTTTAGAAAATAGAGTAAATGAAATATAATTTATTATAAAATTTAAAATGTTAAAATTATTTGAAAATTCGAAATTAACTTTAAGCTTATTTACACCTATTTTTTTTTTGATATTATTTTTAAATTTTTTTTGTGGGATTATTACAACATCTTTAAAATCCGATATTAATTTGTTTAACTCATATTTTATAAATGTGTCCTCAGAATTTCCAGAGGGAAAACCATAAGTAAAAAGAAATATTTTTTTGTTTATTTTCATAATTAAGATATAGGTATAAAACATAACTTTATTAAATTTAATTATAAAATTGATCTTAAATCCTTGCTATGACCAAAAAAAAGTTGTTTTTAATACATAATCATAAAAATTTTTCTGGGGCTGCACGAAGTATTGGTGAAACCATTACAAGTTTAAAAAGTGAAATTGAGTTTATAATTATATGTCCCACGGGTTCATCTTCAAAGTTTTTTAAATCTTTGAATGTTAAAGTATTTGAAACCAAATATATTCCTAGATTTAATCATTTTGAAATAGGGTACTATAGAGGTTTGAGATGGCTCATGTTACTAAGAGAAGTTTATGCTTTATTTCATTTTATCGTTTTCTTTATTAAATTGAAAAATAAGTACAAAAATATAAATAGATTTCATTTAAATGAGTTAGAATTAATTATCATCTCACCGCTCATAAAATACTTTTTTAATTCAACGATTACATCTCATTTAAGAAGTCCATTAGAGAATAAAAAAGGAAAAGTTAGATTTAAATTTTTAAAATATTTATGCAAAATTTACCTAAAAAAAATTATTTCAATTGATCACGATTGTTATAAAACATCACCTTTAAAAAAAATTACAACTATTATTTACAATGGTATTAATTCAAAAAATATAATTATTAAAAAAAAAAATAACGAAATTTTGACATTTGGTTATATAGGAAATTTTATAAAGAGAAAGGGCATATATGAAACTTTAAAAGTTTTCAAAAAAATAAATACAAAATACAATGTAAGGTTAATTTGTGTTGGTCAAACACAAAAAACAAATTTTATTTTAAATTTATTTGGCTATGAATTAAATTTCGAAACTTATTTAAAAAAAAATTTTTTTCATAAAGAAAAAAACATAAAGATATTACCGATGACTTTCAATCTTAAAAACTTTTATTCAAATATAGATATAATTTTATTTCCAGGCTACATGAACGCAGTTGGAAGACCTGTGATAGAAGCATCATGTTTAAAAAAACCATCAATTATTGCCCTAAATAAATTTAATAATGATACTGCTATGAAAAATAATTGTTTAATTTTCAAACCTGGAGATTTAAAAGCTTATGAAAAAAAAATTTTATATTTTATTAATAATAAAGATATAGTTAAATCTATGGGTATCTCAGCATATAAGAACGCTAAAAATAAATTTGATATAACTAAAAATAGCAAAAAATTTTTTGATTTAGTTTAAAATTAATGACAAAAAACATAGCAATTATTGGATGTGGTAAAATATTCGCAAAACATTACGAAGCAATAAAATTACAAGAAAAAAAAAAAAAATTAAGACTCATTGCAATTTGTGACAAAAATAAAAATATATTAAATAAAATTAACTTAAAAAATATTAAAAAATATCACAATATAAAACAACTATTTAAAAATGAAAAAGTAGATATAATTTCTATACTTACACCAAGTGGTTTCCATTACCAAGATGCATTACAATGTTTGGGTAAAGTAAAATCAATTATAATCGAAAAACCTGTGACACTAAAATATTCACATGCACAAAAATTATTAAAATTAAGTAAAAAAAAAGGAACTAAAATTCATGTAGTTCTTCAAAATAGATTTAATGATCCTATAATTGAACTGAAAAAAGCAATAGAAAATAATTTATTTGGCAAATTATTTTTAGCAACGGTACGTCTTAGATGGTCCAGAGGATTCAATTACTATTCACAATCTAGATGGAGAGGGACATGGGAATTAGATGGGGGCGTGGTAGCAAATCAATCATCACATTTTATAGACTTATTCCAATGGTTGTTTGGTATGCCAACTAAAGTATTTTCTAGAATTAGACAAATGCACAAAATAAAGAAAGAGGTTGAAGATACCGCTTTAGCTATATTTGAGTACAAAGAAAATAAAAAATTAGGACTAATAGAAGTAACAAACGCAATACGACCTTATAATTTAGAAGGATCTATCTCAATTGTGGGGGAAAAAGGAACTGTAATAGTTGGTGGTATGTCAGGAGAAACATTAGAAAAGTGGACATTAAAGAAAAATAATAAAATTATCAAACTCTTAAAAGATAAATTTAAGAAAAAAAATGGTCATATCAAATTTTATGAATATATAGTTAATAATTTAAATAATAAAAATAAATTTTTAAGTCTAGAAGAGGGTATGAAAAGTCTAAAAATAATTAATTCGATATATAAATCATCCTTAAAAAATATGCCACTTGATATTAAAAATGTTAAGGATAGCTTTTTAGGAAATAATAAAAAAAAAAATGAAGATTGAATTTAATAATATATATCGTCAAGACAAGGTTTTATTTCCTAAGATAATTAAAGATATAAAAAAAACCATTAAAAAAAGTAACTTTATACTTGGAGACCCTGTGAAAAAGTTTGAAAATAATTTTACAAAATTTACAAAAACTAAATATTGTATAGGATGTGCCAATGGATCAGATGCTCTTTTTTTAGCAATAAAATCTTTAAACTTAAAAAATACTGATGAAGTTATAATTCCTGATTTGACATATGTGGCTACAGCAAGTGCAGTTATAAACAATGGTTGTAAATTAAGAATTGCCGATGTTAATTTAGAAAATGCAAGTATAAATCAAGATGAAGTAATAAAAAAAATAAATAAAAATACCAAAGCTATAATTATTGTTAATCTTTGGGGATATTCTGGAATTTATAAAAAATTAAAAAAAATATGTAGAAAAAAAAATATTTACCTAATTGAAGACGCTGCACAATCTATTGGTTCATACAATGATGAAGGAATAAATAGTGGAAATATTGGAGATATTGCATGTTTCAGCTTTTTTCCTGGAAAAAATTTAGGAGCTTATGGAGATGGAGGTGCAGTTGTTACAAAGATAAAAAAAATCTATGAAAAAATTTTGAAGCTACGAACCCATGGTGCAAAAAAAAAATTTAAGCATGAATTAGTTGGAGTAAATAGCAGACTTCATACAATGCAGGCTGTAGTTCTTAACCATAAAATGACTAGAATAAATTTGATTAACAATAAAAAGAGGAACATTGCGAAATATTATTTTAAAAATTTGAAAAATAAAAAAATTAAATTATTTCAAATATCTAACAATTCATGTTTTCACCAATTTGTAGTACTTGTCAAAAATAGACAAAAATTTCTTAATTATTTAAATAAGTTTAAGATTCCATATGGATTTCACTATCCGTATACAATACA
>CACHTK010000048.1 GCA_902582765.1 uncultured Pelagibacteraceae bacterium
GCTTGTAGGCTGCCTGTAATTACTGCTGTTGATCCCAATATACCATCTGTTTCACAATTCAAAACTCCTTCTGCTGGTTCCCCTTGGTAGAAACATTTTAAACATGGACTTTTCTTTAAATTAAAATCAAATGTAAAAATATGTCCCTCAAATTTACTTATAGCTCCAATAATAAGTTTTTTTTTATACTTTAACGAAAATTTATTTAAAAGAAATTTTGCTTTAAAATTATCAGTGCCATCAACAATAACATCATACTGTTTCAGAATTTTTCCTAAATTTTTATCCTCTGCTTTAACTCTATATGTTTTTACTTTTATCTTTTTATTAATTTTATTAATTTTTTTTTTTAAAATATTAACTTTATATTTTCCAACATCATCAGAATTGAACATAACTTGTCGATGTAAATTTGAAATACTCACTTTATCATGGTCCATCATACCAATTTCACCAATACCTGCTCGACAAAGTAAGTCAATAACTGGTGTCCCTAAGCCACCACATCCAACAACTAGAACTTTGGAATTTTGAATTTTTTTTTGACCTAAAATCCCAACTTTTTTTAAAATAATCTGTCTTGAATATCGCTCGAGGTCTTTGTTACTAAACATTTACTATTTACCAGTAGATCCAAATCCTCCAGACCCTCTGATTGTCTCTGGTAATTCATTTGTTTCTTCAATTTCTACTTTTAAAATAGGCATTAAAACCATTTGAGCTACTCTATCTTCATGATTGACAGTAAATTCATCTTTACCATGGTTAAATAAAATAATTTTTAGCTCTCCTCTATAATCACTATCAATTGTACCTGGTGTATTTAGTACGCTAATACTAGATTTTGCGGCAAGACCAGATCTTGGTCTAATTTGAACCTCTGTATCTTCAGGAATTGCAATTGCAATACCTGTTGGTATCAACATCGACTCATTTGGTTTAATTGTAATAGGTTCATCTACACATGCCATTAGGTCCATTCCCGAAGATCCACTAGTTTTATAAATTGGAAGCTTTGCTTTTTGGTTAAGTTTCTTAAATAAAACCTTCACCATTATTTAATTAAGCTCAGAGATAACTCTATTCACTATCTCAGATGCTATTAAAGATTTCTTTTTCTTTAACAACTTTTCACTTTTTTTTACTTTTATAAAATATAGAAACTTCATTATCATCAGAGTCAAAACCTATTGTTTTATCAGAAATATCATTTGCAATAATCCAATCACAATTTTTTTGGTCTAATTTTTTTTTTGAATTTATCTCAAGATTTTGTGATTCTGCTGCAAATCCAATTGTAATTTTTGGTCTTAGTGAATTATGATTTGATATATTTGATAAAATATCAATATTTTTTTCTAACTTTAGATCTAAATTTTCACTTTTTTTAATTTTTTCACTATTAATCTCTTTAACTTTAAAATCAGCTACCGCTGCATTAAAAATAGCAACATCAGTTGGTAGATTGTTAAGAGTTTCCCTGAACATTTCTTCTGCAGTTTTAACTGAAATAAATTTTACTCCTTCAACTGGATCTAAATTTGTTTCTCCAGAAATAAGTGTTGTTTCAAAACCATTATCTCTTAATGATTTAGCTATTTCATAACCTTGTTTACCACTTGATTTATTAGTTATAAATCTTACCGGATCTATAAACTCTTTAGTAGGTCCAGCTGTAACTAATGCCTTATATTTTTTATTTTTTTCAATATTCTTAAAATAATTTTCTATAGAATCTAATATATATGAAGGTTCTGACATTTTGCCTTTTCCATATTCTCCACAAGCCATTTCCCCAATTTCAGGGCCAATTATCTTATAACCGTAACTTTTTAATTTTGACAAATTATCTTTAGTTGATTTGTGTTCCCACATTCTGACATTCATAGCTGGGACCAAAAACACTTGTTTATCAGATGCTAAAACGACAGTGCTAGCTAGGTCGTCAGTTAAACCATAACTTAATTTTGAGATTGTATTTGCTGTTGCAGGCACAATTAAAATTAAATCTGCCCATCTAGAAAGTGAAATGTGATCCATTTCAGCCTCATTTTCTGCACTGAATAAATTTTCATATACTTTTTCTTGTGAAAGCGATGAAATAGATAGAGGTGTTACAAAGTTTTTACCACTCTTTGTAAGTATTGTTTTAATACTTACATCTCTTTTTTTTAAACCTCTTATCACTTCTAAGCTTTTGTAAGCAGATATACCACCACATATGATTAGAAGTATTTTTTTATTTTTCATGATGAGAATTAAAATACCAATAGAGTTAAAATTACAAGAGATAATAAGCCAATAATAGATTGGTTTCTAAATGACTTCATTTCTTCTTTTTTAGTATTTAATTCATTATAAGAATTCGAATTTTGGGGTATTTGACCACTTGCAAGGTAATTAAGGGCTTGGTTTGCTTTATCCATTACTTCAGGTAAATTTGGAAGACGTTTTAATACTTCAACAGAGTCTTTTAACGTTTCATTAATTGAATTTATAGGATCTTTTGTTTCTTTTAGCCATTTTTCTAGAACAGGCTTGGATGTTTCCCATATGTTTGTCTCAGGGTTTAATCTTCTTGCAACTCCCTCAACTACTACCATTGTTTTTTGTAACATAAGTAACTGAGGTTGGGTTTGCATATTAAATTTTTCGGTAACGTCAAAAAGTTGTTTTAAAAGCTTACCACCAGAAATATTTTTTATAGAGTGACCAAAAATCGGTTCACCAATTGATCTTAATGCTTGAGCAAGATCATTAACAGGTACATTATTCGGAACTAGTCCTGCTGCAAGATGCACCTCTGCGACTTTTTTATAATCTCTTTGTATAAAACCAAATAAAATTTCGGCTAAAAATCTTTTACTCACATTATCAAGTCTTCCCATGATACCAAAATCTATAGGAACAATATGACCACTGTTATTTATAAAAATATTTCCTTGATGCATATCCGCGTGAAAAAAACCATCTCTTACAGCATGTCTTAAGAAATGTTGAATTATATCAGTGGCAATTTTTTTTGTATTAATTGATCTTTTCTCTAGCTCCTCCGTCTCTCTAATAGACACACCATCGACCCAATCAAGTGTCATAATATTTTCACTTGTATAATCCCAATAGATTTTTGGAACTTCAAAACCTGCATCATTTTTGGTATTTTCTGAATATTCGTTAGCTGCAGCGGCTTCAAATCTTAAATCCATCTCAAGACTGGTAATTTCTTTCAATAAAAAAACTACCTCAACCAGCTTTAATCGTTTGGTTTTTTTGATCAATGACTCAATAATATATGCAAAAAGCATCAAAGCATCTACTTCTTCGTTAAAAATTTTTTTAATATCCGGTCTTAATATTTTTATTGCTACATCTTTAATAACTCCATTGTCGTTAATTTGAGCTTTATGTACTTGAGCAATTGAGGCAGCTGCAACTGGTTCACTTATATTAATTATTGAATTATATAGTTCATCACCTAAATCTTTTTTATCCTTTTTTTCTATTATAGCGTTCATTTTTTTCAATGCACCTCTATAACGACTCTTTCTAGATCTGTTAACAGCAGTTTGTCTTTTAATTTTTCTAGTACGTTTAATTGCTGATTTTGTATTTGCCATAAGCGTGAGTGTATATCTTCAGATAATGATTGGGTCAATACAATAATTGTTTATTTTTGACATAAATTACAAAAAAAACTAGACCTATTTGAAATAAATTTTTTATGTATCGTTCCTTTG
>CACHTK010000049.1 GCA_902582765.1 uncultured Pelagibacteraceae bacterium
CCTATATATGAAAAGACAGCAGCATATGGTCATTTTGGAAGAATACCAGAAAATGATGGATCATTTTCGTGGGAAAAAACTGATAAATCAGGAGTTTTCAGCAAGTAAAAATTGTTGAAAACCAACAAAAAATAACTATATTTCAAGCACATTGTTGAAAATTTAGAATGGGCTGAGGCCCATTTTTTTTTGTGTAAAAAAAATATGTTAAATAGAAGAGCAGATAAACTTGAACTACTCAGAATCGCTGAAGCTGTTGCTTTAGAAAAGTCTATTGATAAAGAATTGATTATCGGATCAATGGAGACTGGCATTGCCAAAGCAGCAAAATCAAAATTCGGATCTGATAATGAGATAAAAGTGGAAATAAATAGAGATGATGGAAATATTGGTATTTTTAGAAAATTAATAATTGTTAAAAAAACAGAGAACCCAAGTATTGAAATTACTCTTGATGAAGCAATTAAATTAGATTTTATAAACAAGGATAAAAAAATTGGAGATGAGGTGCTTCAACCGTTGCCCTCTTTTGATTTTGGAAGAATTGCAGCTCAAACTGCTAAACAAGTAATTAGTTTTAATGTAAGAGAAGCTGAGAGAGAAAGACAATTTAATGATTTTATTGATAAAAAAGATACTATTTTGAGTGGAATAGTTAAAAGGTTGGAATTTGGAAACGTAATTGTTGATTTAGGTCGGACAGAAGCAATCATCCAAAAAAATGAGATGATACCCAGAGAAAATATTAAGGCTGGTGATAGGGTAAAAGCATATTGTTTAGACGTAAGAAGAGAGCCGCGTGGCCAACAAATTTTTTTATCTAGAGCACATCCAAAATTTATGGATCAACTTTTTACTCAAGAGGTTCCAGAAATTTATGATGGATTGATTGAAATAAAGTCATCATCAAGAGACCCAGGTAGCAGAGCTAAAATATGTGTGAAGGCAATCGATACTTCACTTGACCCAGTTGGAGCATGTGTTGGTATGAGAGGAAGTAGAGTGCAAGCTGTGGTGAATGAACTTCAAGGTGAAAAAATTGATATAGTAAATTGGTCAGAGGATCCAGCTATTGTTGTAGCTAATGCTCTTTCACCTGCAGAGGTTCAAAGAGTAAATGTGGATAATGAAAATAAAAAACTTGACGTAATTTTATCTGAGGAAAACCTCAGTAAGGCAATCGGAAGAAGAGGACAAAATGTAAGATTGGCAACTAAGCTATTAAATTTTGAAATAAATATCATGACTGAACAAGAGGACTCAGAAAAAAGGCAATTAGAATTTAAAGAAAAAACTGACAATGTTGTTAAAAACCTTGAATTAGACGAAACTTTAGGGCAACTTTTAGTTGCTGAGGGTTTTTCAACTATAGATGATATCAAAGATAGTACCACGGACGCTTTAATAAAAATTGAAGGAATTGAGGAAGATACAGCAAAGGAATTAATTGAAAGAGCCAAAGAATTTTATGAAAAAGACCAAGAAGAGATCTCTAATAGAATAAAGGATCTTGGTTTAGAGCATGATTTAATAAATCACAAAGGGCTTACTCCAGGAATGTTAGTTACTTTAGGTGAACAGAAAATATTAACATTGGCAGATTTAGCAGATTTAGCTTCTGACGAGTTAACAGGTGCTTATGATGTAATTAAAGGTGAGAGAATAAAAATTAAAGGTTATTTAGAAGAATTTGCATTATCAAAAGCAGAGGCAGATAATTTAATAATGTCAGCTAGAGAAAAAATCTATAAAGATTGAAAGATGGGAAATGGAGAAAAAAAAATTAAAGTTATCAATATCTGGAAGTTCACAAAAAACTTTTAGTAGTATAGAACAAGCAAAGTCAAAATCTAAAAATACTGTTGTAATTGAGAAAAAAAACTCAAAGTTTTCAGGAAAGCCACAATTCTCAAGACAAAATAGTAACAACTTTAGACATAACAATAATACATTATCAAAACCTAATAATTTTACTCGAGTTGCAACACAACCTTCTTCAGATTTTGAAAAAAGGAAATTAGCTGAACAAAGAGCCACAAGAAGACTAAAAGGTGAAACCATACAAAAAGAAAATAAATCTAATAAATTAGGTATAAAAAAAAGAGAATTAAAATTAACAATCTCAAGAGCTTTAAGTGATGACCATGTTGAGGTTAAATCAAGAAGTTTAGCATCATTAAAAAGAGCCAAACAAAAAGAAAATCGAAATTTAAATCAAGCAGATAGCAAAGAAAACTTTCAACAAATAAAAAGAGATGTAAATCTTCCAGAATTAATCACAATTAAAGAGTTAGCTAATAGAATGGCAGAACAATCAACTAGTATTATTAAACATTTATTTGGTATGGGAGTAACTGTAACAATAAATAATACAATTGATGCAGATACAGCAGAATATTTAGTTAAAGAATTTGGTCATAATCCTATACGAGAGAAAAAAGCTGAAGAAATAATTGAAAAAATAAAAGAGGTAAAATCAGAAAATTTAAAAAATAGAGCTCCAATCGTTACAGTTATGGGTCATGTTGATCATGGTAAAACTTCAGTTTTAGATGTGTTAAGAGAAGCAAATGTGGTTTCAGGAGAGTTTGGAGGCATTACTCAACACATTGGTGCTTATCAGATTAAGCATGATAATAATAAAATTACATTCATAGATACACCTGGTCACGCTGCTTTCACTGAGATGAGAGCTAGAGGTTCTAGACTTACAGATATAGTAATACTAGTTGTTGCAGCAGATGATGGTGTTAAACCACAAACTATCGAGTCAATAAAGCACGCTAAAGCTGCAAAAGTTCCAATTGTAGTTGCGATTAATAAATGTGATTTACCTGAGGCTGACCCACAAAAAATTAAGAATCAACTTTTAGAATATGAATTAATTGCAGAAGACTTATCAGGTGATACTTTAATGGTGGAAATCTCAACAAAAACTAAAAATAATCTAGATAAATTAATAGAGTCTATTTTGTTACAAGCAGAATTATTAGACTTAAAAACAGATTTTGAAACAAATGCCAAAGGAATAGTTTTAGAGTCAAAAATAGACATTGGAAGAGGTCCCGTTGCAAACATTGTTATAACTGCTGGGACACTTAAAAAGGGAGATTATTTTGTTAGTGGATTAAAATGGGGAAAAATTAGAGCAATAATAAATGACAAAGGTAAAAATATTGATAGAGCTGAACCAGCTACTCCGGTTGAAATAATTGGCATTAATGGTGCAGCTAAATCAGGTGACGATTTTATTGTATTACCTAGTGAGAAAGAAGCCAAATCTCTTTGTGAAGCAAGAGTTGAAGAGACAAAAGATGATAAAATACCACTTAATTTTGTTACACAAGACTCAGCTTTTCAAAGTTCAGCAACAAAAGAATTAAACATCATCATTAAATCAGATGTTCATGGTTCATCTGAGGCGATAAAAAATGCTATAGATCAAATAAAACATGATGAAGTAAAACCAAAAATACTCCTATCAGACATAGGTATGGTAACGGAAACAGATGTAACATTGGCAAAGGCTTCAAATGCAGTAATAATTGCATTTAATGTTAAGCCTAGCAAAGAAGCAAAGAAAAGAGCTGAGCAAGAAAAACTTTCTATTTCGTCTTTCAATATAATTTATGAAGTTTTAGATTTTATAAAAGGAAAAATGGGTGGTCTCCTATCACCAGATGTTGAGGAAAAAATAATTGGAAGTGCTGAAATACTTG
>CACHTK010000050.1 GCA_902582765.1 uncultured Pelagibacteraceae bacterium
TCAGTTGTTGTATTTTTTTTTCTAAATTTATAATTTAAGTTTTTCATTTCTTTATCATTAGTCAAAAGAATGGAAAATTCATGGTTTTTTCTTTTAAATAAAGGTGTCTTGGATAATATTCCAAGTCTTTGTTTTAGATAATTATTTGGTTTTTTTAAAATTCTTTTCCAATTTAGATGGCCTGCTATTACATTGGCCTTTATCATCTCTCAGAGTTTTGATCTGAATAAGCTTTAACAATTTTAGATACAAGTGGATGTCGAACTACATCTTTATGATCAAAGTCAACTACAGATATTTCTTTTAAGTGACCTAGTAATTTTTTGGATCTGTGTAATCCTGAAAGTGTCTTGTTTGGTAAATCTATTTGAGAAGGATCACCATTGATTACTATCTTAGAGTTTTCTCCGATTCTAGTTAAAAACATTTTAATTTGAGTATCTGTTGCATTTTGTGCCTCATCAAGAATCGCAAATGAATTTTTTAAAGTTCTGCCTCTCATAAAGGCTAAAGGGGCTATTTCTATATCACCAACTTCTATCTTCTTTTGTATCTTTTCAAAATCTAATAAATCGTACAAAGAGTCATATAATGGTCTAAGATAAGGATCCACTTTATCTCTCATATCTCCAGGCAAGAAACCAAGTCTTTCTCCAGCTTCTACAGCAGGTCTTGAAAGAATTATTTTCTCTATTTTTTTTTCCAATAACATAGTTAAAGCCACAGCAACTGCTAAAAAGGTTTTGCCAGTTCCCGCTGGTCCAGCTGAAATAATTATATCTGACTCTTTTAAGGCTCTAACATAATCCTTCTGTCTTTCAGATCTTGGAATTACAGATTTTTTTGGAGTTTTAATAATATATTCAACTTTTTTTTTGGGATTATTTTTTTCGTCTATCATAAACTTGTTTGTCGAAGAAATTATATCTTTTTTCTCTATTGTTCCATTATTTAAAAATTGTTCAGTTAAAAATTGTATTGCATTTTTAACTAAATTATTTTTTTCTGGGTCACTTTTTACTAAAATTGAATTTCCTCTAGAATATAAGCTTGTTTGAGTAATTTTTTCTAATTCCTTTAAATTATTGTTAAACTCACCTGCTACACCTAATAACAAATCATTATTCTGAAATATTATACTTAGAGTATTATTTTCAGAATAAACAAATTTTAGCTCTGAGATTATATTTTTTTTTCTTAAATTACTCAATTTAAGCTGCTTTCATATTTTTATTTACTAATCCAAATAAAGTGTTCTGATTACTAGTTTGAATTTTTACTTTTACAATTTTACCAATATAATTATCAACACTATGAAAAATTACAGGTGAAATATACTTATTTCTACCAAAAAATTTATTTTGGTTTTTCATTTTATTTTCAACCAGAACCTCAATTATATCATTCTCCATTGATTTATTCATTTCTATTTGGTTATTAAATAGTTTTTCTTGAACTAATGTAAGTCTTTCTCTAGCAATATTTTCGTCTATCATATCTAACTTTGAGGCTTTTGTTCCAGGTCTGGGACTAAAAATAAATGAAAAAGAATTTATAAATTTAATTTTTTCTATTAAATTATATGTCTCTTCAAAATCTTTTTTGGTTTCTCCAGGATAGCCAATAATGAAATCGCTTGAAAATTCTATTTCTTTATTAATTTTTTTTAATTTTTCATAAATTTTTATGTAGTCTTCTACTGTGTGTTTTCTATTCATTAACTCTAGCATTCTGTCAGAGCCACTTTGAATCGGTAAATGAACAAAAGGCATTAATTTATTGCATGAAGAATAACACTCAATTAGATCTTCTGTCATATCTCTTGGGTGTGAGGTTGTATATCTTATTCTCTCTAATTCTGAATATTTATTTAAATGATGTATTAAATTAGAGATTCTTAATTCTTTAGAATTTTCTATATAAGAATAGGCATTAACATTCTGTCCTAGCAATGTTATTTCTTTTACACCATTTTTAATCAATTGTTCTGCTTCAATAATAATTTTATTAAATGGTCTAGAATACTCTGGTCCTCTTGTGTATGGAACAACACAAAAATGACAAAATTTATCACAACCTTCTTGGATAGTTAAGAAAGCAGAAATTTTATTATTATTATTCTTAATTTTATCAAAGTATCCAAATTTTGAAATTGTATCGAACTCTGTTTCCTCCTGTTTTCTATTTAATTCATGTTTCTCTAATAAATCATTTATTTTGTGATAAGCCTGAGGCCCCATCACAATATCTATATAAGGTTCCCTTTTTAACATTTCTTCATTTTCTGCTTGAGCCACACATCCGGCTACGATCATGATTGGTTTTTTTTTATTTTTATATAATTTTTTTATTCTGCCAATTTCATGATAAACTTTTTCTTTTGCTTTATCCCTGATGTGACAAGTATTCAATATATAACATTCTGCATTAGATTGATCCTCAGTCTTTATAAAACCTAAGGTACTTACATTGTCGTAAATTCTGTTGGAATCGTATTCATTCATTTGACAACCAAATGTTTTAATAAATACTTTTTTATCACTCATAAAATCAGCTAAAAAATTCAACTTTAGCATTAAATGATACTGACCTTCTTTCTTCATCTGTACCTGAAAATGGATATACAGTATGCATTAAATAATTTGGAAATAAGTAAAAATCACCAAGCTCGGGCTTTACTAAATAAGTAGACTTTGAAAATAAGTTTGGAGATCCAAATATTAATTGTAACTTTCCATTTTCGTTAGTTTTTTTATCAGGTTGTGAAGTACTACCTAAATGTGATGGGATTTTTAGATAGCCAACTCCAGATATATCCCCACTATGCCAATGTACAGGATTATAATCATTTTGAAATTGTCTTACCACCCAAGATTTAATTAATTGGAAATTTTTAATTTCTTTTTTTAATTCATCTTGTGCCCAACTTGAAACATTAGAAGCTAAAAATTCAGCCCATTTAATTTTTTTCATAAAGTCTACCTCCATCAAAAACTCTTGTTTAACCTTTCCTATAAGTTTATCTCCTTCATCCAATTTTTTTATTTTTTGCTCATCTTTAATGACTATATCTACATACTGGTTTATTTCTTTAATCATCTCATTAGGCATTTTGATTTTAACAATTGTAGGACCAAAAGGTTTTAAGATTTCAAAGTTATCCATTTATTTTTTTTTTATTCCATAAAGTTCAAGTTTATGATCGACTAAATTGTATCCATACTTTTCAGCTACTTTTTTTTGTAATTTCTCAATCTCCTCATCTACAAATTCAATAATCTCGCCTGATTTAATATCTATAAGATGATCATGATGGCTTTCAACTAATGTTTCATACCTTGCTTTTCCACCTTTAAAGTCATGTTTAGTAAGTATACCTGACTCCTCAAAAAGTTTGACCGTTCTATAAATTGTAGCAATACTTATTTTAGAATCTAATTTAGAAACTCTCTGATATAATTCATCAACATCTGGATGGTCAGACTCACCATAAACTTCTTTCGACTCAGATAAAACTTTTGCAATTATTTTTCTTTGATCAGTAAGTTTTACACCTTTTTTGAGGCAGATTTGTTCTATGGTTTCAGACATATTTTATTTTAACTCGAATATACAGGTTTTATCAAACTTTTATTTTTATCTAATTTTATTAAATTTTTATAATTTTTATTTATTAAATCCTTTGAATAAAAGCCAATTAAGATAGCTTCATT
>CACHTK010000051.1 GCA_902582765.1 uncultured Pelagibacteraceae bacterium
AACTTTTGATAACTATTTTAATTTTTCAAAAATAGAAGCTTAGTATGAAAAAATTTATATTCAATTTCAAATCAAGTAAAATAAAAAAAATTAAACTGCCAAAAAATATTCTTGGAGGCAAAGGTGCAAATCTCTCTGAGATGGGAAGAATGGGTTTGCCTGTGCCGCCTGGTTTTATAATATCTACAGAGGTATGTGATTTATTCTACAAGAATAAAAAAAAATTAAATAAAAAAATACTTAATGAAATTAATAAAGAATTAAAATTTATTGAAAAAGAATCAGGAAAAAAATTTGGAGATACAAAAAACCCTCTTCTAGTTTCTGTAAGATCTGGTGCTAGAGTTTCCATGCCTGGTATGATGGATACAATTTTAAATCTAGGGTTAAATGATAATACGGTAATAGCACTTGCAAAAAAAACTTCAAATTTAAGATTTGCGAATGATAGTTATAGACGGTTTATTCAAATGTATTCTAATGTTGTTTTGGGAATCGGAGCTTATCACTTTGAAGATATAATCGAGAACTATAAGTTAACAAAAGGAGTATTACTAGACACTGAACTAGATGAGTATGACTGGGAAGCTTTAATAAAAGATTTTAAAAACATTGTAAAAGAAAAAACAAAAAAAGATTTTCCCCAAAGTGTCAAAGAACAACTGGTGGGAGCTATAAGTGCTGTTTTTTTATCTTGGGAAAGTCACAGAGCAAAAGTCTATAGAAAATTAAATCAAATACCGTCTAATTGGGGTACAGCAGTTAATGTACAATCAATGGTTTTTGGAAATATGGGAAATGATTGTGCAACTGGTGTGGTGTTTACTAGAAATCCATCAGATGGATCAAAAAATATTTATGGAGAATATTTAATTAATGCACAGGGAGAGGATGTTGTTGCCGGAACTAGAACACCTCAACATATTACAAAAAAAGCCAGAGTTGAATCAAAAGAAATTCTTAAGTCAATGGAAGAATCAATGCCAGTGACTTACAAGCAACTAAAGAATAATTTAACTAAGTTAGAAAAACATTACAAAGACATGCAGGATGTTGAGTTTACTGTTGAAAATAAAAAGCTTTGGATGCTCCAAACACGCTCTGGAAAACGAACAGCCAAGTCTGCTGTAAAAATAGCTGTAGATATGGTTAAAGAAAAATTGATTACTAAAAAAGACGCGATATTGCGAATAGAACCAAATTCTTTAGACGCTTTGCTTCATCCAACTTTAGATGAAAAAGCAAACTTAGAGGTAATAGGGTCAGGCTTACCTGCATCACCAGGTGCTGCAAGTGGAAAAGTTGTTTTCACATCCGAGGAGGCTGAAAGACTAAATAGTATGATGCAAAGTACAATCTTAGTTCGTGTGGAAACTTCACCAGAGGATATACATGGTATGCATGCAGCAAAAGGAATACTGACGTCAAGAGGAGGTATGACAAGTCATGCTGCAGTAGTTGCTAGAGGAATGGGACGACCATGTGTTTCTGGATCTAGTGAAATAGAAATTGATTATGAAAATAAATTATTTAAAACAAATAACAGAGTAATTAAAGAGGGAGAAATAATTACAATTGATGGCTCAACAGGCAGAATAATTATTGGCGAGATTAAAACTGTTAAACCAGAAATATCAGGTGATTTTTCAAAAATAATGAGTTGGTCTGATGATTTTAGAAAATTAAAAATTAGAACTAATTCGGAAACACCATTGGATAGTAAAACTGCAAGAGAATTTGGTGCAGAAGGTATTGGTTTGTGTAGAACTGAACATATGTTTTTTGAAGAAGAAAGAATTTTATCAGTAAGAGAAATGATATTATCAAAAACAATAGAAGATCGATCTAATGCACTAAAAAAGCTATTACCACATCAAAAAAAAGATTTTATTGAAATATTTAAGATAATGAAGGGCTTACCTGTAACAGTAAGGTTACTTGACCCACCACTACATGAATTTTTGCCAAAAAGTAATAATGAAATTAATGATGTTGCAGTTTCATTAAATATTCCCATTAAAGAACTTGAAGTTAGAATTTCAGAACTTCATGAACAAAATCCAATGCTAGGTCATAGAGGCTGTAGATTAGCAATTTCATTCCCTGAAATTTATGAGATGCAGTGTACTGCAATTTTTGAAGCTTTAGTGGAATGTAAAAAACAAAAAATTCAATCCACTATGCCTGAAATCATGATCCCTTTAGTTTCTACAGAAGCAGAAATAAAACTTATCAAAGACTTAGTCATTAGGGTTGCGAAAAAAGTTCAAGATGAGAATAAAATTAAAATTGATTTTTTAGTTGGAACAATGATTGAATTGCCGAGAGCAGCAATAAAGGCAAAAGATATCGCTAAACACGCTGAATTTTTTAGTTTTGGAACAAATGATTTAACTCAAACTACATTTGGTATTAGCAGAGATGATAGTGGTAAATTTCTTAATGATTATATTGAGAACAAGATTTTTGATATAGATCCTTTTGTATCAATTGATGATGGTGTTGGAGACTTAATAAAAATTGCAACTGATAAAGGCAGAAAACAAAACAAAAAAATTAAACTTGGAATTTGTGGAGAGCATGGTGGAGATCCTAAAAGTATAGAATTTTGTGCAAAAACTGGATTAGATTATGTGTCTTGTTCACCTTATAGAGTTCCGGTTGCAAGATTAGCGGCAGCACAAGCTCAAATAAGAAAAAATTAAATCTCTAATTTTAAATCCAAAGCTTGAATACTATGTGTTAACTCACCTACTGATATTCTGTCAACGTTTGTTGCTGCTAGATTTTTTACATTTTTCAAAGTTATTCCTCCTGAGGCTTCAGTCTCATATTTCCCTTTTGCATATTTAATAGCCACCCCTAGATTTTTCGGACTCATATTATCAAACAGAACTGTATTAAAATTAAGTCCATTAATTCTTTTAAATTGCTTCAAAGTGTCTACCTCAACAGTAATTTTTCTTTTTTTTTTATTTTTAATTGCTTTTTTGACTATTTCCTCAAATTTATTTGATGAAGCTAGGTGATTGTCTTTAATTAAAAATTCATCACTTAAATTAAATCTGTGATTAGTCCCACCCCCTAGTTTTACGGCATATTTTTGAATAACTCTTAGATTAGGAATCGTTTTTCTAGTGCAACAAATTTTTGTTTTCTTGCCTACCTTTTTTACA
>CACHTK010000052.1 GCA_902582765.1 uncultured Pelagibacteraceae bacterium
TATCAATATCTATATCCGATTGTTCAAAAATACGAACAATCAATTAATATTCGAATAGATGAATATTTTATTTAAAAAATTTGATTCAACACAGAATTTTTTTCTGTGCATAAATCAAGCGTTTAAGGGCGTGTGGCGGATGCCTTGGCACTGAAAGCCGACGAAGGACGTGGTATACTGCGATAAGTTACGGGGAGCTGTATGCAAGTTTTGATCCGTAAATTTCCGAATGGGGAAACCCACCACTTTATGTGGTACTTTAGACTGAATACATAGGTTTAAAGAGACAACCCGGAGAACTGAAACATCTAAGTAACCGGAGGAAAAGAAATCAATTGAGATTCCGTTAGTAGTGGCGAGCGAAACCGGAATAGGCCAGTAGATTTGTTGAAAAAATTTGAATAGTTTGGAAAAGCTAACCACAGAGGGTGATAGTCCCGTATGAGTAATGTTTAACAAATTTCTTGAGTAAAGCGGGACACGTGAAATCCTGCTCGAATATAGGGGGACCACCCTCTAAGCCTAAATACTCTTCAGTGACCGATAGTGAACTAGTACCGTGAGGGAAAGGTGAAAAGAACCCCTATTAGGGGAGTGAAATAGAACCTGAAACCGCATGCCTACAATCAGTCGAAGCTCTTTTTAGAGTGACGGCGTACCTTTTGTATAATGGGTCAGTGACTTAATTTATAAAGCAAGCTTAAGCCATCTAGGTGTAGGCGTAGCGAAAGCAAGTCTTAATAGGGCGAATAGTTTTATGAATTAGACCCGAAAACGAATGAGCTTACCATGAGCAGGTTGAAAGCAAGGTAACACTTGCCGGAGGACCGAACCAGTTGACGTTGAAAAGTCTTTGGATGACTTGTGGTAAGGGGTGAAAGGCCAACCAAATTCGTAGATAGCTGGTTTTCCGCGAAAACTATTTAGGTAGTGCGTTGAATAAATATGCGTTTAGAGGTAGAGCACTAAATGGGCTAGGGGGAAGAGATTCTTACCAAACCTAATAAAACTCCGAATGCTAGACGTAGTTCTTCAACAGACAGACTGTGGGTGCTAAGGTCCATGGTCGAGAGGGAAAGAGCCCAGACCACCAGATAAGGTCCCAAAATTGTGATTAAGTGTGAAAGGATGTGGAAATTCCTTAACAGCCGGGAGGTTGGCTTAGAAGCAGCCATCCTTTAAAGATAGCGTAACAGCTCACCGGTCTAATAGAGTTTCTGCGCCGAAGATGTAACGGGGCTAAAATCACATACCGAATCTGTGGGTTTATAAAGTTTTCGAACTTTATAAGCGGTAGCGGAACGTTCTGTAAGCCTGTGAAGGGATACCCGTGAGGGATCCTGGAGGTATCAGAAGTGCGAATGCTGACATGAGTAACGATTAAAGAAGTGAAAAACTTCTTCGCCGAAAATCCAAGGGTTTCTGCGCAAGGTTAATCCGCGCAGAGTTAGTCGGCCCCTAAGACGAGGGCGAAAGCCGTAGTCGATGGAAATAAGGTTAATATTCCTTAACCTGATGGTAGTGACGGATTTTGTAAGTTGTGTGTTCTTAATGGATTGAATGCGCTACGAAAAAGTCCCAGGAAATAGCTCCATCATTAAGACCGTACCCTAAACCGACACAGGTGGATTAATAGAGTATATTTAGGCGCTTGAGAGAATGATGTTGAAGGAACTCGGCAAAATGCTTCTGTAACTTCGGGATAAAGAAGACCTTTTTTTGGGCAACCATTAAAAGGTGGCACAAGCCAGGGAGAAGCGACTGTTTATCAAAAACACAGGGCTCTGCTAACACGTAAGTGGATGTATAGGGTCTGACGCCTGCCCGGTGCTGGAAGGTTAATGCGATGGGTGCAAGCTCATTTCTGAAGCCCCAGTAAACGGCGGCCGTAACTATAACGGTCCTAAGGTAGCGAAATTCCTTGTCGGGTAAGTTCCGACCTGCATGAATGGCGTAACGATTTCTCCGCTGTCTCCAACATCAACTCAGTGAAATTGAATTCTCCGTGAAGATGCGGAGTTCGCGTAGTTAGACGGAAAGACCCCGTGCACCTTTACTGCAACTTTACATTGGTGTTAGGAAAAACATATTTAGCATAGGAGGGAGACATTGAAGCGATGGCGTCAGTTATCGTGGAGTCACCAGTGAAATACCTCTTTTGTTTTTCTTGGCATCTAACTGATAGCCGTTATCCGGCATCAAGACATTGTATGGTGGGTAGTTTGACTGGGGCGGTCGCCTCCCAAATAGTAACGGAGGCGTGCGAAGGTAAGCTCAGAACGGTCAGAAATCGTTCGTAGAGTGCAATGGCATAAGCTTGCCTGACTGTGAGACTGACAAGTCGAGCAGAGACGAAAGTCGGTCATAGTGATCCGGTGGTTCTGAGTGGAAGGGCCATCGCTCAACGGATAAAAGGTACGCCGGGGATAACAGGCTGATACTGCCCAAGAGCTCATATCGACGGCAGTGTTTGGCACCTCGATGTCGGCTCATCACATCCTGGGGCTGGAGCAGGTCCCAAGGGTTTGGCTGTTCGCCAATTAAAGTGGTACGTGAGCTGGGTTCAGAACGTCGTGAGACAGTTCGGTCCCTATCTGCTATGCGTGTAGAAGAATTGAGAGGAGCTGTCCCTAGTACGAGAGGACCGGGATGGACGTACCACTGGTGGACCGGTTGTAGCGCCAGCTGCAGTGCCGGGTAGCTAAGTACGGACGAGATAACTGCTGAAAGCATCTAAGCGGGAAACTCACCTCAAAACTAGTTCTTCCTATAGAGCCGTGGTAGACCACCACGTTGATAGGCTGGGTGTGGAAGTGCGGTAACGCATGTAGCTGACCAGTACTAATAGCTCAATCGGCTTGATTTATGCACTGAAAAAAATTTTTTATAAAGAATTATGAGCCAAAAAAAAAAAATAGATCATACAATATTCATCAACACGAAAAATAGAACCAAGTGGTTAGAATATTCTTTGCTGCATTACAAAAACTTTAATTACAGAGGTGAAATAAAGATTTTAGATGACTCTGATAGTGAATTTTTTATAAACAACTCTAAATTAATTCAAAAATTCTTAAAAGACTTAAATATTGAACATATAAGAGGAGATGGGTGTGATAATAACACTCCGCGTCACAAA
>CACHTK010000053.1 GCA_902582765.1 uncultured Pelagibacteraceae bacterium
GATAAAGCCATAGCTCCAACAAGTATAGGTGAAGGTATATTAAATTTTTTGAGCAATTTAGAAAATAAATAACAAATAACTATTAAGAAAATAATTTCTAAAAAATATCTTACATCGTAAATGTTTTTGTAATTGTATCCTGCTATTTCAGAAAAACCTAACTTACTAATAAACAATATAGGTACAAAACTTACAATAAATATAACTCTTGTAGCTTGAGGAATTAAAACTTGTTTATGATTTTCTTTTTTTCCATACTCTAAAAGTGCTGCAGCTATAGGTACAAATGCACCTGGTAGAGCAGCAAGTGTTGCAATAAACTTATCAAATTTGCAAACTTTAACAAAATAATATCCTGCCAAAAGAGTACTCACTATAGTGCAAACAACCATTGCCATAGACGAGAATATCCATAAATGAATTTTATACAATAAAGATACATTCAACGTTCCACCTAAAATAATACCAACCATCAGAAAAACTGGATTGAGTAATTTTGTTGAGAATTCAATTTTAAAATTAGTGAAAGCAATGCAAAGATTTAAACCTAAAGCACCTAGTAACCAAGGCAAAGGAAGACCAATTAGAGTTCCAATATAACCCCCAATTACTCCTATGATTAAAGCTTTATAACTAATGTTAAGCTCATTTAATAATCGTTTAAATGGAATCAAGTTTAACATGTAAGTGATAAATCCTCATTGACACTGAATTTTAATTTATGTTTAATAACTAATTATAATTATAATAGGAGAGAAAATAATGAAACTAATTAAATCAATAATTTCAGTTTTATTCTCGGCAATTCTTATACTTTCAGCAACATCAACTAGTTCAATAGCAATTGATAAATTGCATTTTGTAATCGGTGGTGGTGCTGGTGGTGGTTGGGACGGAACTGCTAGAGGTACTGGGGAAGCTTTAACAAAAGCTGGAATGTTAAAAAGTGCATCATTTGAAAATATGTCAGGTGGTGGTGGTGGAAAAGCATTAGCTTATATGATTAATAATAAGCCTGCTAATACAGTCTTAGTTCAATCAACACCATTAGTTTTAAGATCAATTACAAGACACAAAGGTTATGTAAGCGGAAGTGGAACTTTATCCTATAAAGATGTTGTTCCAATAGCTGGTGTTATCGGAGATTATGGTGCAATAGCAGTTGCTAAAAATTCACCTTATAAAAATTTCAAAGATGTAGTTGATGCTTACAAAAAAGATGCAAGCTCTATTAAAATGGCTGGCGGATCAGTAAGAGGAAGTATGGACCATTTAATTGGTGCTTTAGCTTTCCAAGCTGCTGGTGCTAATCCAAATGATGTTGCTTATATTCCTTATGACGCTGGTGGAAAAGCTTTAGCTGGACTTTTATCTGGAGAGACACAAATTATTTCGACAGGTTTAGGTGAACTTATGGGTGCAAGAGATCAAGTAAGAATTATTGGCATTACAGCACCTTCAAGAGTTTCTGATGCTCCAGATGCACCAACTCTTAAAGAACAAGGTTATGATGTGCAATTTGTTAACTGGAGAGGTTTCTTTGGACCTCCAGGAATGAGTAGTGCAGATAAATCTAAAATTGCTAAAATGTTAGGTGATGTACAAAAAACTTCTGAATGGGAAACTGTTAGAGCAAGAAATGCATGGGTTAATATTTACAATCCAGAAGGTAAGTTTGTATCTTTCTTAGAAAAACAAACTGAAGAAATGACAGCTCTTATGAAGAAATTAGGAGTTATATAATCTTAAAAGATTATTAAAAATTAGAGCAGTGAATATAAATACTACAAAAGTTATATCACTGCTCTTTTTTATATTTTCAGCATTTTATTTATATACAGCTTATCAAATTCAAGTTTTTGCATTCGATGAAAATGCACCGTTTAATGCAAGAACATTCCCAATTTATTTAGGTTATGCAGGCCTTTTTTTTTCAGCGTTAAAACTAATTTTACCTGATCCTAATACAATAAAAGTTAAGCATAAAACTTTAGAATATAAAAAAACACTAATACTTATTATTATTGCGATAGTTTATGGTGCTACAATCTTAAAAGTAGGTTATTTTTTAACTACTTCGCTATTTTTGTTCTCTTCATATTATTTTTTAGGAGAGAGAAGATGGGGCTTAATGTTCTTATTGTCTTTTCCTTTTGTTGCAGCTTTTATGTATTTACTTCATGGCGTTCTTGATATTTATTTAAGAGATCCATTCTTACAATCAATTGGAGTAATGGGATGATAGAGGGAATTCTAATTGGTTTAACAACAGCTCTTACTCTTCAAAATATTTTAATGGTAATGGTTGGTTGTTTTTTTGGAACAATTATTGGAATGTTACCAGGACTTGGTCCAATGACAGCAATAGCATTAATGATACCAATTACTTATGGTTTTGATCCAGCAACTGGTTTAATTTTAATGGCAGGCGTTTACTATGGTGCAGTATTTGGAGGTTCTACATCATCAATACTTTTAAACGCACCTGGTGTCCCAGGAACTGTTGCAACATCATTTGATGGATACCCAATGGCTCAACAAGGTAAAGCTGGAAAAGCTTTAGCAATTGCTGCTTGGAGTTCATTTGCTGGTGGTACGTTGTCAGCTATATATTTATTATTTATGGCCCCAAGTTTATCAAAAGTAAGCTTATCATTTAGATCTCCTGATTATTTCGCATTAATGATTTTAGGCCTGACTGCTATAGCTGCGTTTTCTTCCAAGGGTCAGTTTTTAAAGGCTATGATGATGGTAGTGCTTGGTTTAATGCTAGCATCTGTTGGTCAAGATAGCTTATCTGATATTACAAGATTTACATTTAATAATATGAATTTAACAGATGGAATTAGCTTTGTTCTTGTTGTTATGGCAACTTTTGCGATGAGTGAGGCCTTAACAATAATCTTGAAAAGAAATGACCCCACAAGCGCCGCTAAGCAAGTGTCATTAACAGAACTTGGTTCAATTAAAATTAATAAAGAAGAAAGAACCAAAATGTACAAGACAATACCTAGGTCATCAGTAATTGGTTTTTTAATTGGTGTTTT
>CACHTK010000054.1 GCA_902582765.1 uncultured Pelagibacteraceae bacterium
GAGCTAATTCTAAACATATTTTCTACAATAGGTAATTGATCTCTTTTAGACAGAAGAACGACTGTGTCATCTTTCTGAAAAATGTAGTTTGATCTTGGTATTATAACTTCATCATCTCTTAATATTGCTCCAATTCTGATTTCATCAGGTAAATTTGAATCCTTTAATTGCTTATTGATTAATTCAGAACTCTCAATAATATCTGCTTCTATAACTTCATATTCTCCATTCAAAATTGTGTAAGCATTTTCAATTGTACCTTTATGAACGTGTTTTAAGATACTTGAAACTGTATTCATTCTTGGGTCAATTAAATCATCAATTTTTAGTGATGACTGTAATAAAGAATAGTTAGGTTTATTAATTAGGGCCATTGTCCTTTTATCTTTTGAGAATTTTTCAACTATTACACTTACCATTAAATTATCTTCATCATCATTAGTTAAAGCTAAAACTGTTTCAACTTCATCAATATTAGCCTCATTTAACACATCTTCATCTAATCCATTACCATTGATCACAATGGTATCATTTAGTTCATTGGCTATATATTCGGCTCTAGATTTATCTTTTTCTATTATTTTAACTCTTGCCGAGTCAAATGACTGCTCAATATTTTTTGCAAGATTAAAACCAATATTTCCACCACCAATAATTAACATTTTATTTGAAATTTTTTCGTTATGTCCAAATACAGTCAAAGTTTCTTGCATTTGGCTACTGTTGACAACTACATAAGCTTTATCATTTAATTGAAGTTGATCTGTTTTTTTCATTACAACAAATTTTTCATTTCTAATAACGCCAAGAATGTAGGCATTTAATTTTGGAAATTTTTTTGTGAGTTCATTTAAATTAACTCCTTGGATTGAACATTTTTCATCAATCAATATTTCTAATAATCTAATTTTACTGTCTGCAAAAGGTACATTATCCAAAGCTCCAGGCGCTTCTAATTTTCGCTGAATAGATTTTGCAATTTCAATTTCTGGAGAAATTATATTATCAATTGGTAAGTTTTCTCTATTAAATAATCCTGAATATTTTGGATCAAGATATTCTTGAAATCTTATCCGAGCAATTTTTTTTGGGACCTGAAATAAAGAAAAAGCTATTTGGCATATCAACATATTTATTTCATCATTTCTGGTAACGGCAATTATCATGTCCGCATCCTTTGTATTTGCCTTTTCTAATATTGCAGGAGATGTTGCTTTACCAACAATTGCTTTAACATCCAATGTTTCGTTTATTTTTTGAATATCATCACTAGATTGATCAATCATTGTAATTGAGTGATTTTGCTCAATTAACATTTTTGCTATCGTAGACCCTACTCTCCCTGCTCCACAAATAATAATATTCATTAGTTTAGATCTTTCACACCAAGTAGTTTCAATTTTCTATGTAAAGCTGATCTTTCCATGCCTATAAATTTTGCAGTTTTAGAAATATTTCCACTAAATTTTTTTAATTGGGATACTAAATATTGTTTTTCAAAACTTTCTCTTGCTTCTTTTAGTGGAACTGTAAGAGTTTCTGTCACAGAAAATTCATCTTCGATTGCCCTAGACAGGGATTCTTTAATTATATTCATTAATTTTTCATTATCATCACCAGGTGATAATATTGCTATTCTTTCAATCAAATTTCTTAACTCTCTCACATTTCCTGGCCAATCGTAATTAAGCAAGTAATTGTTATCAATGATATTAAATTTTTTAAAATTGTTGGCCTCGCAGATGTTTTCAATAAAATAATCTATCAATATAGGTATATCATCTATTCTCTTATTTAATGGGTCAATTTTGATATTAAACACATTTAATCTATGAAACAAATCTTCTCTAAAATTTCCAGATTTAATTTCTTGTTGAACATCTTTACTGTTTGTACAAATAATCCTTACATCTACCTTTATATCATGATTACTATTTATTCTTTTGAATTTTTGATCTATCACAACTCTTAAAATTTTTGACTGTGTCTCAAGCGGTATTTCTGTAACTTCATCAATCAACAATATGCCTCCTGATGCTTTTTCAAGAGCTCCATAAAATATAGACCCATCTTTCTTCTCTTCTCCAAACAACTCAAGTTCATACTTTTTTGCGTCTAAAAGTGCTCCATTGATTACTATAAATGGACCATCTTTTCGTTTAGAATTTTTATGTATTTTTCTTGAAATTAATTCTTTTCCTGATCCTGTAGGTCCACTAATAAATATTCTACTTTCAGATTTAGATAGTTTATTTATCTGATCTTTAATTGAGAGAATATTGGAACTTTTTCCTACTAATTCAAATGTATGAAAAAGTTTTGTATTTAAAGTTTTATTTTCATTTTTTAAATTATAATTTTCAACTGCTCTATTTACAAAGTTTAGAAGTCTTTCTTTATCAAATGGTTTTTGAATAAATTCAAACGCACCAGATTTTAATGAATTTACAGCCATCTCAATATTAGCATGGCCTGATATCATTATTACTGGTAAATCTGGATTTTTCTTTTTAATGTGATCTAACAGCAGAATACCATCGTTGTCGCCTTTGTCTAATTTAACATCAATTATTGCAACATCTGGGAGTTTTTTATCAATTTCAGTTAAAGCTTGATTAAAGTTTGCTGCAAGTCTTGTCTTATATCCTGCGTCTTGGATTAATTCATCAAGAATTGATCTAATATCTGCATTATCGTCTATTATTAAAATTTCAGCTGACATTATTTTTTATATGGAATTATAATTTGAATCTTTGCACCGTTTTTATGATTTAAAAATTTAATTG
>CACHTK010000055.1 GCA_902582765.1 uncultured Pelagibacteraceae bacterium
ATAAATAAAAAAGAAATAGAAAAATTTTCAAAAATAGCTGAGGAATGGTGGGATCCTAATGGAAAATTTAAGCCATTACATAAATTTAACCCTATAAGAATAAAATACATTAGGGATACAATTTTGTCTGAATTTAAAATTAAAAAAGAGCATGAACCCTTTAATGGCTTGAGCATTTTAGATATTGGATGTGGTGGTGGATTACTTTCAGAACCCATGGCCCAGCTTGGTGCAAATGTTGTTGGTATAGATGCCTCTCTGAAAAATATACAAGTGGCCAAGTATCATTTAAAGAAAAGCAAACTTAAAATTAAATATTATAATTCCTCTCCAGAAAATTTAAAACTTAAAAAAAAATTTGATATAATTTTAAATATGGAAATTGTTGAACATGTAGAAGATATTGATTTTTTTATAAAAGAAAGTTCAAAGTTTTTAAAAAGATCAGGTGTGATGTTCATTGCTACCTTAAACAAAACACTAAAATCATACGTATTTGCGATATTAGGAGCTGAGTATATTTTAAAGTGGCTTCCAATAGGCACTCATGATTGGGAAAAATTTGTTAAACCAGAGGATTTAACAAATATTTGTAAAAAAAATTCTTTAAAATTAAAAAAAATTGATGGAATGACTTTTAATCCTATCTTGAATAAATGGTCTGTTACTTCTGATAAATCTGTAAATTATATTTCAGAATTTAAGAAAGTTTAATTTTTATCATCTTCAATCCACGGAATAATATCGGTTTCTATTCCCTCTTCTCTCAATTCTTTAACATCTTTAAGTGAAGCACTACCATAAATACCTTTTTTTGGTTTCTTTTTATCATAATGGATTGATCTTGCTTTATAGGTAAAATTTTCACCTACGTATTCAAAGTTATTTTTTACAAATTTTTTGTAATCGGAAAGTTTTTTTTGAACCTCTTTAAATTTTTTTATTTCTTTTAAGTTTTCTTTTTTCTTGGTATTCAATAAGTTTGGGGACATCAATGACTTTTCAACGTTTATTGACTCACAAGATTGACAATTTAAAAGTTTTAATTTGAGCAACCTATCGTATTCATTTGAGGCACTAAACCAGCTTTCAAATTCTTGCTTACAATCTTTACATTTTAACAAATACTTTATCATGATTATTATTTAAATATTAATCAATGAAATTTCAATATAGTTAAGTCCTATAATCAGCATTAATTTCAATATATTTTTTTGTTAAATCCATAGTGTACGATTTAAATTTTTTTATTCCCTGTCCAATATCAACTTCAATTTCAATTGATTGGCCTTTCATATATGCCTTAACTTTTTCTTCATCATAAAATTTGTATAAGGATCCTTTGTAATAAATTTTATATGATCCAAAAGAAATAGATAATTTTTGTTCGTTAATTTTGGCGTCACTGTTTCCAATTGCCATAGCTACTCTCCCCCAGTTTGGATCTTCTCCAGCAATTGCTGTCTTAAATAATAATGAGTTTGCTATTTTAAAAGATATATTTTTTGCATCTTTTTCAGTTCTACAATTTATACAATTAATAGAAATAAATTTAGAAGCTCCTTCTCCATCAGAAACAACTTGCTTAGCTAAATTTAATAAAACCTCATGAACTGCCTTGTTAAAATTTTTAAGTCTACTATCACTATATTTTTTAATTTCTGGATGATTTACTTTGCTTGTTGAAAATATAGAAAGCATATCATTTGTACTTGTGTCACCATCACATGAAATCGCATTGAATGTTGTCTTGATATTATTTTTTAAGACATCATTTAAAACTGATGAGGATAAAGTCGCATCAGTAAATATATATCCCAATGTGGTTGCCATATTTGGACAAATCATGCCTGAGCCTTTTGCAATTCCATAAATTTTAATTTTTGATGAACCAATTTTTGTTTCGGCCATTGATACTTTGGGTTTTAAATCTGTTGTGATTATGCCCATTGCAGCTTTCATCCAGATTAATTTATTTTGTGTATATTTTATTTTCTCAACTAATTCTGGTAACGAATTTTTAATTTTTTCTAATGGAAATTTCTCTCCTATAGTACCCGTACAACCAAAAAGTATTTCTTTTGAAGAAATTTGTTTCGGAGCATCTTCATCTCTTTTCTGTATCTCAGTTAATTTTGAGGATAAGTCTAAAGATATTTTCTTCAATGCTTCATAGCCTTCTGGACCTGTTAATGCATTGGCATTTCTAGTGTTAACTAATAACGCAAATATTTTTTTTGCTTTAATTTTTTTATTCCATTTTAGATTTTCTGATATTAACTTTGATTGGGTATATACAGAGGCATAATTTGCGCCATCTCTAAAATAAAATAAAACTAATTCATCTCTCTTAAATTTATATAAGCCAGCACTGACTGCAGAAATTGAAACTCCATCAATATGATCTAAATCCTGAAAATCAACAATTTTAGAGCTTTGACTGCTAGTATTTATAAAATTGTTTATGTTAAATTTCATGATATTTAAAATAATTAATTAATTACTATATATTTCTAATATTTAATTTTATATCAAAATGTTAAACCCACTTAAAATATTTTCAAAGCTTATTAAAAGCGGAAATGAAAAGGAACTAGGCCGAATTCAACAAA
>CACHTK010000056.1 GCA_902582765.1 uncultured Pelagibacteraceae bacterium
GCTTGGTTGTTAGAGTTTTTAAATATGCATCAATAAAGCATATCTTAATTAAAAATTTAAACGATGAGGAAAAAATTCTTGAAATCCTATCTGAGTTAATAAGAGACCTAAAAAATTATGAACTAGAGTTAAGAATACTAGATTTAGAATCACGATTTTCAAAGGATTTAAGCGAAGCAACATTTAATGAGTTAAAAGAGCTTAAAAAACTGCAAAAAACCAATTAAATTAAAACCAGAATCACATAGATTTTTTTAATTTTAGCATTATATACATTCTGAACTTTTTAATTGTGGAACGTATAATTACAAAATCATTTGCAAGACTGATGGGCAGGGGTGTCCATAGAGGATTTATTACTCACGAAGAATTAAATAAATCCCTAGGAAAAAGAAATTTATCAAATGAAAATTTAGAACAAGCATTTATCCATATTCTTGACGAGAAAATAATCTTAGTTGAAAAAAAATCAGATTTTAAAGTTCTTAGAAAAAAGGATAATGGTTCAAAAGAAGAGGGTAAATCCATAGAAAAAAGTGATGACCCTATAAGAATGTATCTAAGAGAGATGGGTGGAGTTGAGTTACTTTCTAGAGAAGGAGAAATTGCTATTGCTAAAAGAATAGAAGCAGGAAAAGATGTTATGCTAAATGCTTTATCACAAAGTCCTATAACAGCTCAACAGTTTTTTGAGTGGAATAATAAACTTCAAAACGATGAAATTTTAGTTAGAGAAATAATTGATATTGACACAAACTATATGGAAGACGAAGATACTGGTCAAAGTGCAAAGCAAAAAAAATCTGATAATGGAGATGATAGTCAAGCAAATGATGAAGGAAACGGTAGTTCTGAAGATGATGAATTTAACCCTACTCTTGCTGCAATGGAAACAGAGATTAAACCAAAGGTTTTACAAACTATTTATAATTTAACAAAAGAGTACAATAAATTAATAAAATATCAAAAAGAAAAGTTAGAGTGTGTTTTGGCCTCAAAAATTTTCTCTCCAGCTAAAGAAAAAAATTACAAAAAAATAGTAGATGACATATTAGAGAATATAAAATCACTCCAGTTATCACCTTCAGTGTTAGAAGAATTAGTCCAAAAACATTATGTAGAAAATCGTAAAATAGTCTCGTTAGAAGGAAACTTACTTAGATTTGCATTAAATGAAAAAATTTCTAGAGATGAGTTTATAAAATTCTATGTTGGTAATGAGATAAATCCTAATTTAAAAAATTTTTTAGATACAAATGATGTTTGGAAAAAATTTTTTCAAAAACACAAAATAGAATTTAAAAATATAAGAGACAGATTAATAGAAATAAGTAACAAACTTGGAATTTCAGTCACCGAATTCAAACTAATGGTAAGTAGAATTCAAAAGGGAGAAAAAGAATCAAGAATTGCTAAAAAAGAAATGGTTGAAGCTAACTTAAGATTAGTTATTTCAATTGCAAAAAAATATACAAATAGAGGTTTGCAATTCTTGGACTTAATTCAAGAAGGAAATATAGGTTTAATGAAGGCTGTGGATAAATTTGAGTATAGAAGAGGATATAAATTTTCTACATATGCAACATGGTGGATAAGACAAGCAATCACTAGATCTATAGCAGATCAGGCTAGAACAATCAGAATACCCGTGCACATGATTGAGACAATAAATAAAATTGTTAGAACCCAACGTTTAATTTTAAGTGAATTTGGTAGAGAAGCTACTCCTGAAGAACTTGCTAAAAAACTAAGGATGCCACTTGAAAAAGTAAGAAAAGTTTTAAAAATTTCAAAAGAACCTGTATCTCTAGAGAAACCGGTTGGTGATGAAGAGGATAGTAGTTTGGGTGATTTTATTGAAGATACAAAGGCATTGGCGCCTTTAGAACAAGCAATAAAATCAAATCTTAGTGAAGCAACAACAAAAATACTTTCAACTTTAACTCCAAGAGAAGAAAGAGTTTTAAGAATGAGATTTGGAGTTGGAATGAATACTGATCACACTTTAGAGGAAGTGGGACTACAATTTTCGGTCACCCGAGAAAGAATTAGACAAATTGAGGCTAAAGCACTTAGAAAACTTAAACACCCTAGTAGATCCAAACAGTTAAAAAGCTTTTTAGAAAGCTAATAATTTCTATATAACCAATTTTTAAGGTATGTTTTTAAAAAAATACAAGAATCTATTTATATTTTATATTTTTATTGTTTCTATTTTGTCAGTTTATTACTTAATGGGTCTTAATATAGTTATCACAAATAATGCTATAGCTGAGTGGTTAATAAATTATCAAGGTGGGTTCGTAAGAAGAGGTTTTTTAGGAGAAATAATTTATCAAATAAGTTTATTTTTTAAAATTAATTTAAGATTTGCATTTTTAATTTTACAAATTTTTTTATACCTAACTTATTATTATTTAATTTATAGATTATTGAAGAATACTTCCTTCAATTATCTTATTTTTGTTACTATTTTCTCTCCTTTATTTATTTTATTTCCTATAGCAGAATTAGAGGCTTTAGGGAGAAAAGAGATAGTTTTATTTATAATTCTAATATTGAGT
>CACHTK010000057.1 GCA_902582765.1 uncultured Pelagibacteraceae bacterium
TCACATTGGCGGAGTAAGAACAGCTCTATTTAATTGGTTATATTCAAAAAATAAATCAGGTAAATTTTATTTAAGGATAGAAGATACTGATAAAGAAAGATCTAAAGAAGAACACAAAATTCAAATAATTAAATCTCTAAAATGGATGGGAATAGAGCATGATGGTGAAGAGTATATTCAATCAAAAAAGATTGTTGAACACGTAAGTATTGTTAAAAGGTTATTAGAAAATGGAAATGCCTATAAATGCTATTGCAGCGAAGAGGAAATAGAAGAACAAAAGAAAAGAGCTAAACAAAAAAAAATTCCTTATGTCTATAATCGAAAATGGCGAGATATTGCTGAAGATCAAGCTCCAAAGGATATAAAACCAGTTATAAGATTTAAAAGTAAAGTAGAGGGTACTTCTAAATTAAAAGACTTAGTCCAAGGAGACGTGGAAATTGAAAATAAAACTATTGAGGATTTTGTTATTTTAAGAAATGACGAAACACCGACATATAATTTATCTGCATCAGTTGATGATCATAATATGGAAATGACTCATATTATTAGAGGAGATGATCATAAAATTAATACTTTTAAACAAATACAGATATATGAGGCACTAGGCTGGGAAATTCCACAATTTGCTCATATACCTCTTATTCATACAATAGATGGTAAGAAACTATCAAAAAGAGATAATGCTTCAACATTAGAAGATTACTCAAAAATTGGAATTCTACCTGAGGCACTTAGAAATTATCTTCTAAGGTTAGGATGGTCTTATAAAGATAAGGAAATTTTTAACTTAGATGAGAGCATAAAACTTTTTAATCTAGAAGGAATAGGTAAATCGCCTTCAAAACTCGATATCAGTAGAATTCTTTCTATGAATGAGCATTACATTAAAAACAGTGAAGAAAAGATTTTATACAAAAAGTTAAAAGAATATTGTGAAATTTATAAAGATAAAATTAAAGAGGAGAAAGAAAATACAATAAAGAGCTCTTTGACATTTTTAAAAAATAAAGCAAAAACACTAGAGGATATATTTAACAATTCTAAATATATATTAAATGATAAAGTTACTTTTGATGAAAATGATAAAGAACTTATAAACGATGAAGCCAAAAAAATAATACATTTATTTAGAGAAAAAGTTTCTGAGTTAGAAGTTTTTGATAAAAAAAATTTAGAACAAATTGTAAATGAATTAATAAAATTCAATAATACAAACTTTAAGGGTGTTGGGCAGCCATTAAGAATAATGTTAACTGGATCTAAATTTGGTCCAGGAATATACGATATAATATTGTCTCTTTGAAAAAACGAAGTAATAAAAAGATTAGAAAATATAGGATAAGATAATGTTTGATGCTTCTTCAGATGAAGAGCTAGGAGAACTCAAAGTTTCAAGAGTTTTTTTTACTTCTTGTTTTTGTTTAGCTATTAAATCTGGTTTTTTTAGAAAATAGTAAACACTTTTAAATATTTCATCAGCATTACATTCTGATTGTAGCAACTCTGGAATAACTTCTTTATTATTAATAATATTAATCATATTAGCAAATTTTATATTTAGTAGAAATTTTGCTAAATAAAAATTAATAAAACTCATCTTATAAATAATTATTGATGGAACATTCATTTTACATACTTCCAAAGAAACTGTTCCAGACTTTACTATTGCAAAGATTGATTTCTTTAAAACTGCAGTTTTAATTTTATCATCATTAATAATTTCTAGATTTGTTATTTGTTCTTTAATAAAATAGCTTGATATAAGTTCTTTATTTTTATCAGTTGTATGAAATATAAAATTATAATTAGGATCTTTGATATTCATTTTTTTAATAAAATTAATTAGTATTGGTATATGATGCTTTATCTCTGAGACTCTGCTGCCAGGAAAAATGGAAATAATATTTTTTTTATCTAGAAATTGGTCTATTTTAACTTTTTCGTTAATATTCTTATCTAACAGTGGGTGACCCACAAAGGTATTAGTGAGGTTTTCTTTATCAAAATACTCTTTTTCAAACTTAAAAAGTAATAAAATATGGTCTAAAAATTTCTTCATTTTCTTGACTCGACCCTCTCTCCATGCCCAGACCTTAGGAGCAATAAAATGAATTGTTTTTATTTTCGAATTTTTTTCTTTTACTAGTTTTGCTACCCTTAGTGTGAAATCTGGACTGTCTACACTAAATAAAATATCTGGTTTAAATTTTAAAACCTCATTCACAGTTTCTTTTATTTTACGTTTTATTTTAAAAAAATTTAAAATAATGTCAGTAAAAGCAATATAAGTTATCTCTTTTTGGTCAAAGATTGTCTTTACACCTAATTTTTCTAAGT
Organism: uncultured Pelagibacteraceae bacterium; assembly: GCA_902582765.1. Lineage (GTDB taxonomy): Bacteria > Pseudomonadota > Alphaproteobacteria > Pelagibacterales > Pelagibacteraceae > Pelagibacter. Next base: position 2,344 of record CACHTK010000057.1, read on the forward strand.
TTGTTCCACCAACACTTAAGAATTCCAAATCAGCTCTTTTTTTTTTTATTTTTGATATTACTTCTGATGCTAATTTATCACCCGAAGGTTCGCCTGTAAGGACAAAAAT
>CACHTK010000058.1 GCA_902582765.1 uncultured Pelagibacteraceae bacterium
ATTCAATATTTTTGTGTTTCAGTAAACCTTGGCTTAATTTTTTCCCCATAGCATTTGCATGCTTTGCATTTTTTAACCAAACCTCATTTGAGATATAAGCATCTAATTGAGCTGATACAAAACGCATCTTTGATAGTAAATGCCCTGCTCTTTTCATTAAAAAAGCTAAATTTCCAACCAACTCTGGTTTAAAAAAAATAATGGCTTCTGCTGCTAGGCATCCATTTTTAGTTGCTCCAAATGATAGTACATCAATTCCAGACTTCCATGTCATTTCTGCTGGAGTACAGTTTAATGAAACTAATGCATTTGCAAATCTTGCACCATCCATATGAATATTTAGATCATGTTTATGAGTAATCTCTGATATTTTTTTTATTTCATCTAAATTGTAAGCAACACCTGTTTCACACAATTGAGTAATACTTACTGATGAAGGTTGGGTATGATGTACCACACCTTTTCCAGAAATATTTCTATCTAGTTCTTCAGCTATAATTTTTCCATTATTACCGTCCAGATTTACTAACTTTGCGCCTCCAGTATAAAATTCGGGAGCTCCACATTCATCTACATTTATATGGGAAAGTCTATGGCAATAGATATTTCCAAAAGAAGGAGTCATGGTTGATAAAGCTAAAGCATTAGCTGCTGTTCCTGAGGCTGTTGGAAAAACTATAACTTCTTTTTCAAATATTTCTGAAAATTTATTTTGTAAATTTTTTGACAACTCATCATTACCATACGGAGTTTTATCCTCATCATTAGCTTTAAGAAGTGCATTTAAGACTTCTGGACATGCACCTGTAACGTTATCTGAAGCAAATTTTACTCTTTCTCTTTTTGTTTTTATCTGAGTCACAATTATTGCTTTGGAAAATAATCTTTTAATTCACCTTCTCTATAAACATCTGCTGTACAACAATGCAATCCACCTCCAAATGCATAAGCGTCTCTAAGCTCAACAGGAACAACCTCCATTCCTAATTTATCTAATTGTTCTGCTTGGTATACTTCACTTTTTTCTACACATACAGTTTTAGGATCTAAAACTAAAACATTCATTGATAGCCATGTTGAAGAATAACAAAGAGGTGGGGGTTCGTTGTGTGCAGGTTGAGCACTATCAATAATTTCCCATCCGTTATTTTCAAACAATCTTCTTTGCTCTTTAGGAAGCCTTCTTTGAGGATTGTTAATTATTAAACCCTCCTTGATAGGTGTAAAGGTTGCATCTATATGAATTGGATAAGGATCACCTGGAAAATTAACAGCATGAACCCTGTGATCTTTATAATGTCTTTTTAACCAATCAATTCCTTTTAAATTTGTTGTAAAACCATGTTGTACTACTAAATCTTTACCAAATCTTAGAACGTCAGCAGCATCAAATAATGGCTCCTCTTCAGTGGTTACAAAATATTTATTTTCTGTCCATTCTAGTCTTTTTTGAATTCCTATTTTATCTGATAAGTAATCTTCTCTGTAATCCTCATCTGTTAATCTTGGTTTAGGAGCAGATTCGTGTCTCATATTTGGATCTGAATTATAATATTGTTTTAAAAGTGGTCGGTAACATAGATATTCAAACCATCGGCAACGATAACTCATCGTAGCCTCTAAAATTTCATTACCGACAGTTAACAAAACATCTCTCGGTGGCATGCATCCAAACATCGTCTCCGCTTGCCAATCAGGTGTAGATGTTTTTTGATTAAAATCAATTGGGTCTGGTCTATCAACTTTAATCCCTCTTTTTTTTAATATATTTGAAAAATTATCTAAAAGCTGATTTGCTTTATCTACAGTATCTTTAGTTCTTGGACCAAATTTTCCTCTCATATCGCTGTCTTCTGGAACTTTGGCATCTAATGCTGGCTCAGGGGCAGGTATACAAGTACCATCTGCTTTACCTACTATTACATGTTTCAATGGATCCCATTCATTCCAACTATTGACAATTACATTTTCATTGTTCATTTTAGTTTAAACCTATAAATCTTCTATTAGACTGCATAATGAGGCTGTAGTAAAAAATTGACATAAAAATAAAAAATCCACCAATAATAGTATTCGTAGATGGGACTTCATTAATTCCCATCCATGGTAACCAGACCCAGAATATTCCACCAATTACCTCAGTAAGTGAGAGTAAGGTTAGATCAGCTGCTGGAATATTTTTTGATCCAATTGAATACAAAATCAAACCCATGCATACAAGAGTTCCATGAGTAGCAAATAAGGCTTCATTTTTTCCAGTAGATAAAAAATTAGCATCGTTCGACATCAGCATTACAGCAGAAAATATGAAACAGAAAAAACCCGCAAAGGCTACAGTAGTAAATTTCGGCGTTTCTTTTCTCCATCTAAGTGAAACAGAAAAAATTGAGAAACCTAATGCAGAAATAAGTCCAAACACAAGCCCTGGCAATGAATTTTTACCAGAATTGT
>CACHTK010000059.1 GCA_902582765.1 uncultured Pelagibacteraceae bacterium
ATTTTTAAATAAAAATAATTTGCTAATAGATCTAGCAGCTGATTTTAGACTTAATAATAAAAAAGATTATGAAAAATGGTATAAAATTAAACACAAAGCATTAAATCAAATCAAAAAAAGTATCTATTCTATACCCGAAATTAGTGGTCAATTAATTAAAAAATTTTCAATAGTATCTTGTCCTGGATGCTATCCTACATCTGTATTAATTCCACTAATTCCATTAATAAAAGAAAACTTAATTGATAATCAAACAATTATTATTGACTCAAAATCTGGTTATTCAGGAGCAGGTAGAGGGGTACACAAAAAATATAAAGATAAAAATTTATATGAATCTTTGAGTGCTTATGGATTAGGAAATCATAGACATAATTCGGAAATTCAACAAGAGCTTGATCTCAAAACGGGTAAAAAAAATAAATTTCATTTTACACCCCATCTTACACCGATGTTTAGAGGTATTTTAAGCACAATTTATGTTGATTTAAAAAAGGGTATTAACATAAGTAAAATTATTAAAGTTTTAAATATCCAATATAAGAATCAGAAATTTATTAAAATTAGTAAAATAAATACATTCTTAAGCACTAACGATGTGATCAATACTAATAATTGCTTAATTTCTGTATGTAAAAGTAAATATAAAAATAAAATAATAATATTGTCTGCAATTGATAATTTGATTAAAGGTGGTGGAGGACAAGCTGTGCAAAATATGAATAATTATTATGGTTTTAATCAGAATGAAGGCCTAAATGTTTAAATATATTTGTATAATTGTATTTTTTTTTTCATTATCACATTGCTCAATAAAAAATTCAGTTTATGAGCGTAATATTAAAAAAGATATTACAGAAAATGATATTTCAAAATTAAAATTTGAAAATGAAACATCTTTTGAAGAATTTAAAAAAAATGTTATTAAATATGGTAAGATTAGCGATTTTCCAAAATTAGATTAATTTAATGAATAGAAATATAAATATTGCTGTTATTGGGCTTGGTCAAATTGGTTCATATCTTCTAAATGAGTTAAATACAAAAAAAAAAGATATTGAAACAAAAACTGGGAAGAGAATTAAAGTTATAGCTATTTCAGCTAAAAATAAAAATAAAAAAAGAAAATTTAAAATTAATAAAAAAATTTTTTATCCAAATCCTCTAGATATTTTAAACATTAAAAACTTAGATATAGTAATCGAAGCTATAGGTTTATCAGATGGTATATCAAAAAAAATTATTGAAACAGCTCTTAAAAATAAAATTCATGTAATAACTCCAAATAAAGCATTAATTTCAAAACATGGTGACAAATTGGGGGAAATAGCTGAAAAAAATAAAGTTAATTTAGAATTTGAAGCATCTGTTGCAGGTGGTATTCCGATTGTACGAACAATTAAAGAAGGTTTGGCTACAAATAAAATTACAAAAGTTTATGGCATTCTTAACGGTACTTGTAACTATATCATGTCAGAAATGGAGAGAACCAAAGATAGTTTCAAAAATGTTTTGAAGATGGCACAGAAACTAGGTTATGCCGAACCCGGAAATCCAAAATTAGATCTTAACGGTTATGATGCGTTAGCTAAAATAAAAATTTTGACATCATTAGCCTTTAATAAAAAAATTTCAAAATCAAAATGTTTAATGGAAGGTATTGAAAACATTGACTATACAGATATTAAAATTGCTGATCAGTTAAATTTTAGAATAAAATTATTAGGAATTACTGAAATCATAAATAATAGTATTTTTGAAAGAGTTCACCCATGTTTAGTTAAAAAAGATTCTTACATAGGAAATGTGGATGGTGTAATGAATGCTGTTATATTAAATGGTACACCTATTGGCGAGTCTGTATTACAAGGGGAGGGGGCTGGACCAGGACCAACATCCTCAGCTTTAATGTCTGACCTATTATCTATTTTGAGAGGAAATATAAAATATCCTTTTGGCATATCTAAAAATAAAAGATTAAAACCTAAAGTATTTAATAAAGACCATTCATCAAATTCTCTGTATGTAAGATTAGAAGTTAAAGATAAACCTGGCGTTCTATCATCTATAACAAAGATTCTCACAAAATATAAAATTTCAATTCAGAGGTTAATACAAATACCTGATCATAATAGTAAGACAGCCTCGATTGTTCTTATTACTCATAATGCAAATGAATCAGACTCACAAAGATGTGTTAAATCATTTAAATCAAATAAAAATATTATTAAAAATCCTGTTCTTATTCGATTATTTTAATGGAACTTTATATAAAATTATTTGAAGTTCTTTTTCCAGTTTTTTTTATAGTTGGTATTGGATATTTCTTAGGAAAAAAAAATCCAAAGTTTGATACGTCATTTATAACCACTTATTCTGCTAATTTTGGAACTCCATCTATAGT
>CACHTK010000060.1 GCA_902582765.1 uncultured Pelagibacteraceae bacterium
CCGTTAAAAACGTTTCTTTTGAGGTTAACAAACCTCAAATGATAGGAATCATAGGTAGATCTGGGGCTGGTAAATCAACATTACTAAGAATTATAAATCGACTTACCGACGCAACAGATGGGTCGATTGAAATTGAAGGTCAAAATATTCTAGATTTAAAAAGTAAGGAAAAGAGATCATGGCAAAGAAACTGTGCAATGATTTTTCAACAATTTAATTTAGTCCCACGATTAGATGTTCTAACAAATGTAATATTAGGCAGATTAAATTATCAGGGCTCATTTAGAGCATCCTTAAAAATGTTTTCTCGAGATGAAAGAGCTGATGCTCTGATTTTACTCAATAACTTAGGTATGGCTAACACTGCCCTTCAAAGAGCTGAAACGTTATCTGGAGGTCAACAGCAACGTGTAGCTATATGCAGAGCTTTGATGCAAAATCCTAAAATGATTTTAGCAGACGAACCTATAGCATCTTTAGACCCAATGAATGCAAGAATGGTAATGGAGTCATTAAGAAAAATTCATGATGAAAAAAATTTAACGGTCATTTCAAATCTTCATACCCTAGATACAGCAAAAACCTATTGTGACCGTATTATTGGAATGAAAGATGGCGCAATTGTCTTTGATGATGTACCAGAAAAATTATCAGACAAACTTGCAAGAGAAATTTATGGTGCAGAAGCTGATGAAGCTTTTGAACCACAAGTAACATCCACTGAGCTTAAAACAAAAAAAAAGATAAATGGAGATGTTGAGAAAGAATTTGCAACTGCATGAGATCAATAACTCATCGTTACAAATAAGTCGTTAGACTAAAATTATAAAAAGGAGATAATTATGTTTAATAAACTAACAAGAGTTATTGCACTTTTGGCTATGGTGTTTTTTTCAACTCAAGCTAATGCAGTAACTTACACAGGTCCAAAAATGGACTTAAGTAAATACCAACCAGAGTTTAGAGTTGGTTTTTTAGGTGACGAAGCAGCTCAAGATATTATAGCTAGAAATGAATGTTTCATGCCGTATATCGAAGCCGCTTATGGTGTACCAGCTAAATTTTTTACTTTTAAAGACTACGCTGGAACAATGGAGTCGATGCTAGGTGGTAATCTAGATTACACTTGGTTCGGTTCTTCAGGTTACGCAGGTATGTATTTAAAAGATCCAACTGCAGTAGTACCAGTACTAACAAGAATGCAGCCAACAGGTGATATGGGTTACTACTCTGTTGCAGTAGCAACTAAAGCATCTGGAATTAAATCAATGGCAGATCTTAAAGGTAAATCTTTTGGTTGGGCTGACCCTAACTCTACATCAGGTTTTTTAATTCCTTCAATTGAATTAAAGGCTATGGGTATGGACCCAGATACATATTTTTCAAAAACACAATTTTCTGGTGGGCATGAAAACAATGTATTAGCGGTAATGAATGGTGATGTTGATGCTGGTGTAACATGGGTATCTGGTGTTGGTAGCTGGGAAGAAGGATATTCGTCAGGGAATTTAAGAAAAATGGTTGATAAAGGGATTTTAAATATGGACGACATTGTTCAAATTTGGTCTTCAAAATTAATTCCTAATGGTCCAATTGTGATGCCTACTTTTTTACCTGTTAGAGCACACCAAGTAATGATTGGTTTAAAGCAATGGATACACGAGAACGATCCAAAATGTAGCGAAAACGTTGCAAACGGGATTGTAAAAAAATGGGTTCCGGTGGATCATTCTTTTTACGAGTCAGTTGTAGCTGCAAGAAAAGCTAAAATTGAAGCGCAAAAAAATAATTAATTAAACCTCCTATAATCAGAGGCAAAGACTGTAAATCTTTGCCTCTGATTTATTTTTTAAAAATTATGACAAAAGCCTTACCTGCCAACCTAGAACAAATTGAAGTTAATTTAAAAAAATTAACAAACCAGAGAACTAGGTCCTCGCTACTTGGAATTGCAATTCTAATATTAATTTTTTTTGGTGGTACCTTGGTATCGTTAGAAGCAAATGCAGGGTCTTTTGGAAGAGGTATAGCTAATTTTTTTAACTACCCTAGAGATTTATTTGTAGACACTTTTGAGATGGGATGGAAATATTGGCCAAGAGTTATTAAGTATATTCCTGAATTAATTATTACTTTAAATATTGCTTTATTTTCAACTTCGATCGGATTTGTTTTGGCAGTTATTTTTGCAATCTTCTCTAGTAGAAATTTAATAAGAAATAAAAGAGTTATTCAATTTACAAAATTTTTTATGGATGTGACAAGATCATTTCCAACATTAATAATA
>CACHTK010000061.1 GCA_902582765.1 uncultured Pelagibacteraceae bacterium
ATATCCATTACTTCTGTGGATATTAATAGCCTATTCTAAAAAAAAAATTATTTCTTTTAATCTTGGATGGACATTTGGCTTTGGTTATTTTATTTCTAGCTTGTATTGGATAACTAATTCACTTACATTTGAAGAAGTTTTTAAACCTTTAATACCATTTGCTTTAATTCTAATTCCTTTATTTCTAGCATTATTTTATGGATTGTCATCTTTAGTTTTTTCATTTTTAAAACCAGAAAGAAACTTTTTGTCAATTTTAATGTTAGCCACTTCTCTATCTATTTTTGAGTATTTTAGAAGTTTTGTAATAGGTGGTTTTCCTTGGAACTTAATTGCTTTTAGTTTCGTAAATCATTTAGAATTTATTCAACTACTCTCTATAACTGGAACATATGCTTTTAATTCTATTGTTATTTTATTATTTTTGTTACCGACAATTTTATTTTTTAAATATAAAAAAAATACAAAAGTTACCATCTTAATTTGTTTTCTGCTATTAACTTTAACTAATTATCTTTGGGGTAAATCAATTTTAAAACAACATGAATTGACCAAAAAAGAAAATTTAGGATTTACTATTAAGATAATTTCACCAAAAATAAATATAAACAGATATTTTCAAAATGAAAATTTTAGTAATCTTATATCTGAATTGATAAATATTTCTAAGCCAAATCTTTTAAATGAAACAATATTTATTTTACCTGAAGGTATTCTTTCAAGAATTTCTTTAGAAGAACTTAAAAAATTCAAAATGCTTTTTGCAAATAGCTTTTCAAAAAAACATAAAATTATTTTAGGCATGACCACATACGAAAATGAAAAAATTTATAACTCTCTTTTAATACTTAATAATGAGCTTAATATTTTGGGAAAATATTATAAAAATAAATTGGTACCATTTGGGGAATTTTTACCATTTGAAAAAGTAATAGGTAATTTGGGATTTAAAAAAATTACCCAAGGTTATCAGTCTTTTTCTGGAGATACTGTAAGAGACCAGATAAGATTGAATGATTATAATTTTATACCACTCATTTGCTATGAAATTATTTATTCAGGAATGATCAATAAAAATAAAAAAAACTATGATTTTATTTTAAATATATCTGAGGATGGTTGGTTTGGGAATTCTGTTGGTCCCTATCAGCACTACTCTCACTCAATTTTTAGGTCTATTGAGGAAGGTAAGCCTGTTATCCGATCCTCAAACAATGGTATTTCAGCTTTTATAAGCGCAAAAGGGCAGGAAATTAAGAAGATTTTAACAACAGAAAAGGGATTTATTGAAGTAAATTCGTTTAGAAAATCAGATAAAACTATCTTTAGTTCTCAGGGTAATAAGATCTTCTTTTATTTTCTATATATTTATATTAGTTTAATTTTTTTTTTAAAATATAGGGAAAACAATGAAAAAAAATTTTTTATTTACTAGTGAGTCAGTTTCAGAAGGACATCCAGATAAAGTATGTGACAGAATCTCAGATATGGTTGTGGATAGTTTTTTATCTTCCGAACCCCAAGCTAGAGTTGCTTGTGAAACTTTAACAACAACAAATAAGGTTGTGTTAGCAGGAGAAGTAAGAGGACCAGAACTTAAGGAGGAAGAGCTAATTTCTAAAGTAAGACATTGCATTAAAGATATTGGTTATGATCAAGATGGGTTTTCTTGGAGAGATCAAACTAAAATTGAGACGCATTTGCACTCACAGTCGGCAGATATTGCAATGGGAGTAGACTCAGCAGGGAATAAAGATGAAGGTGCTGGTGATCAAGGAATTATGTTTGGGTATGCTTGTAACGAAACAGATGTCCTGATGCCTGCTCCAATTCATTACTCTCACAAAATTTTAAGATTAATGGCCGAGGATAGAAAATCTGGAAAGCTAGATGGAATAGAGCCAGACTCAAAAAGTCAAATTACCATTGAATATAAAGATGGTATGCCAGCTGCTGTAACATCAGTAGTTATTTCTACACAACATTCCAAGGATGTCAGCTTGGCGCAAGTGAAAGAGCTTTGTATGCCTTACATACAAAGATCTATACCTAAAAATTTATTGGGAAGTCTTGATGAAAAAGAGATTTACATTAACCCTACAGGTAATTTTGTAATTGGAGGACCTGATGGAGATAGTGGTTTAACTGGTAGAAAAATTATTGTTGATACTTATGGTGGAGCAGCACCTCATGGAGGAGGAGCATTTTCAGGAAAGGACCCAACAAAAGTAGATAGATCAGCCGCGTATGCTTCAAGGTATCTGG
>CACHTK010000062.1 GCA_902582765.1 uncultured Pelagibacteraceae bacterium
AAATTAAAAGAATTTATACCAAAACAGGGAAGTGTAATTTTCTTTAAATCTACTCCTAATTCTTATCACGGCGTAAAAAGATTTAAGGAAAAAAACTGTCAAAAAAGATTTTTTATTTATGGAAGTTATGCCCTTAATAAACCAGTAATATGGAAATATAAAAATTCTGAATATCATCCACATATTGTTGCGACGAAAAAAAGAATGCTTACATCTTTTCATGACTCAAATTATTTGCTAAAAAATTAGTAATTATGCAGATTAAGACTAAATTAAAGAGTATTTTAGATAGGGATGGCTTCTTAAGAGTAAGAAATGTTCTTAACTTCAATAAAGATCTAAAACCAATTTTAAATGACATGGAATATGTAATGGACAATTTAGTTCTTAAATTTGCTCCTGAGAACATGAAAGAAAAAATATTTAAATATAACTTTAGGAAAAAATACACTTACATTTCAAAACTAAATATTTATGATCTTGATCAATATTTTAACACTAGACTTCCAAGAGATCATGTGAAGAAAGATAGTGATTATTTTGCATCTCAATCTTTATGGAATTTAATAAATCACAGAAATATCTTGGATGTGGTTGAAAAATTATTAGGGCCAGAGATACTTTCAAATCCAGTTCAAAATACCAGAATTAAACAACCTGAAAATAAATTACCTAAACATTCTGTTCACGATGGTCTCTCAGGCAGAACACCATGGCACCAGGATGCAGCAGTATTATCATCTTTGGGACAAAGATTAACAGATATGGTTACTGTTTGGATTCCATTTACTAAAACTACAAAAAAAAATGGATGTATGATTACAGTGAAAGAAATTAATAAATTGGGACTATTGAATCATATATCGGGATATAGAGGTCAGGTCGAAATAAAAGATAGTAAACTACTTGATAATTACAAACCAGTTTTTCTAGAAGCTAATGTTGGCGATATTATTATCTTACACAAACATTCTATTCATTGTTCATTGCCTAATAGATCTAATGATTTTAGAATTAGCGCTGATTTAAGATACAATAGAGCTGGAACCCCATCTGGTAGGAAACCTTTGCCCAATTTTTATGTAAGAAGTAAAAATAAAAAAAATATTACTATCCACAATTATAAGCAATGGATTGCTTTATGGGAAAAGGCAAAGAATAAATGTATTCCGAGAAAGTATGCATTTAAATATCCACTTCCAACATTTAAAAATAGTAAAAGAGATCTTGCTAGACTAGTATAATTTCTTTTTTAAATTATGAAAAAAATTCTCATTGTCCAACCTATTCATGAAAAAGGTATGGAATTATTAAAAAGTAATAGTAACTATAGTTACGAGGTTGTTGAAGATTTAAGTGTTGAAAATGTAAAACAAAAAATTGTTGATGCAGACGCAGTTTCTTTAAGAACTTCAATATTGCCTGCTGAGGCAATTGAAAATGCAAAAAACCTTAAAATAATTTCAAGACATGGGGTTGGTTATGATAATATTGATTTAAATAGCTGTAAAAAAGGAAATATCTATGTAGCAATAACTGCAACAGCAAATGCTGTAGCAGTTGCAGAACATGTTCTTTTTATGCTTTTAAGTATCTCAAAAAGAAAAAATATGTATGACCATTCAGTCAAAAGTGGAAAATTTACTGAACGAAATAAATTACCAAAAACTATAGAGATTTGGGATAAAAACATTCTTATTGCTGGATTTGGAAGAATAGGAAAAGCGTTGATCAAAAGATGTTTAGGATTTGAAATGAACGTTTTTGTTTACGATCCATTTGTAGATACAGAAACAATAAGCAAAATGGGTGGTAAAAAAGTTGAAGATTTGTCAGTAGCTATTAAAGATATGGATGCTGTATCACTCCATATACCTTTAACTGATCAAACTAAAAATATTATAAATTATGAACTTCTAAAAACGATGAAAAAAAACTGCATCATCATAAATGCTGCAAGGGGCGGTATTATAAATGAAAAAGATTTAGATAGGGCTTTGAATGAAAATTTGATTTTTGGAGCAGGAATTGATGTATTTGAGGTAGAGCCTCCAGAGGCTGATAATCCTCTATTAAAAAATGATAAAGTTTTTTTAAGTCCTCATGCGGCAGCATTCACTGAGGAATGCATGACAAGAATGGCAAAAGAAACTATTCAGAATATTTTTGATTTTTTCGATGGTAAACTTGAAGATAGTAAAAAAGTAAAATTATAGATTATTAATCTCTAAATTTGATTTCTTTAAAGTATCTGTAAT
>CACHTK010000063.1 GCA_902582765.1 uncultured Pelagibacteraceae bacterium
ATATTTTTTATAGAACTAAATTCTTTTATTAATTTATTTTCTAATGCATGTTCCACAATTCTATTTGCTCTATGAGTATTTACTCCAATTATTCTTTTTTTTACTTTTATCATCTCTAGAGTGAATTTTAATTTACGCTTTGGATCATTGTGCTCGCTTATCCAAGCTTCATTTCCTTGATCTAATAAACCCATCATAGAGCCCGTATTTGGACAATGCGCTACAACAGTTTTATTATTTACTTCTATATCTGTGAAAAATCTCTTATATCTGCGTTGTAATTTGCCTTTTAATAAAGTGTTGGTAAATTTCATAGAATTTTATTTATATTTAGAAATGATTAATAAAAAAGAAATATCTGCAGCAATTATCATTATAGGTAATGAGGTACTATCAGGTAGAACAAAAGATTTGAATACAAGTACATTAGCTACTTGGCTTAATTCTCTAGGAATTTCTGTTGGAGAGGTAAGAGTAATTCCTGATGTAGAAAAAACCATTATAGACACTGTTCATGAGTTAAGAGTAAAATACAACTATGTGTTTACTACAGGTGGTATTGGACCAACACATGATGACATAACTGCAGAATCAATATCAAAAGCCTTCAATATTGAATATGGATTTCACAAAGAGGCTTTTGCTATTTTAGAAAAATATTATGAGCCAGGTAACTTTAATGATGGAAGACAGAAAATGGCAAAGATGCCAGTTACAGCTAATTTAATTTTAAACCCAACCAGCGGTGCTCCAGGATTTTATGTAGAAAATGTTTTTTCTCTTCCAGGCGTTCCATCGATATTAAAAGCAATGATTGGGGGACTTGGTAATGTATTAGTAGGCGGTGATCCAATTCTTAGTAAAACAATAAATTTAATGACCTACGAAAGTGAAATCGCAAGCTCGTTAACTAACGTCCAAGATAATAATAAAGATGTAGAAATTGGTAGTTATCCTTTCTTTAGACAAGGTAAATTAGGTGTATCAATTGTATTAAGATCAAAAGATCAAGATAAAATAAACTTATGTAATTCACTAATACTTGACTTTGTAAAAGCAAAAAATATTAAAATTGTTGAACTAGAGTAATGCTATATTTTGCTTACGGAAGTAATCTAAATCTTTTTCAAATGAAGCGGAGATGCAAAGACTCTGTTTTCATAAAAAAATATGAATTTAAAGGTTACAGATTAAACTTTAGAAGCAAATATAGAGCTGCTGATATTGAAAAAAGCAAAAATTCTTTAGTTCCTGGTGCTTTATTTGAAATATCAAAAAGTGACGAAAAAAAACTTGATGTCTATGAAGATTATCCAATTCTTTATAAAAAACTTTATTTTACTTATTACAATAAAACAGTGATGACTTATATAATGGTTAATAAAACAGAATTTAGATATCCAACTGAAAGATATTTAAATGTTGTTAAACGAGGTTATAAAGACTGTAAGTTAGATACTAAATACTTAAAAGTTGCTCTTCAACCAGTTAAGTAAATGCTCTCTAAAAAACAAATATTTACTAAAGGAATATTAGCTGTTGCACCACATATGTTTTCAGTAATTCCTTTTGGCATTGTATGTGGAGCAATTGGTATTGAGTTAGGTTTTAGTCCTATCTTAGTTTATGCAATGTCTATCATTATATTTGGTGGAGCGTCTCAAATTGTGTTTTTACAACTTCTGTCTGGAGGAGCTTCTGCATTAATTGCAGTAACTTCAGTTGGGGTAATTAATTCTAGACACTTATTATATGGGGCAGTTTTATCTGAATATTTAGAAAAATTATCATTCATCAAAAAGCTTTTGATATCTTACTTAGTTGTGGACCAAGGATTTGCTGAGTCTAATAAGTTTTTTCAAAAAAATAGAAATGAAACACATCTTCATTATCATTTATTAGGAAGTGGTGGAACTTTATGGGTTTGTTGGCAGATATCTACATTAGCAGGAATAATTCTTGGATCGTTTGTGCCTGAGGAATTAGGATTGAAATTTGCAGTTCCTTTAACTTTTATCGCAATTGTTGTTCAAGATATTAAAAAATTAGATCATGTAATAGTTATGATTACCTGTGGATTAAGTTCTTTATTATTTTTTA
>CACHTK010000064.1 GCA_902582765.1 uncultured Pelagibacteraceae bacterium
GATATTTTTCAAGTTGTTCTAAGTCAAAGGTTCGAAACTGATCTTAATAAAGAACCATTAGATATTTATAAAAAATTGAGAATTACTAACCCTTCCCCATTCATGTATTTTTTTAACTTTGAGGATTTTCAAATTATAGGTGCAAGTCCTGAGATACTTGTGAGACTCAGAGATAATAAAATAACTATTAGACCTATTGCTGGCACAAGACCTAGAGGTAAAAATAAAAAAGAAGATAAATTTTATGAAAGAGATCTTTTAAAAGATAAAAAAGAGCTCTCTGAACACTTAATGCTTCTTGACCTTGGAAGAAATGATACTGGAAAAGTTTCTAAAATTAACTCTGTTAAAGTAACCGAAAGTTTTAAGATAGAGCGATATTCGCATGTAATGCACATAGTCTCCAATGTTGAAGGTATATTTAATAAAAAATTTGGTAAATTTGATACGTTATTAGCTGGTTTCCCTGCTGGTACGGTATCCGGTGCACCTAAAATAAGAGCTATGGAGATTATAGATGAATTAGAAACGACTAGAAGAAAAGTTTATGCTGGTGGTATTGGTTATTTTTCTGCAAATGGTGATTTTGATACTTGTATTGCACTTAGAACAGCAATTTCAAAAAATAAAAAATTTTACGTACAATCAGGCGCAGGAATTGTTGCTGAGAGTAAACCTATTAATGAATTTAATGAAACAGTTAATAAAGCAAAAGCTTTAATTAAGGCTTTGGAGTAAAGAGTATGAAAATAATTTTAATTGATAATTATGATAGCTTTACATTCAATTTATATCACTATCTTTCATCCTTTGCTAAAGTTGATGTTTTAAGAAACGATAAGGCAGATCATCGTTACATTTTAAAAAAAAGGTATAATAAAATTGTTATATCTCCAGGTCCTGGAAATCCTAATCAATCTGGAAATTGTTTAAAGATAGTAAAGAATTTGTATAAAAAAATGCCAATACTTGGTGTTTGCTTAGGTCATCAAATCATTGGTCAAATATTTGGTTCTAAGATAGTTCAAGCTAAAGAACTTGTGCATGGAAAAACAAGTAATATTATAAATAAGAAAATTGGTATTTTAAAAAATTTACCAAAAAAGTTCTCAGCTACCAGATATCATAGTTTAGTAATTGATAGAAAATCCTTATCTAAAGATTTAAAAATTACATCTACTACATCAGATGGGACAATAATGGGTGTAATGCATAAGCAATACAAAATCCATGGAGTTCAATTTCATCCTGAAAGTATCAAAACAAAATATGGTTTAAAAATTTTAGAGAACTTTGTAAAAGAGTAAAAATGGATCATTTTTTAGAAAAGCTCAAAAATAAAATAAATTTAAATTTTGAAGAGAGTAAAAATGCATTTAAGATTTTAATGAATGGTGAAGCTAGTGACCAACAAATTTATGATTTTTTAACTTTATTATCAGATAAGGGTGAGGTTTCAGATGAAATAGCTGGTGGTGTATATATATTAAGAGATAAGTCAAAAAGAGTAAAAGTTGAAAACTGCATTGATACTTGTGGTACTGGTGGAGATGGAAAAGATACTCTAAATATTTCAACGGCATCAGCGCTATTGTTAGCAAGTATGGGTGTTAAAGTAGCAAAGCATGGAAATAAAGCAGTTTCATCAAAATGTGGGTCTGCTGACGTTCTTGAAGCCTTAAATATAAATATCAACTTAGAACCAAATCAAATCGAGGAACAGATTAAAAATGACAATTTTGGCTTTATGTTCGCTCCAAATTATCATTCTGCAATGAAATATGTTGGTCCAACAAGAAAAAAAATAGGAAAAAGGACTATTTTTAATATGATAGGTCCATTAAGCAGCCCAGCACTTGTTGAAAGGCAGGTAATTGGTGTTTTTGATAATAAACTTCTTAAAGTTTTTGCAAATGCATTAAAAAATCTAAATTTAAAATTTGCGTGGATTGTAAATAGTGAGGATGGTCTAGATGAAATATCACCTTACTCTAAAACTAATGTTGTGCAATTAAAAAATAATAAAATAT